>JAYTYM010000071.1:0-7127 GCA_043742365.1 bacterium | reverse complement strand
AAACTTCGGCAAGGCACGCGTCGGTTACCAGATCCAAGTGTCTGCGCTACAGGAAGCAGCCACAGACTATAGCAATCATCTTATCTACGTTTGCACACCGACCTTCTAAAACTTCCATTTTTGGCACGCTTAAGGCTTGGCATCTTAAGCTGATCGGGTAGAAGTATAGGCCAGGGCACTCGCAATCTCATACTCCCCAAAGGGTCGTTGAAATTTAGATCGCTCACAGGTCACCACAAGAGTACTTCCAGTTTCATTTCCCTGCGGTCGTGAAATTTGGGTCGCTCTGGGATATCGCACCCTTGTCGCCTCACACTGCATCGAAAATAAAAATGTCGAACCAATTACATTCAAATTAGCTTCTATCTTGTCCGGATGAACTTAATGAAAAGAACTCTTCTCAAGGGGTTCTTTTTGTATGGAAAGGGGATAAGGTGTTTTGTGATTTGCATATATCCGATATAATAGAATCACTTACTTATTATGTAATCTCGACTTTTTGCCGCGCTCTTTAGCCTTGGGATGCGGAAAAGCAAATCTTTATGTTTAGCGTTAAAAATATTCTTCGCACTCTTCTCGTCACTCTTTCATTAATTGTCCTTGTGCCATCGACTGTATCTGCACAGTCACATGTGAGCTTCAAGCTTTCGCCTACCACGATCGAAGACAATATCGATCCGGGTACCGATCGATCGTTCACACTGAACGTACAAAATCTCGGAGATTTACCGGCAAAGCTTTATCCGCTTGCTCGCAACATCACAGGCATTGCATCGGACCTCCATCCGATCTATTCAGACCAGAAAGATGCTGAAGGCAATGAGCTAGCATCATGGATCACATACAAAGAAACACAGCTCGACCTGAACCCAGGTGAGACAAAGCAGTTGCACTTCAGCATTCACTTCCCAAAGAGCGCACAGCCAGGTTCGCACATGGCTGGTATATTTGTCAGCGACAAATCTTCAAATGACGTCAAGAACGGTTCAGCAATTGGATTCGAGGTCGGCTCGATCCTTAGCTTCCGAGTTGCAGGCGACATTGTCGAGGATACACAGATACGCGAATTCTACTCGACAAAGACCATATACAACATTGCCGACGTAGGCTTTACCGTAAAGGTAGAGAATCGCGGAAACGTACTTTCAAAACCTCGTGGGCTTATCGACATCACCAACATGTTTGGCAAGAAGGTTGTCTCACTTCCTGTAAACGATAATGCAGCAGGAGTATTCCCTAAGGCTACCCGCGAATACAAGGCATCATGGAAACCCGATGACATACAGATGGGTCGTTTTGAGGCTGTCGTTGCGCTTGCGATCGAAGGGGTGAACGGCACACAGACCATCTCGCGCGTCGTGCAGTTCTGGGTATTACCGATGAATATCCTCATGCCATTCTTTGGTGGGCTACTCTTCGTCATCATCCTTGTTTATGTTCTCCTACGTATGTACATCCGTGGACAACTCGCGGGGGTAGGAACACGCCAGTCACGTGGCGCAGCGCAGGCAACAAAAGGACTTTCACGCTTGGCGGCGATAGTCATTGCGCTACTTATTGCGGTGATACTAGGGCTGATGATCCTCTTCTTCGTCCTCATGTAAAACTTCCAAATTTGGTGTCCTTCAATTTTTTCCTCCCCGAGAGGTTTGGAAGTAGTACTGCTCGTACAACTTCTCAAACACTCTCGGCGTGAAAAAACTGAATTACCTCCAAATTATGAAAGTTTTAAAAATAGAACAAAAACTTTTAATCAAGTCATGTTGAACAAAGTAGCAGTAATTTTCAAGTGATAAAATAGTGCAAATGGGGAATGTCATTTTAAAACCGACGAGGTTGGCGCCACGTAAGTCACATGCTCCGCAAAGAGAGCCCGTTCGCGCTACCCGCGGGGCACATAGCGAGCCACCTCGCAAACGCAGAAAGAAAGGCGGCAACATCTTCCGTGGTGCTGTTGTCACTATCGGTGCGATGCTTCTGACTGTCGCGGTCATAAAGGCGAATGACTCATTTAACCCTCCAAGTAGAGAGCTCGTGGGGGGTGTTGGTGCAAGCGCCAAAGAGGCACGTTGCCCCATAGATATGGTCTATGTCTCGGACTCAGGTGGGGGTTTTTGTATCGATCGCTATGAAGCATCAGCGGGGAAGCTCTGCCCCGTACAGGACCCTGGAAATCAATTTGATACGAACAGCAATGTGTCGCAACCTCTCTGCACCCCAGTCTCTGCTAGTGATGCCCCACCTTGGACGAACGTTCCGCTTGCGCAGGCGATGGAGCTCTGTGCGCGTGTAGGCAAACACCTGACGAAAAATTCTGAATGGTACCGTGCAGCGCTTGGCACCCCCGACTCTCTCAGTGACGAGGGTTGCGTACTTGGTCGTATAGGAGCAAGTCATGCCGAAAAGACGGGTACACACAGTGCGTGTGTATCATCCGCAGGCGCATACGACATGGTCGGAAATGTGTGGGAGTGGATAGATGCAAATGTCGTGAAGGGTACATATGCAGGTCGCACACTACCCGACGAAGGCTATGTAAGCGAAGTAGATGTCGATGGTGTCGCCGTCAGGACATCCACAAGCTCATCGGAAATATTTCATGGCGACTACCTCTCTATTGATAAAGGCGGTGTTCTGGGAATGTTTCGTGGCGGATTTTGGAACATGTCCGAAAAGGCGGGGGTAAGTGCGATAAATGCCACCATCCCGACATCATTCATCGGAGTCGCGGTCGGTTTCCGCTGTGCGAGGTAAGGCTTAAAACATAGGGGATACTGCGTGAAAACCATTTACTTCGTCTAGCGAGGAAGAAGACTAAATGTCCTCATTTGGTCTTCGACCGAGCGACCTAAATTTTAATGACTGAAAGGAGTATAAAATTGGAAGTGCCCTGAATGCGTATTAATGGGCCGACGACGAAGAAAGGTCGAATATAGCGCCACTCGCGGCGATAAAATGAATCTTAGAGCGAATTCAATGCCCCCCACTATTGCTAGGGGGACCTTTACTGTGTGGGTATTTCTCATTATGATGAATGCATATGGTAGTGCTTATGCATGAATCAAAGCGTAAAATAGCCTTTCAATATACTGCAATAATTGCAGGCGTGATCTTGGTAACCCAGCTCGGAGTGCACGACATAACGTTTGGTAAATTGGCCACTAATGCATACGAGAATCTTGCAAACGTCGCATCGATGAGCGCATCCATCCCACCCAACGACTTCAACGTACTCGCCGCTCAGTTCACCAATAAGGAGAATGAACTTACACAGCGTGAGCAAGATCTGTTGGCCCGCGAAGCAAGCCTCGATGCCAAGTATCAAGAGCAGATCGCTTCCAATAAGCGGCTGACGCTCTATGTGCTCGGCGCAATGACTCTGCTGCTTGTACTCCTGATCTTTTTAAATTTTTATTTTGATATCAAGCGCGAAGAAGCAAGAGAAAAAGAGGCGATTGCGCACGGCGCGTTGCCACATGACGCGAAGTTCACAACCCAGATATGAGACGCAAAAAAAAGAGCGGACGGATATGGAAGGGCGCACTAGTGGTCGTCTTTGCAAGCGCACTTACCACCCTCGCAATTCACGCGAGTGATTCGCTTACCATCCCCGGACGATCTCTTTTTGCGGGAGTAGGTAGCTCGACCACAAAACCACTTTGTTCGCCTGAAATGGCATACGTTCAAGAGCCCGGTGGGGGATTTTGTATTGATAAATACGAAGAGTCTGCCGGCGACAAATGTACATATAAAGATCCGTCCAATCAGCAAGAAACGGAAAACAACCTCGGTGACCAAGTGTGTCTCCCTGTCTCTTCACCCGAGAGAAGGCCATGGGTGAATACGCCAGAGCATGAGGCGCTCGCACTTTGTGCGAAGGCCGGTAAGCGACTGCCGTCCAACAAGGAGTGGTATCGTGCGGCACTAGGTACTCCTGACACACAGATAGACGGTAGTAGAGAGTGCGCACTTGGGCAGATAGGGCAAAGCAGTGCAGACAAGACGGGAGCACATCCTAAGTGTGTCTCATCATATGGCGCATACGACATGGTCGGAAATGTATGGGAGTGGATAGACGCAAGCGTGCAAGATGGTATGTATAACTCGCGCATGATTCCAGACGATGGCTACGTGAGCGAGGTAGACACTGACGGAGTCGCAAGCAAGACCGCAACAACCTCAAAGAGCTCATACGGCGATGACTACTTCTTTGTCGACAAAAGTGGCTTGAAAGGAATGATGCGCGGAGGATTTTGGTCACTTACAGATAAGGGTGGGATCTTCAGTATCAATACGACCATCGTGACGTCTTTCGTCGGTAGCGCTGTCGGTTTTCGCTGTGCACGCGACGCGTCCTTATAGCTCCCGATTGTCGTATATTTTAAGTACGGGAAGCAGTATAATTAGGGTAATGAGTTTTTTGGGTAGAGATTTGCAGCGCCAATGGTCAGCAGCTTTTGTTTTGAGCGTCATCGGCTCGGTCTTTTTAACAGCACCGTTGATTGCAAGTGCCGCATATTTAAACAAGGTGAGCGATACGATATCGGACTCGACACCTTCTGCGACCTCAACCAATCACACTATTCAGTTCACCGTCACAAACACCATACCTCCAGGTGGGAAGATCGTCATAACCCCCGAGGCAACGGCGGGGATTCCTTTCACTATTCCCGTAGCACTGGATTTTACTGATGTTGATGTTGCGACTGCAATTTTACCCGCGCCTTATACGGACCGCTCACTCGCAGCAGCGCAGACGGCGATAGATGACGGTGTTTCTGTGGTCTCAGGAGTTACGGGCTCGATAACCCTCACTCTTGCTTCAGGGCTTGGCTTCGATATACCGGCAGGTACAACGGTGGTAATAAAAATTGGCAATAACGCTATTGTTGGAGCGACAGGTGATCAGTTTATTGCTTCGCCGAGCTCTGCGCGCTCATACCATATTCGCATCCAAACAAAAGATGCTTCAAATGCAGATATCGACACAGGCGTTACCTTGGTCGCGATGGTCCTACCTGTAGGTGTGAGTATCGAGATCCCCGCCGTTGATGTCGTTCGCTCAAACGGACTACCGAGCGGGCTACTACCTGGAGCCACGACCAATGTGTTGCTTTCGCTTAATACCGACATACCCGCTACCTGTCGCTATGCAACCACAACGGGCGTGCTGTATTCGCTTATGTCAGGCGGAACTGACTTCACTGCAGTTAATTTTAATACACTGCATTATCGTGAAGAGGTAGTGACCCAAAACACTATTTATAATTTTTATGTACGCTGTCAGACACTGAGCCTGATAGCCAACACCACAGACTACCTCATTAACTTTGAAGTAGGTGTTATCCCTAGCGCTTCTTCTACGCCGCTTCCTCCACCACCACCTCCCACGCCACCAAGTCCATCAGGCGGAGGGAGTGGAGGTAATTTTTTGAAGGGAGGAGACGTCACTCTCGATGGTATAACCATCCCTCAAGGTTCTCTCGTCATTCTTCAAGATGGTGTCATTGTCAAAGAAGAAGCAGTTTCTGTGCTCGGTACCTTCACTGACCTTTTCTCAAATCTCCAGCGCGGTACGTATACATACGGCGTCTACGTAAAAGACGCAAATGGCAATAAAAGTTCGACATACAACTCCACTATCTATCTTATTGGTGGTACAAACAATATCATCGCTCCAATATATCTTTCGCCGACCATCGTGGCCGCTTCCACTACTGTGCCTATCGGAGGAGATATTCAAGTATCAGGGTTCGGCATCCCACTTAAAAAAGTCTTAGGAGTGTTAAATAAACAAGGCAATGCACAAACAGGAATACTTACCGCCTCAACAACCGCCAATGGTAACGGTTCTTGGAAGCTCACATTTTCGACTGCAGGCCTCACAAAGGGAACTTATCAAGTAAAAGCGCAGACACTAATAAGTAGTAAGGATCAAAGTATTTTTAGCCCCGTACTCTATATCGGTGTAGGGGAGAATCCCAATCCTGATTTTAAGAATAGGTCCGACCTTAATCGTGACGGAAAAGTAAATCTCGTTGATTTCTCTATCCTTTTGTTCAACTGGAAAACCAGTGATGCGGTAGCTGATATTAATCAAGACGGCACAGTTAATTTGACCGACTTTTCGATCATGCTCGCCAACTGGACTGGGTAAGCCCATTTTGGGCGCCCTGCATCAGTATTTTTCTTACGGGGTCGCGTGACTGTACCAGAGTACAGCCCCTGCGACACCCGCAATAAAAATCCTGCGCTTGCGACCTAAAATTTCATCGAGTCCCCGAGAACTGAAATTTGGAAGTACTCCCCGTGGTGCATCCCAAACTGAACTCCCCCTAATCCACCTCAAACATTTTTTTGAAAATTGTATTTCAAACTTTAAATCGAATGAAAAAAGCAATAGTTATTCTTAGTATAATTGGTGTCACATTCACTATAATTTGCATATGGTTTGTATACTTTTTTAATCTGGCGGGAGATTGCGGAATAGAAATTAAAAAAGAGTCCTTGAGTGATGATGGTAAATATATTGCTAAAGTGCAAGTCGTCAATTGTGGCGCAACAACTGATTTTGTGACCTGGATTATCATCAAAGATATACAGAATAATAAAGAACAAAGAATGATTGTTATCAAAGGCGATCATTCTGGTGATTGTGAATTGAATTGGGATCAGCCTCGGATGTTACGTACATATTGTGGGGTGTCAGTGAATGATGTCTCTAGCTATAACTCTAGTTTTGAAGATGTACACCTTCTGTATTCTCCCAATTAATACCCATACTTCCGCTTGTAAGGCCTCTCGGAACTCAAGCGGCTTGGTGCCTCATTCTGATGAGGACGCTTGAGTGAGCGACCTAAATTTCAATGACTGAAGGGAATATGAAATTGGAAGTGCTAATGGCAGTGACAGCGCCGCCCGCTGGAAGGCGGCGACTGTGTGCCATTCAAATGGAAGGACAAACACTCTCACCGAGTAGGAATACTAAGATAAAGCACCATGCGCACATGCGCAAAAAGTTGTCCACGTGTTACTCACAAACTGATTGCACAGTCTTGTGTAAAGCGCGTATAATATAAGTAATCGTGAAGAACAGGCGTTTGGAGGACGCTTGCCCAATTGTCGGT
>JAYTYM010000070.1:0-4408 GCA_043742365.1 bacterium | reverse complement strand
GAGAACCCCAGCGATACCAATGGCCGTCTTAAACACTTCTTGAAGGTAGACTGTGAGAGTCACTGAGGCTGGAAGAGTGCCTACGGGAGCGAGGAGGTTATAGGTCGCGGCTGCGGCAAGGGCCGTTATGGGCAACAGAGAGAAGAATAAAAACAATACGTAGGTAAGGGTTTTTTTCATAAATAAAAATGTTTCAACTATACAAGTATACTACAACTTACTAATCATCGCGGATTAACTCTGCAGCAAACTCACCTACTTCTTCTTTGTGGTAGGTGGGGGCGCAATAGTTGTCTTGTTAGTTTTTGTTGCGGTACTCCCCACAGCATCCTTCTGCTCATCGAGAGTAAGCACGGGAGTGTCTACTACCGCAGTAGCCTCCTCGCTGGTTGTGAACTTCTCTTTAATGAGATGCATAGACCATAGCGAAGCATCATTCTTGTCGATAAAGAAGAAATGCTTCTCATCACCACCTGTAAATGGAGTGAAAACATCAAAATTGCGCATCGCAGACTTTTCTTTGCTCGGATCTACCAAGAACGTTATCTCACTGGTGTCAGTGTTTATTGTCCAAAAAGTGTCAGAGAAAGAAAGAGTTCCTTGATACCAATCATCAGGTATCTCTGCTTTCGCTGGAGCACTAAATGCTGAGCAAAATAATCGAATATGATTAGCAGCCCAAACACACTTTTCAGGAAGGGTTGAAAGCTGGAGTGGTTCAGTGTGGATCGTTTCCCCATCATCATTTAAGAATCCTTTGGTGTCATAAAGTTCAAGAACAGTATTACCTGAGACGTTCTCTCCGTACACCATGCGATTACCCCCTGCTTCTGCGTGTGTGGTAAGCCCATTTTTCTCGCGCACGAGTCGAGAGAATGTTTTGTTGAGGGGATTATAGAGATAGGAGTAACCAGGAACGCTTGCTGAAGGTTTTGTGGTAAGCACAACCAAACCGCTGTTTAAAAGCTCAGGCAACCATTCACTAAATGTACTGCGCAACACCTCTCTTGTGCCGAGGGTAACAATACTTACAATACTTCCTGAAACACCCTCTTGGATCGGAAGCAGATAGAATAAGTGCTGCCCATCCGCAGACACACTCACAGCAGAAATATTATCGGGCAGGAAATCACCCTTCAGTGTTCCAACTGCAGGTTGATTGCTTGTTGAGCTTGCTTCTTTGATTGGCAAAATCAGATTTGCGAGATAAGTCTTAATGTTATCTGTTCGAGAGAGCGGGTCATGAACCAAGTAGCGTAGAATTACCGAGTTACCTGAATTTGCCCATAGTGCCTCATAAATGCGGGGAATTGTGGTGTTGGTAAGTTGTGAAGTAACACCAGTCATCGGGTCAACTTCAAAAATATTCCCATTTTCTCTTGAAACATAGCGCACATAGGTCTTGCCATCATGCATGACTGCCGTCGCTCCCGCTACAGGAATATTAGCTAATTGGCGAAAGAGCGGCTCTCCTTGGTCGTTATTTTGACCGGCTGTGCCATTCACTATTGGAGTGCCTGAATTGACATCATTCGGAGTGGGCCTACTAGTGTCTGCGCCTGAACTACCAAATAATGAACCAATAGACTTAGTGCCGGAGCTATCAGTGCCCTTTTTGTGCATTAAAAGAAAAACAACTAGCCCAATAAGGAGAAGAAGAACTATCCCTCCAAGGATGATCCATATTTTTTTACTTGATGTTTGTTCTTCGTCCATGGTGTATGTGTAAAAACGTTATTATGTTATTTCTCTTCAGGAAGTACGACGTTTGATTGAGTGATACCTTCTTGAAGAATATGCTTTGGGTTCTGAGCGCGCAGTGAAATCGCGAAACTTTCCTCAGCCTTGCTTTGTTTTGTCAGTGTGATATTTAGAGGATCAAGACCAGTAACAACATTGCTGCGATTGACTGTCCATGTGTATATTAACTCACCATTCTGTACGTTATCTGTTGAGAAATAGTAAGGCACGGCATGAACATTGAAGGTATTTCCTAAACCTCTCTTCGGTGTTTGGTTCGTCGTGAGCGCATGATCGAATTGAACGCCGAGCAAGGGTGCTTGCTCATAAAGGACTAATTTTGCTTCGTGTCCTGGGATATTGGTCAATTTGTAGCCACTCCAGTCTGTGCCAGGCAGGGTTACTGTCACGGCTACCGGAATCTTGGAGTCAGGGAAACCCATAGGTATAACTATGCTATTTTTGCCGAGTGCCTCTCCCGCGCCTTGGATCTTGTTGTACGTCCACTTGTAATAATACTGAGTTGGGTCACTTGTAAGGGCGTTAAAGCGAGGAATAGCAGTCACGCGTACGAGGCTTTTGTAGCTAGGAAGCGCCTTGCCTTTATAAAACGGTGGAGTATAGGTTTGCGCTTCCCAAAGTACGTCTACTTCTGCGGGTGCGATAACAATCTGCTTGCTTATCTTTCCAGTATTACCAAGAATAGTGATATCAACAATAGTTTTAGTACCGAGGTCACCTGTATGAATGGTAAGAGTCTTTTCAGCTATACCCTGCTTGCTTGGGCTTTTGTTCACGAACCAAATGATGGTAGCGGTGTTGAGGTCCACAGCGTAAGAGTTCATGCTGATGGTCACATCTTGATTGGGGCCGGGTGTTTTGGGGTTTGTGGTGATATTGATAAGATCAAGGCCTGCAGCAAATACTGAAAGCGGTGCCAAGAATCCTATAAAAAGAGTGACAATTATGAATTTTTTCATGTACCTAAATATATTTCAATACAGTCTTACCAACGCGTGCTACAGCTCCAACGGTTTTACCAACTCTGCCTTCTGCGATTTGCATTGCTTTTTTCGCTCCACGCCCAAGAAGGTATGCAGCAAAAAACGAAACCGTAGTAAGTGGTAGAACATCTACACCCGGAATCATATCTATTATACCGCCTATACTCATAACCACCAAACGCAACGCAAACCCTCCGCCAATGTATCCAAAATATGCAAGTAGAGTAAAATCGATAAGAATACCTGAGATCTTATCGAGAAGTTCAGAGAAAGCAAAAATTGGTATACCAACAGGTGCCCCAACTGCAGTCGCAGTAAGTCCTACTCCGACAAGATCAAGTAGTGCGCTGAAAACATCTATTAGGTCTTTAGTGAAAGCAATTCCCGCAACAAGCCAAAAAAGTACCATTCCCCCGCGTACTGCCATGTTTTTCGCGTTTTCTTTAAAATTAGCCGATTCTTCTTCGTATGTAGCTGACGTCTGCATGCGGTTCCTCACTGATCGCACATTAGCCACCTCCCTTCGCTGTGCGGCAAGTTCCTGCCCCGTACGTGATCCGGAGGAAATTAGTCTTGGAGAGATACTTGTTTCGGTCGCCATTTCCTAAATTGTAGCATATAACCCATAAAGATTGAGTGAAGAATTATAGGGCTGTTGATATCGGGATTGCAGGAACCGCTTGTTGTTCATGTTCTCCTCATAAAAAAAGCGCCAAGGATGAACCTTGGCGCCTATACCCCACTGGGGCTTAAAGAACGTTATCTGACTTCCAACACCATCCTCTCTCCAATATTGGAGCTGAGCGTCAGGATTCGAAGCTCACCTCCACCATAAACTGCTTGATATGTACCCGCAGCGGTATTGCCGAGCTTCCATGAGCCAATGCAGGTGACATAGACCTCACGGTCGGTGTGCACCTTTGGTTGATTGCACGGACTCTGCTCCAGCCGATAGTCGCCGAGTTCGGTGATGATCACGAGTTTGTTGTCGTAACCACCATTGTTCGAATCGACGAAGTTGGTGAGGGGATTTCTCCCCGCGTGTTCCCCGACACGAACAGGAAGCGCCTTGCCATAGAGCGGGTGGCTACTAGGCGAGGTCACATAGGCATCCTTGTGAAAGAACGCCGACGGCTTTGCGAACTCATCAGGGAAGCCTGATTTCGGCCGTGAAGCTTGTACCGCCTGCCACGCTTTATCGGCGTAAGGCAACAACACGTCCTGGAAGTAAAGCCCTGCGAGCAAAAGAGAGGCAAGGGCAACCCAGCCCTTGTTCTTCGATATCCAGCTTGGCGAACTCGCAATCGTTTTTGTGGTTGTTGCGGTATCACTTTTTTTCACCAGCTTGTAGCCGAGAAATGATGCTCCACCGATACCCACAATAGCAATCAGCCAATGCAAGAGCGCAGTTCCACCCAGGAATGCTGCCGACCAACCCAAGATATTGTTCGTTCCGCCTGCTCCACTTTGGGAAGCAGGCGAAGTGAACTTTGCCTTGCATGTGTCGATTGCCTTGCCAAGTTCGTCCTCACGGAGTACTTGGTTACCTGCCATGTGGGTCTGTTTCCAGTCGAGGATGCAACGCTCTGTCGCCATATCAGCGCGACGCTTATTTTCGGCGAAAGCTTTCCGTGCTGCGACATCTGCCTTATTGGGCGAGACAT
>JAYTYM010000069.1:0-8340 GCA_043742365.1 bacterium | reverse complement strand
CGATAGAGTTCTATAAGGCATGCACCGCAGCTGGCATCAAGCCCATCATCGGCGTCGAAGCGTATGTCGCTAACCGCACGCGCTTTGATAAAGAGCCGGGCATAGACAACAAGCGCTTCCACCTTACCCTGCTTGCAAAGAATGTCGTCGGATACAAAAACCTCGTCCGCCTCACCACTATGGCCCACCTCGAAGGCTACTACTACAAGCCACGCATGGACAAACACATCCTGCGCGAGCATTCAGAAGGCATCATCGCGCTATCGGGCTGCCCTGCTGGCGAACTAGGCCGTGCAATACTGCGCTCAAACGACATGGAGCGCGCAGAAGAAATAATCCGCGAGCACCAAGAGATATTTGGCAAAGAGAATTATTTCATTGAAATAATGCATCACACCGACGTTCCAGATTTTGACAAATGGCGTGCTGCGCTCATCCGACTTTCTGAGAAACTTTCTATTCCCCTCGTCGCCACCCAAGACTCGCACTATATTCACCCCGACGACTCGCGCGCGCACAAGACACTTGTGGCAATATCAACGAACACCGACATTAACGACACGGGAATATTTGCGGGCGAAGGCGAATATCATTTCACTACCACTGAAGAGGCGCTCGAAAATTTCCGAGACATTCCAGAGGCTGTCGCGAACACCATGAAGATAGCAGCGATGTGCGACATTCAGCTTGAGCTTGGCAAATGGGTCTTCCCGCACCTCGAATTCAAAACAGGAAATGCAGACGACGAGCTACGCCACCTCGCATATGAGGGAATTGCCTTCCGTGAGCTTGAGCGCTCTGAAACCTTGATCACCCGCCTCGAGTACGAGCTTGAGGTCATCAAGAATAAAGGCTACTCGCCATACTTCCTCGTTGTTTCTGACCTTCTGCGCTTCGCACGTGAGTCGGGCATTTATACCACTGTGCGTGGTTCGGCTGCGGGCTCGCTTGTGACGTACCTTACGGGTATTACCAATGTTGACCCGCTTGAATTCCAGCTTCCATTTGAGCGCTTCTTGAATCCATTCCGCCCTTCTGCCCCTGATATTGATATGGATTTCGCGGATAACCGCCGCGAAGAGGTTCTTGAATATGCCAAACGCAAATATGGCGCAGATAAGGTTGCGCAGATCGGAACCTTTGGAACGATGATGGCGCGCGGTGCGGTGCGTGACGTTGCGCGCGCCCTCGGCAAGCCATATGAAATAGGCGACCGAATATCTAAGCTCGTCCCCTTGGGTGCGCAGGGCTTCCCCATGACCCTTGAGCATGCCATGGAGCTCGAGCCTGATCTTGCAAAGATGTATAAGACCGACCCTGAGGTACGCGAGATAATCGACCTCGCAAAGAAGCTTGAAGGGTGTGTTCGCCATGTTTCGGTACACGCGGCAGGAGTTGTTATCTCCCCCACAAGCCTGCTCGACTACGCTCCGACCCAGTTCGACCCCAAAGGCGGCAAGGTCATCACCCAGTACGATATGTATTCAGTTGAGGATGCAGGGCTTCTCAAGTTCGACTTTCTTGGAATACGCAACCTCGCAATCTTGGGAGACGCAGTACGCCTCGTCAAAGAGCACCGCAATGTCGACATCAACATCGAGAAGATCCCCTTCAACGACAAGAAAACATTTGTGATGCTCGCGCGTGGTGACACCGAAGGCTTGTTCCAGTTAAACGGCTCAGGTATGACAAAGGCATTGATGGAGCTCAAGCCCACCCGCATCGAAGACATCAACGTGATGGTGGCCCTTTATCGCCCTGGACCAATGCTTACCATTGAAGAATACGTCGCGCGCAAGAACGGCAAGCATCCTGTCACTTACTATCACCCAAAGATGCAGAAGTTTCTCGATAAGACATACGGGTTATTGGTCTATCAGGATGACCTCCTTTTTACTGCTATTGAGCTTGCGGGCTATGACTGGAATGAAGTAGATAAATTCCGTAAGGCAGTAGGCAAGAAGATCCCTGCTGAAATGGCTAAACAGCACAAAATATTCGTTGATGGTTGCAAGACACACAGCGGCATCGGTGAAGCTGACGCCGAAAAGATATGGGCATTATTTGAACCGTTCCAAGGATACGGCTTCAATAAGGCGCATGCTGCGTGCTATGGGCGCGTCGCATACCAAACCGCCTACATGAAAGCCAACTTCCCTACCGAGTACATGACCGCGGTACTTTCGGCCGAAGCTGGTGACACGGAAAAAATATCCGAAGTTATCACTGAGTGTAAGCGCATGAAGATCCCTGTTCTACCGCCCGACATCAATATGAGCTACGCACAGTTCACGGTCATCAAGGCAGAGGATGCAGTTGTAGGAGCAGTAGTTCAGCCAGGCGACGTGCAAGCCTTCAAACAAGACCAGATACGATTCGGATTATTTACCATAAAGAATCTCGGAGAGAATATCGCAGGCGCGATCATCGCAGAGCGTATCGCCAATGGTCCGTATAAAACATTCACAGAATTCTTAGAGCGCGTGACCCACAAAGATCTCAACAAGAAGTCACTCGAGTCTCTCATTCGATCAGGTGCATTCGATACCATGGGTATCGACCGCGGGTCACTTCTACATAATGTCGATGATGCGCTTGAATATCACAAGCTGCATGCAAAGGAGCGTGAGAGCAATCAGGTTTCGCTTTTCTCCGTCATGACCGAGGGCAGTGCACTTCCGACGCTTCGCCTTAAGCCTGCACCTGAAATTTCTCAAGAAGATAAACTCGCATGGGAGAAAGAACTGCTCGGTCTTTACATCTCAGGCCACCCACTCGATAAGCACCGCGACAAACTCGAGAAAAGCGGCTCAAGTATCAAACAAATAAGCGAAGACATGCGCGAGGGTGTGAACACCGTCATCGCAGGTATCATCGAAGAGCACAAGCTTGTCATTACGAAGAAAAATGAGCATATGGCCTTCTTGCGTATTGCTGATTATACGGGTTCGATCGAAGTTGTTGTATTCCCGCGCACGCTAACTGAGTTCAAGGACCTACTCGGCCCGGATAAGTTAGTGGCGATTAAGGGCAAGTTTAGCCGCCGCAATGATGCCCCCTCCCTCATCGCCGAAAAAGTAAAGTCACTCTAAGCGAGCCGTTTTACCTTATTCCTTTTTTCACATTATTTCGCAGAAGCTCACGAGGCTCATTCACTGCATGATCCATACACTTCATTTCGCTCGGCGCTTTCTTCACGTGCGTGACAATGGTCAAAAAATAAATTGACCCAATTAATTCTTCGTGTTAGCGTTCGCTCGGACTAGCCACTCCGCACATATTGTTCGGAGTGTTGTTTGTTCTTTGCTAACTAGAGATAAAAAATGTTTGCAATTAAGCGGTTGCTTCTCATCTGTTCGCTACTATTCTCGCAGCTTGTTTCAGCTGCGATAATCTGGAAAAATCCCGCAGCATATCCTGAGGGTATGGACGTGTGGTTCGGAAATGTCTACACCCAAACTCCAACGCACGATTACCAGCTTCGTATCGGTGGCTGGGGTGATATCTACCAGACGTTGCTACGATTTGACCTCAGTGGACTTCCACCAACAGCTGATGCGGCCTATGTTTGGCTCTACTATTTCAACGGTGGAACACCGACGAACATCAATTGGTATCTCATAACCAAGCAATGGCAGTCCGGAACTGTTGGTTCATCGACAGATCTGAGTGGTGCATTTGTCGGTTCCACAGCGGCTCCGACTGCTGTTGGTTGGTACAAGGTCAACATCACTTCCATCTACAACCAGTGGCGACTCGCCGGCAACTATGGTTTCCAATTGAAGCCAGTCTTGAACAATAACAACTTCACAACTTTCTATAGTTCCACGCAGGGTAGCGGTTACGGACCATGGCTGCAAGTGGACTATACGCCCACGACAACCGACAGTGTTATCAAGTTGAAGTGGCCGCTGGGTACAAATAATCCGAGTAGAGTAGTGGGAGGTTTCCATTGGCAAAATAATTGGTTAAATTCGTGCGGTGGATATGTGAAGCTGCACAATGGCACCGATTACAGTGCTACCGCTGGGTGGCCTGTATATGCTGCCGAGGATGGAGTGGTAAAAGATGTGCATTATGACTCAAGTGGTTTGTGGGCATATGCTGTAGTGATTGAACACAATCATCCAGTGAGTGGAAAATTCACCACAGTCTCAAACCATATCAATCCACTTGTAGCAAAAGGCGACTTTGTTCCAAGGGGAATTCAGATCGGGACAGTAGCAAATCTAGCAACCGGACCGCATTTGCATTTTGGATTACGGATTGGGTCCTATGACAGTGCTACTTTCAGCAGCACAAATTTTGCTGGCACAGGAGCTTTACCACAAACAAATTGCCAAGACAATCCACCAAATGGCGCATGGTACCCAGCATTTCCAGCCGGTTTCATTAGTACCGAGAGTACGAGCAATGTTCTTTTTCAGTAATTCGGTTTTACTTTAAACCAAAAGGTTCTCCAGCGAGAACCTTTTTTATTTTTACATGAGATTTAATACCCCGCGAGCTTGTATCGAAAATGTCTTTAACGGATTTCGTTTTATACCGCGTCAGCTTGCCACAGTGTATTTCATTTGCCACTTTATTTTAATTTACCCAGAGGTCCGATTGAACTTCCGTCAAAATCACTGAAATCAAAAATTTCATTTGTTAGGGGATTCACAACAACATGAAATCCTGGCGCAGATATGAGATATGTTATTTGTTCTTCTTGCCCGGGATTTGTGTTTGGAAAAACTCGCACTTCAAGAATTTCGTGTATGGTAGCTAGGTTTTGTGTGTTTAATTTGTATGGATTGTTTAAAGAAACATTTTCACAAATTGCTTTTGCCACTTCCCCATTTTTATTTGAAACTATTTTCCATTCTTCCGCTGGTGGTGCGTAGGGCCCCATCTTGAAAGTTTCTGGCAACAAATTCTTTGTTAACATCTCCGCCACTCGCTGCATAACATCAACTCCATTTATTTTCACTTGTTTCACACGGTAGAACTTCCCACAAAAATTTACATCTTTTAGTGCGTTATCGACAAAAAGATATTCATCGATCTTCCCAACCTGGGTGGTTGTCGCTTTAATATCCGGCTCAGGAGATCTGACGAAAGGTGTACCGTCAGGAGTAAATTTTGAACAGTCGGTCTTAGAGGGATCGCAGCTCGGTGGAACATTAGTTACTGAAAGTGGCGATACTGGCTTGGAGAAATACACTGTGCACAATAGGATTGCCGAAGCAACTACAACAATAACTAATATTAGGTTTTTCTTACTCATTATGAAGACCATAACACGACCTGACCATAATGTATAGGAAATATCAGGCCTAAATTTTAACGACTGCTGACCGTGGATATCTTTGGCTTTTAATCCAGACGCAATGACGCCCCTTCCCTTATCGCCGAAAAAGTGAAAGCACTGTAAAAAGAAAACCCCTCGCGTTGAGGGGTTTTTGTTAATGCAACACAGCGTTGCCAAGTGCTTTTGCTAGATCTGTCGGGTAGCCGCCGTGAGGCAACTGAAGAGCAGTACGGACACTCTGTGTATTCTTAGGGAAAAGCATCGGGGTTTCGTGATGCAACTTACCGATAAGCAATTCGGCAAACTTATTTCCTAATTCGAATTTTTCGCGAATGGAGGGGAATAATTCCGAAAGATGATCGAGAAATGGGTCGAGTGATTCGAGCGGAAGACGTCGGACAAAAAAAGATTCGAACAACTTAGCCCATCGTAGATCAACCTTGGACACATCACCGGTCCTTTGCGCAAACTTGATCTCTTTTGCTATCTCACGAGTGTGTTTGTTTATCTCTACCGCTTTTACTCGGCAATCCTCGGCTTTCATAAAAATGCCTACAGTCTGCTTTAGCACCATTGTGGTCTCCAGAGATTCTCATTTAAAATTCCCATTAAATACAAAATATGTCAAATATTGCCCTCAAAAGATCCATGTTACTATTGCACTATGGAAAATAATGAAAAGCTGCACAATATCCGTCACACCATGGCACATCTCCTCGCTATCGCAGCCCGCGAATTCGACCCTGAAGTAAAGCTGGGTATTGGCCCCACGACCGATGATGGCTTTTACTATGACTTCAAATTCACGAAGGTACCCACTCCTGACGATCTCAAAGCATTTGAAAAATCAATGCGCAAATTAGTGAATCAAAAGCTTCCGATGAGCGGACGTGAGATAAGCCAATCGGAGGGCGAGAAACTTTTTGCAGAGCAGCCGTTCAAACTTGAACTACTCAACGAATATGAAGCTGAGGGGAAAACACTTACCGCCTATACCGTTTCAGACTTCACCGACTTGTGTAAGGGTGGGCATGTTGAGAATACGAGCGAGATTGCAGCCGATGCATTCAAACTCACTCGCATAGCAGGGGCCTATTGGCGCGGAAGTTCCGAAAACCCAATGCTCACGCGCATATACGGATATGCTTTTGAGTCAGGCAAAGAGCTCGACGACTACATCGCGATGATCGAGGAGGCGAAGAAGCGCGACCATCGCAAGCTCGGTAAGGAACTTGGACTTTTCGTTTTTTCGGACCTCGTCGGTGCGGGGCTTCCCCTCTGGACCCCCAAGGGCACCATCATCCGCGAACTCTTGAACGATTTCGTTTGGCAGTTGCGTAAGTCAAAGGGGTATCAAAAGGTCACAATACCTCACATCACCCGCAAGGATCTCTACGAGACATCGGGTCATTGGAAGAAGTTCGCGGAAGAACTGTTTAAGATAGAGACGCGCGAAGGGCATCTCTATGCAATGAAGCCGATGAACTGCCCTCATCACACACAGATATTCGCATCTGAGCCTCGCAGCTATCGCGCTATGCCACAACGCTTCTGTGAGACCACAATGGTCTACCGTGACGAACAGTCGGGTGAACTCTCAGGGCTTTCGCGTGTACTTTCTATCACCCAAGATGATGCACATGTCTTCTGCCGCGAAAGTCAGATTGAGTCTGAGGTCTTTGCTATCTGGGACATCATCGATACCTTCTACAAGACGTTTGGCTTCACGGACTTGCGTGTGCGCCTCTCACGTCATGACCCAAAAAACTTCGACAAATACTTAGGCACCAAGGAAGTCTGGCAGAAGGCAGAAGATGCGCTCATCGCACTCATGGCGAAGCGCGGAATCACAGACTACATCGATGGCGAGGGTGAGGCAGCAATGTATGGCCCTAAGATAGACTTTATTTCTCGCGACAGCCTCGGCCGCACACTTCAGGTTGCCACCATCCAGCTTGATTTCAATCAGCCACTTAATTTCGGACTTGTGTGCACCAACGAAAAGGGTGAGAAAGAAACCGTTGTCATGGTCCACTGCGCCATAATGGGTTCTATCGAGCGCTTTATGGCGACACTCATTGAGCATGTTGGTGGCAACTTCCCTCTTTGGCTTGCTCCCGTTCAAGTTGCGATACTTCCCATCAGTGATGCGCATCATGAATATGCGACAAAAATAAATACTTATCTCACGGCACTCGATGTCCGTACAGAACTCAACCTTGAAAGTGAGAGCTTGGGCAAAAAGATCCGCTCTGCGAAAGTAAACAAAATCCCCTATACATTTGTCATTGGTGACCAAGAGGTCGCATCAGAGAGCATCACCGTCGAACATCGCGAAAAGGGCAAGATCGGCTCACTTTCGATAGATGATGCACTCAAACTCATCTCAAGCGAGATCGTAGACAAGAAATAACAACCTTCTTTACGCAAGTAAAAGTACTCCCTATACTTATAGAGGGTACTTTGAAGGAGTCTGAGGTGAACATCAAACCGATATTTAAGAATCGTGTCGACAAGCGAACGAATCTTCATATCGGGGTTGAGATCCGATATGAAGCGAATGACGCAGAAGAACTCATGCACATGCTTGAATTCCTCAAGAGCGAAGAAGAGAAGCATGGCTTGGGAATCGTAATGCCAAAAGCGCACTTAAGCGGAAACACCATCACTATCGAGGCAATCATAAAAAGTCTTAACCAATTCACGCCTGGGGAAAGGAGCATCAACGGAGTGGTGTCGCTCTATTTCTTGGATACTATGCGGCCATTGTTTGAAACTTACCTCGCGTTGCTTGATCAACTGAAGAATGAGACGGAAAAACGATTCGAATGGGACGAAGAACATCCGTTCTATCCTGTACATATGCACTACTTGAGGATCGCAGAATTGTATTTCCCTTCTCAAAAGAAAATGAATTAGCGGACCGAGTGACGGGCCGCTTTTTGTTTGATCAAGCTCTTGCACAACTCATTCAAAAATGGTATAATATATACGGACCTTTTTCAACTTAGGAGAATTCACCATGGACTGGAGCCCTATTTATACGC
>JAYTYM010000068.1:0-11161 GCA_043742365.1 bacterium | reverse complement strand
GTGTGGAGTATGCCATCAATACACGACCGCGGAAACGGCTGGGGTGGAGAACCCCATTAGAAGTATGGAGTGTTGCACTTCGGGGTTGAATGTACCAATTAAAGTGTTGCAATAACTCAACAATTGTGCTATAATAGACATGTGAATAAGTGGCTTCATTCGCACTTCATCCCATCTCACCACAACGGTTACCAACCGTATTTTTTACGTTTAAAGATTGCAGCAGGAATCCTCGGGCTCGTGCTTGGAGTCGAGGCGCTTTACCTCGCACAAACATTTCTTGTCCTCCCACAAAGCGATTACTTTGCGGCAATTTTTGCTACTGTTCTTGTCGATCAGACAAATCAAAGTCGCATGACAGAGAACCTGAGCACGCTTGCTGTGAACACAACCCTCGAGCGCGCGGCACAACTGAAGGCTGATGACATGGCAAAGAAAAGCTATTTTGCTCACAACTCTCCCGACGGAAAGACACCGTGGTATTGGTTTGAGACTGTTGGTTACGATTACGCTGCAGCAGGGGAGAATCTCGCCGTGAACTTCACTGACTCAAAGGACATCACCGAAGCGTGGATGCACTCACCGACACACCGCGCAAACATCATGAACGGAAACTACACCGAGATAGGTATTGCAACTGCGCGCGGTGAATATAAAGGTAAGGATGCAATATTCGTTGTGCAGGAGTTCGGTCGACCATCGCTTATTGCACGACAATTAGATACCGCATCAGGAACCGCACGCTCAATACAAGAGATGATAGCCACAGCAACGCGCACAGCGCCTACCCCAGGTGCGACAAAGCAGCCAACGCCCACGCCACCCGTTGTGGCGCCGAAGCCTAAACCTACACCTGAGCAAAATGTCGCGGGAGCTTCCTCGAGCGTAAAAACACTATCGACAATTGCGCCAGTTACGCCAGAAAATAATGCAGCTTCGACCATCGTCGCTGGAGCTGAAACCCAGAAATTAACAATACCCGTATATCCGGTCAATCTGCCTATTCTTGAGCGTTCGCATGTAAGCAAGCTTGATCTTTTGCTCGCATCGCCACGCCAAGCGACTTCGACGATATACTTAATCCTTGCAGCAATAATACTTTTCGCGCTGGGACTTGCAGTGTTCATAAAGATACGCGTACAGTATCCGCATATCATTGCCAACGGTATTCTCCTCGTGGCGATTCTGCTTTCGTTGGTTGTACTCAATCAGGCACTGGGCTTCACGCAGGGTGTGATCTAACATTAGGACTTCCGCAAAACGCGAACTTCTTTGTTGCGTTTCCTTACAGGAACTGTCCACTTGTTGGACTCTTTCTTCGTTACACTTGAAAGATTCTCAACAAGCCTTGCGCCATGAGGTGCAACTCATGGCTCACCTCTACGACTCAGTCAACATATATGCGACCAAATTTTCTTGACGGTAATCCGTCTTAGAAAATGGAAGCGACTTTGTTTTCTTATGAACTTTGTGAGTTAGAAAACAAGAAGTACTCCAGTGGTGTACTCTGGTGGTGATTATGCCTTCCCCCACAGGGACTTCCAAATTTATACTCCTTTCAGTCGTTAAATTTCAGGTCGTTCACCGTTTTCTCCGCGCCTCAAATTTGACCTAAAATTTCATCGAGCGACCCAATTCTTCTTAGTGGTAACCCACTTAGAAGAATGCAAGTGCCTACGGCTCGCGAGTACTGAAATTTGGAAATACTCAAGGTGGTGCATCGTTTTGAGTAAGTCCTATTCTTGTTTAATATTTTTTTGTATAATTACTTTGATTTATTTCATTTAATAATTATTTATATATGCGATTCACAACTCCACAAATTGTATTTGGGACTGCGGCTATTGTCTCGGTTATTTTTATGCTTTTTTTCATATCAAGTTACCAAGGAAATTCGGAGGCAATTCAACCTGCTGTCTCAACAACATCTTCGGCGCTCGCTAATAAATCCACCCTAGACTCGACAGCTATCGGCGAAGAGAACTCACCGCTTAAGGGAGCAACCGCGCAAACCGTACCTGGCAAACTCGCACTGCCGCTGTCGGGACGAATGGCGCCTGAGCTCACAAAGCCTACGGGATTCACAAACATAGACACACTTGGATTCCTAAGTACAGATCAGCTTACACTCAAAAAATTCGTTGGTAATAAAGTAGTACTTTTGGAGTTTTGGACAACATCATCGATGAACTCACTACGCATGGTGCCATATCTTGATCAATGGAATCTCAAATACAAAGATCAAGGTCTCGTTATCATATCGGTGCATACTCCACGCTTTGCATTTGAGCGATCGAAGAATGTCGTCGATCTGTTCGCGCATGATCACAATATGATATTTCCCATTGTCATAGACAATGAGTACGGCACGTGGAATGCATACAAGAACACCCTTTGGCCACATGAATACTTGATCGACCTAAGCGGTAGAATTGTGTACGACCATCAAGGTGAAGGTGCATATGACACCATGGAAACCAAGATACGCGAACTCCTTGAGGCACGCCTCGCAAAGCTCGGAAAACCCGCACTTCCATACAATAAGAGCGAAACACCGAAAGATGCGTATAAGGTTGATCTGAATAAAGTTCTCAGCCAAGAAACGTATTTTGGCTCCTCACGAAACCAGAACATGGCTGAAGGTATTCCACTCAAGGACGGACCACAGTCATTTACAGGACCCACAGGAACGCTAAAGCTCAATAAAATATATTTCACCGGTAACTGGAATTTCAAAGGCGAATACGCAGCGAGCATGTCTGAGGGCGCAAAGATCGCATATCACTACAACGCTAGTGCGGCATACGCAGTACTAGGAAACGAAGGCACAATAAAGGTTAAGGTACTCCTCGATGGTGCACCACTTACCCAAGCTACAGCCGGAAAGGATGTACGTTTTGAAAAAACAGATAGCTATATTTACGTCACACAAGAACGTATATACGAAATTGTGAATTCAAGTGTTGGATATGGTGAACATACGATAGAGCTCATTCCTTCAGGCGGTGGTCTCGATATCTACACGCTTACGTTCGGATAGAGGTTGAATCAGTCAATAAAAAAAAGAAAGCGAACTTGCCATATCAAAAATATGTGCTAGTTTAAGGCAAGATATTTTTCAACCAAGAAGGGAATACTCGTGGACAATCCTCTCAAGACAATGTGGTCTGGGCGCCTAGGAATCAAGCATTACGTCATCCTTCTGATCGCATTCTGGGTCGTCGGACGCTTGCAGGCGTATGTTGTGCCAACCAACATCCCTCTCATCAATTCACTCATCGGAATGTGTCTCGTCGTCCTTTTTTCGGGGGTCATGACGCGCCGCCTCAACGACTTCGATGGCGACAGGCGTATTGCGTACATCGTGTTTCTGCCGCCACTCTTCTCGTTTGTAGGTTGGGGATTTATGGCAGGACTTACGAGTATTGCTGTCATGCTTGTCTCAATCGTGATTGCGGTCATTCCCGGAACATTTGGCGTCAATAATCACGGTGCACAACCGAAAGGTCCCACAAAATTGAAAACCCTGCTCTTCGGTCTCTAATTCAATCGCCGCCTCATTTGAGGCGGCTTTTTGTTTCGTAGGTCGATAGAAGTTGGTATAATTATACGTATATGCAAAACGATGAAATAGCCAAATATGTAGCCGATGAACGTGCACGTGGTGTACGAGAGGAGGATATCAAAACTGAATTACTCGCAAAAGGATGGAAAGTGGAAGACGTTAACTTCGCAACGAGGGAAGCTCTGGGTAATGCCTCAGTATCGTCGATACCATCGGGTCAGTTATCGAGTATCGGCACACTGTTTTCTGAAACGTGGAACGAGATGCAAGCGCACTTTTCACTGATCGCATCTATTATGGTCGTGCCCGTCATCCTTTATTTTGCCGCATCACTGGGCAAAGGGATGATGACACCACAAGACATGTTTTCTTCAGGACTTGTGTATGTTGTTGCCCAACTTGCTGGTGGAATTATTTTAATACTTGCGACTATTGGCATCATTAAGCAGGTCAAAACGGGCTGGAAACTTTCGGTTGAAGATACATACAAAGTCGCAATGCCATATTTTTGGCCACTTGTATGGGCGTCATTTCTCTCGGGGCTTGTTGTAATTGGTGGTGCTTTCTTGTTCATTGTTCCGGGAATTATCTTGGGTGTAATGCTCTCATTTTCGCGAATTGCGGTGGTGGTCGACAATCAGCGCGGAATGAATGCGCTCATGTGGAGTAAGGAACTCGTACGAGGAGTGTGGTGGGAAGTTTTCAAAAGACTTATCTCTGTCGGGCTAGTGCTTGGGATCGTGAGTATCATCCTGGGTCTTGTGCCATACATCGGCTCAGCGCTGTCGCTCCTCACTGTTCCGTTCTCCATGATCTTCGTTGTCAGGCTTTATGATCAACTCAAAGCACAGAAGGGTCTTACTGTCGGGGCACAGGCCGAAGGAAGGGGATACGTGATCGGAGCAATGGTTGTCGGCATAATTGCGATACCACTTTTGTTCATCGCGGTCGTCGCACTCGCGATGCTCGGTTCTTATCAGAATTTGCTCGGTCAGAGTGGTCTTCCGCAAGCTCACAATGTGTATCCCGAGCTTACACCGCAAGAGAATGCCCAGATCACAACCTTGCCTCCTACTGTGGCAAAGTGATATGTGCTATAGCTTAGAACGTTTTTAAGTAAGATGCCTAATGTTCTGTGGTGCAATAGTTTTCCACTTATTATGCACAGTTTGCTTTGCAACCTTCCTTCGCGGCGTGTGTTACCATAAATGTACAACTGAATAAGTTTTTATCGAGAGTGTGGGGGAGAGAAATGGCTTTATGATCCCACCGGCAACCGTCCGTATGACATTTTGGAGTTTCATACGAGAAGTGGTGCCAAATCCATCCCTTAGGGGAAAAGATAATATCACCTTTGCTTAACGCAAATGAAAAACTTTTCCCTCTGGGGCGAAGTTTTTTTATTGAACACTTCGCTCGATACTACTATGTTGTGCGTTATTAATAGTTCAGATTCATTTATATGATCAGCGAAAAGTCAGTTTATACAGTCGAGTCGGTTACATCAGGACATCCAGATAAAATGTGCGATCAGATATCTGACGCCATACTAGACGCATGCCTCGCACAGGATCCTAAGAGCCGCGTCGCTATTGAAAGCTTCGGTGCACACGGTTTGCTTGTTATTGGAGGTGAGCTTACAACAGATGCCACCATTAATGCGAGCGAGATTGCACGCAAAGTTTATAATGATATCGGATACGATGATGACCTTGAGATAATCGAGCGCATCGTTAAGCAGTCTCCCGACATTGCGATGGGCGTGGACCAAGATGGGGCTGGAGATCAGGGTATCATGTATGGCTATGCGACCGACGAGACTCCAGAATTCCTTCCTAAAGGAGTGACGTATGTGCATAAGCTCACAAAGGGGCTTGAGGATCTCCGCAAAAGCGGAGAGCTTAAGTGGCTTCGACCTGACGGCAAGGCACAAGTGACCATCAAAAATGGCCGCGTAGCATCCGTGCTTATTTCAACCCAGCACAGTGAGGATGTAGAGCAGGCAGAGATACGCGAAGCTCTTATAGAGAAACTTATCAAGCCTGTCATTGGGGATCTCACGCGTGTTGATGTGTACGTGAACCCAACCGGACGCTTCGTTCAGGGGGGATTTTATGCAGACACAGGACTTACTGGTCGCAAGCTCATGGTTGATACATACGGAGGGCTTATCGTACATGGCGGAGGAGCATTTTCAGGCAAAGATGCGACCAAGGTAGATCGCTCTGCCGCATACATGTCTCGCTTTGTTGCAAAGAACATCGTCGCAGCAGGTCTCGCCAAGCAGGCACTCGTGTCAGTCGCATATGCGATTGGTCATCCTGAGCCCCTGATGGTCTCTGCGGTCGACGAGAAGGGAAACGACTTGAGCGAATACGTGCGCAATAACTTCGATTTCCGCCCTCGCGCCATTATTGATCGACTCAAACTGAGAAGGCCTATCTATCAAGAAACCGCCACCTATGGTCACTTCGGTAAAGCTGGTCTTCCGTGGGAGGAATTGGTTAAATAGTGAGTAGAAGAAGGCCGAACTAAGAAATTATGCTAAGTGCAGCGACCGCAGCACTTAGCATAATTTTTTTTAATTCGATTAATCCGTAAGGGCAGATGTGTAACGAAGTGGTGGGGATAAATAAAGAACGAAACCTCGGCGGTTTGTTAAATTTCTGCAATTTAGATACAATCGGCGCATGTCAAAAAAGGATAAAAACCACGATAGTATAAGAAGGGAAGCGCACAGAACACGCCAGAAGATAAAACTTGCGGCATTGTGGTCTGTCATTGTCGCAGCCGTGCTCTTTGTCGCTTACGTAGCAGTCACCGCACCAAAAGTATCTGCCGGGGAATATGTATCTACGGTAGGCCTCCACTACCACGCGCATCTTGTAGTAACAGTAAATGGTATCGAGCAGACTTTGCCAAAAGGTCTTGGGCTCACAGATCGTCCAGTTGAAAGCCCGCTTCATATTCACGAGGCAGACAACAGTGTGCATATGGAATTTGAAGGCCCCGCAAACCAAAAGGTCAAAAAAGATGATATTCGTTTGGGTAAAGTTTTCGATCTTTGGGGAAAGGATTTTTCATCAACCACACTCATGGGCAACAAGGTAGGTGATGGTCATACCCTCGTTATGAAAGTGAACGGAGTAGTCTCGAACGAATACGAGCATTATCAAATGCACGACAAGGACGAGATAACCGTCGACTATAAGTAGCCGAATATTGATCGAATATGATCGTGCTCTGACCCATACATGCGCCGTCATACCGAAAGTTTCCAAGAAATAAATATCCCTTTTTAGTGCTTCAGATTTCATACGATATATCGTATGAAATTGTGCCATCGGCGTATCGACAATTCGGTGTTGGTTAATAAAAAGTTAATAAAAAAAATCGTTCGATCCGGAAAGGATCGAACGACCTAAATTTTACGACCGTAGGGACATAAAATTGGAAGTGGCTTGGAATTCTTATTCCATAGCCCGGTGACGAAGCAAGGGGGACCTTTACATCAAAGGACTTCGTTGGCGAAATCAGCCAGACGCGAACGTTCGCCGCGCTTGAGCATGATATGGCCTCCATGTTCCCAGCCCTTGAAGCGGTCAACTGCGTAGGTGAGACCCGAGCTACTCTCCGTAAGATACGGTGAGTCGATCTGAGCCAAGTTGCCTAGGCAGATGATCTTTGTCCGAGGTCCGGCGCGAGTGATGAGCGCCTTCATTTGTTTCGGAGTCAGGTTCTGAGCTTCGTCGATGATGACGTATTTGTTGAGGAACGTACGACCGCGCATGAAGTTCAAGGATTTGATCTTCACTTTGCTTTTGATGAGATCGTTGGTTCCAGCACGCCCCCACTCACCGCCATTTTGGGCATTTTCGTTCAACACCTCGAGGTTGTCATCGAGTGCGCCCATCCACGGACCCATCTTTTCTTCTTCGTTGCCGGGAAGAAAGCCGATGTCATCTCCCATCGGTACGGTCACACGCGTGACGATGATCTCGCCGTAGGTCTTTGTTACGATGACCTGGTGTAGTCCGGCAGCAAGAGTCATAAGAGTCTTACCAGTTCCGGCAATACCCGACATGATGACAAAGTCGATCTCAGGGTCAAGAAGTAGATTCAGTGAAAAATTTTGTTCACGATTACGAGCCGTGATGCCCCACACAGCGTTCTTCTTGCTCGTGTGGTCATTCAGCGTTCGCAGTACCGCCATGCGCGCAGTGCGTTCGTGGACAATCGCAAACAGCGGCTTCTGTGCCTTATCTAAAGCGCCATCAGCAGGCTCAAGGTACACGAATTCGTTCGTGGTAAGTGAGCCACACAATGGTCCCTTGATCCTATAGCAGGTTTTGCTGCCTTCAACCCATGACTCGAGGTCAGTGCCATGCTTCGCCCAAAAATCATGCGGGAGTTCACGGCTGCCAGTGTGTAGGACATCAGAGTCCTCGAGCACCTTGTCGTTGAAGTAGTCGTCGACACTCAAGCCTACCGCACGCGCTTTGATACGCATGTTGATGTCTTTTGAGACGAGAACAACTTCACGAGCAGGGAACTTTTCCTTCAGGCAGATGGTCGAGGCGATGATGAGGTTGTCGTTTACCTCGCCGGCGAGGGTGCGGAAGCGCTTGTCCTTGGGCTTCTCAACTCCGGTAGGCAAGTACAGCCTGCCGAGGTGAGTCTTCTTGGCATCGATATCGGGGAACATCGCGTTGAGCGGAACTCCCAGATCAAGCGTTCCTTTGTGGGCCTTGAGGCCGAGGTCGATAGAGCGCAAGGACTGGCGGGCATTTCGATTCGCCTCGCTCATGCCCTTTTTGTTCTTGTCGAGCTCTTCAAGTACCGTCATCGGCAGCACGAGATCGTGCTCTTCAAATCGCGACAAGCACGTCGGATCGTGCATGAGCACATTCGTATCGAGCACGAAGAGTTTCGTGGTCAAGCTCACGACGACAGCTGGCTTAAGTGAGGTACTCGCTACTCCTGCATTTGGTTTGGTTGAGTTTTTGGTACTGCGCGGATGCGTTGTCATTGAGACGGCTCCTCTGGTTAACATTTGACGAACAAAGCTGTCCTCAAACTACCTCGTATCACAAATTACGCAACTTGTATTTCTAGCGAGAACCTGTCCCATTTCTTATGCCTCGGAAAAATTTTCAAATTTCGCGTGAAAATCACGAAATTTGAGGAAGCCTATAGTATATGCTGACAAGAAGTTCGTGATTTTTAAACCGAAATTTGAAGATTTGAACAGGCAACAAGGTTTCAATCAAACATTACTGCGTTAAGAAATGAGACAGGTTCATAATGCTCTGCTACAATATATAGCAATAGTCGGCGACGAGGCCGGTATGTACATGGCGGAACAAGACCCACTACAAGAAGGAAGAAGAGTGATCGAAGAGATAAAGCACCCACATGGAGGTGGCGTTCTTCTTGTGCTTGTGCCCACCATACTCCTTTTGGGAAGCGGGCTTATCGGGTGGCTTATCTACTGGATGCCAACAACTACCTTTGCCGAGTACACTCACTGGGTAGTAGCCGCAGTACTTATTCTCCAAGTGCTCACTGTCTGGATAATGCTTCTTATGGTCATCCCCGGATACAATCGCTTTGCCAAAAAGGCGGGAGAAGCACTTTCAGTCGCAAGCACTGGTGAAGACCGCTATGTGCATGCACTTATGGGGTCGGGGTTAGGATTTTGGGACTACGACATTTTGAAGAGCGAAGTATTTTTCTCTGGCCGCATGATGGCGATGCTTGGTTACGCTGATCGCAACAAGACAGACAAGTTGGATTTCTGGATGACCAGTGTGCACCCTGACGATCTTGAGGGCGTAAAACGTGCAATGGAGTTCCATCTCGACAAGCGCACCCCCGAATATTCTATTGAGTACCGTATCCGCCGCGCCAACGGAGAATACATGTGGGTAGCTGACCGCGGACAGGCAATGACTAACGATGAGGGAAAGTCCGTGTACTTATCAGGAATCACAGAAGACGTTTCCAATGTGAAGCGCGTACAAGAGGTGCTTGAGTCCCGCACCCTTGAACTCGAAGAAGCCAAAAATAAGATCGAGCAAGAAGTTCAAAATGCACGCAAATTCCAGAAAGCGGTTGATTCATCGACCGAAGCAGTTTCTATCACTACCCCAGATGGTGCAATAATCTACGTGAACCCTGCATGGGTAGATCTGAACGGCTTTACCGCAGCCGACGCACTCGGCCGTAATCCACGCTTGCTTAAGAGCGGGGAGACCAAGCCGGATATATTTACTGCGATGTGGGAGAAGATAAGCGCTGGGTTGTCGTATACCACCGAGGACATCATCAATAAGCGCAAGGATGGCAGTATTTACCATGCTGAGCTTTCTATCTTCCCTATACGCGAGGGAAATCAAACGCTCTTCTACGTCAGCTTGTGTCAGGATATTACCCAGCGCAAAGAGATCGACCGCGCAAAGACCGAATTCGTTTCTCTTGCATCGCATCAGCTGCGGACGCCGCTCTCTGCTATTCGCTGGTATTCCGAAATGTTACTCTCGAAATACGTAGGTGAACTCAATGAAAAGCAGCGCCAATATGTGAAAGAGATCTACGCCGGTAACCTACGCATGGTAGAGCTCGTGAACGCACTCCTCAATGTTTCGCGCATCGATCTCGGTACATTTGCCATGGAGCCTGAGCCTGTTAATCTTGTCGAGATCTGCCAAAGCGTACTCAAAGAACTCAATCCGCAGATCATGGAAAAGAAGCAAGTTGTTGAAGAAATATTCACCGATGCGCCCGAAGTATACAGCGCTGACCCTAAGCTCATTCGTATTGTATTCCAGAACTTCCTCTCGAACTCCGTGAAGTACACCCAGCCAGAAGGTCGCATTACTGCTGAGATCGGCAAAAAAGACAACAGTCTCTACATTCGGGTTTCAGACAACGGCTATGGTATCCCCAAGAGTCAGCACGGCAAGATATTTGAGAAACTCTTCCGCGCAGATAACGTCCGCCAGAAAGACACCGAAGGAACTGGTCTCGGAATGTATATCGTTAAGGCCATCGTCGAGTCCTCAGGAGGGAAGATCTGGTTTGAATCTGAGGAGAATAATGGCACAACCTTCCATGTCATCATGCCGCTTGCAGGCTGGCCAAAGAAGGGTGGTGCAAAAGGCCTTTCCTGATGAAAAATTTATTGCCCAATACCAAAATGCCCCATTATACACGCCAAATGCTATTGCAGAGGTAAAATAAATGATAGGATAGATAATCTATGGAAGAAGTAAAACGACCCAAAATTTTAGTACTTGAAGATGAACGCCAGCTCGCAAAAGCTGTGCGCGAAGCCTTTACTGAACGCGGTTTCGACACCATCATTGTTTCTACCGTTGAAGATGGTATTAGAGAGCTCAAAAACATGTCAGACGTAGATGTTATATGGCTTGATCACTATCTACTGGGTACTCAGAACGGTCTCGACTTTGTCGTACAGCTTAAGGGCAACCCAGATTGGCAAAAGATCCCTATTTTCGTCGTTTCAAATACTGCTTCCACCACCAACATCCGTTCATATATCCAGCTTGGTGTCTCAAATTACTATACGAAGGC
>JAYTYM010000067.1:0-3331 GCA_043742365.1 bacterium | reverse complement strand
GAATTCGAAAAGCGCTACTGACAAAGATACGGGTATCGTTATCTTCTTCCTCGACATCATTCTACTAACAGCACTGTCTTTTTCAGTCGGCTACTTTTGCTCCAATACTGCATGTGCGGTTTTTGCTGCTCTTCTGCTCGCAGCATGTCTGCCTGCACCATTTTATTTCAAGTATCGTGAAAAGCTACGCTTGAGCATGTTGCCGCCGAAGGGTTCACCAAATAAAGCTTACTTGGAATTTCAGATAGCCTTTGATCGTGCGGCACCATGGCGCATGTACGGTGATATGTTCTTCGATCTTTTCAGTCCAAAGTCCTTCGTATTTTTTGCAATCCTCATTGCGGCTGGCAAGCTCGTTGCGCATTTTGTAGGATAGCGCGAATCCGCCTCACATGAGGCGGATATTTTATACTAGTTTCATCGCGATAAGCTTTTTCTTGAGATCGACTTTCCTGGGATGTGTAACTAAATATTTAACCCACTGCGCTCTTTCGTGATTAATTTAGTTTTGTTATGATTCTTGTAATGAATAAAACAATACTAATTGCTTTCAGTGTTTTGATGCTAGTTATCTCTGTCGTAGCGAGTGTTATTTACATAGGGTCACATAGAGTAGGGCAAGAACGAGAAGGGACATATCCGGAATATTATGTTAGGGATACAGCAGCTTTTCATAAATCATTGATTGCCTGCGAGCATATTTCTTCAAATGCAGTTTTTTTAAATTCACCTTTTTTGTTCACTAAAACATCTTTACGTTCTGAGTGTTTTCAAAACATTGCTATTGCAACAAAAAATGCGCAAATTTGCAACCGTGTTAAACCATTAATATTCAATGCAGGCTTCAGTGAAGAAACATGTAAAGCACACATTTTGAAACCAACATTGAATGATCAAATTTCCCCATCAAGTCTAAGTATTGAAGATCTCTATCATCTCTTGGGTTACGATGTTGGCGCACTGGCGAAGGCTTCTGGGGTTCAATATGGCGAGCAGTATTGGGATTCCGTAAAGCAGAAAGGGCCCGATGCTGATGCATTAAAACTAATAGAGAATTATGATTTAAGTACAAACATTGATCATGGTGAGTTTCTGAGAACTCAAATTGAAGCGAAGTGTAAAGCGGGTGTAATAAAAAGCAGCATTATGTGTCCCAAGTGATGACCCCACCACTATACCAGTTTCATCGCGATAAGCTTTTTCTTGAGATCGACTGAGGCAATGCGTGCCTGCAATTTGTCGCCTAAGCGATAGACTTTGCCGCGCGCCTTACCGACGATGCGATAGTTCTTCTGCTCAAAGAAATAAAAGTCGTTTGGTATTTCACGCACATGCACCATGCCTTCGGCTTTGGTCACCTTGTCTTCTACATAAATGCCCCACTCGGTAACTCCTGAGATGGTCCCATCGATGACCTCACCGATACGTGTCGAGAAGTATTCGCACTGTTTGTACTTAATAGACGAACGCTCTGCATCCGCAGCCTGTACTTCCATCTGTGAACAGTACCTTGCGAGGCGTTCTTGTTCTTCAAGAGTCTTCTTGGGAACAGGTTTATTGTCGAGATAATGCTGAAGCAGGCGATGGACCATCAGGTCGGGGTAGCGACGAATAGGGGAGGTGAAGTGGGTGTAGTGCTCAAATCCAAGCCCGTAGTGGCCGATGTTCTTAGTGGTATAGACAGCCTTTGCCATTGCACGTACAGTCGCCATCTGGATCATCGATTCTTCTGCGCTCCCGCGTACACTCTCGAGCATGTTGTTGATTGCTTGCGAGGTCACCTGCATGTGCTTGTCGAGCTTCAAGTCAAAACCTACACCATGCAGGAAGTCGCGCAGGTCGCGAATGCGGTCTTCGTTCGGTGCATCGTGCACGCGGTAGACGAATACGCTTTCGGCGCGCTTGTCTTTGGTGGCGATGAGGTGTGCAACGCGTTTATTGGCAAGAAGCATGAACTCTTCAATGAGCTTGTTTGTGTCTTGTAGGACTTTCTTGTACACACGGAGCGGCTTGCCGTTCTCGTCGAGTTCGAACTTCACTTCTTCGGCTTCAAAGGCGATGGCGCCGTTCTGGAGGCGTGCCGAGCGCAGCTTCTTTGCAATTGAGTCGAGCGAGAGTAGTGCTTCAAGGTGTGGACCTTTACCGGTATCAAGTACCGCTTGCGCATCTTCGTAGGTGAAACGCTTAGCCGAATGGATGACTGTCCTGCCGAACCACTCGTCCAATACTTCGCCTGAGGCATTCATAGTGAACACTGCGGCAAAGGTAAGTCGGTCCGCGCCCTCTACCAGCGAGCAAATGCCGTTAGAAAGTCGCTCAGGAAGCATGGGGATGGTGCGGTCGACAAGATAGACCGAGGTTGCGCGCTCCACAGCCTCTTGGTCGATACGTGAACCTGGAGTGACGTAGTAGGAAACATCTGCGATGTGTACGCCTATTTCGAACTTTCCATCGGGAAGCGTCTTCCATGAAAGTGCATCATCAAAGTCCTTTGCGTCCTTAGGGTCGATGGTGAAAGTGAGGGTGTTGCGAAAGTCGCGGCGCTTAGCAATCTCGTCGGCGGGAATATCGAGCGGTATTGCCTCGGCAGCGGCGTGGACATCGGGGTCAAATGTTGTATCAAAGCCGCGCTCAAGCACAATAGCTTCCATCTCGGCATCGTTATTGTCGGGGAGTCCTAAGACTTTCTTCACTTCGCCTATTGGCTCGCGCTCGGGGTCGGTCCACTTGGTCATCTCGACAAATACTTTGTCGCCCTCTTTGGCACCATTCAAACTTTGTTTAGGGATGAGGATGTGGCGGTACATCTTGTGGTCGTCAGGGACGAGGAAGTACGTACCTGCTTCACGCTCAAGTACACCCGCGAAGCGCGTCTTGTTGCGATAAAGAATCTCCGTGACCTCACCGTTTTGGCGCGTGCCCACAATCTTTCCATGCAGCACTACCTTTACGCGGTCGCGATCAAGCGCAGTTGAGAGATTGCGAGGGTCTATCTCAATGTCTTCCTTCATTCCTTCTATCTCAACATACCCGACACCCTTCGAAGTGACGCGAATAGTTCCCTCGACGAAATGTTCTGGGGGGAATTTGCTGTGCCCTCCTTGATTTTGATGTACGCCAGTTTGCACGGGCGGCACCTTCTTTGCGTCGATCCTTTCGCGACGTTCAAGTTTCGCCTGCTTTATTTCAGACTTTGGTTTGTGTTGTTTTTTTACAAATTTCATATTCCTTCTTTTTTACTAAGCTGTGGGCTTGCTCCTGTTGGGTTAGATGACGACGTTGCCGGAACTCCCGTGTCCACCTCCGAACTGCCTGGGGCGATACGCTCGAG
>JAYTYM010000066.1:0-6103 GCA_043742365.1 bacterium | reverse complement strand
TCGAACTTTATCTGAATTTGAAAACCTTACACTAGTTATTTAAATTATTCTTATTTGTAAAACTATGGCAGATACAAAAGCGATCAGCATGGAGGCTATCAAGGAATTGCGCGATGAGACCGGCGTTGCGGTAATGCAGTGCAAGAAAGCGCTCGAAGATGCAGGTGGTGACATGGAAAAGGCGCGCATGATGCTTCGCAAGAAGAGCGGTGAGCTCGCAGCAAAAAAGGGCGATCGTACGCTCGCTGCTGGAGTCGTGCAGGTCTACCTACACGGCAATAGTTCAGTTGCTGCTATGGTCGAGCTTTCGTGCGAAACAGATTTCGTCGCCAAGAATGAGGAATTCAAAAAGCTCGCCTATGAGATAGCGATGCATGTTGCAGCTTCAAACCCCAAATATCGCGTCGAGGCTGACATCAGCGAAGCAGATAAGATTAAGGCAAAAGATTTCTTTGCCGAGGAAGTTGAAAAAACAATGGCAGGAAAGCCAGAAGCAATAAAGGCCAAAGCGCTAGAGGGGAAGATGGATACATATTTCAAGGAGCTTGTACTTGTGAATCAGCCATTCATCAAGAATCCTGATGTTACTGTGGGGGATATGATCAAGGGCGCAGTTCAGAAGTTCGGCGAGAACACTGAATTGACACGATATGCACGTTTTGCGGTAGGTAAATAAAAAAATTGGTATACTAAACTCATGACATTCCTTGTCTTTCTTTGGGGGCTTTCATTCCTGACAATATCAGGAACTGTTTGCTATGCGTCATTTCGAAGTACTATCCAAGCTACATCTCTAGTTATGCCGGCACGTGGAATTGGTGAATTTGTCAGAGATGAGATACATCACCTTATTGAGTTCGTAACCCACTTGAGTGAGCGAATGAAGCCCCACACCTCTCGTGTAGGCATAATCGTGTTGAATTATGGTAAACGAGGGCATATGGCATTTTCTGAACGTCTGTTTGGTCGCATTATTTCTGAACGAGGAAAAACCGCTTCATTTTTCCTCAAGTACATCGCTGAGCATAAGGAAAACATTCGCAGTGGCACGCCAGAGAGGGTTGGGTATTGACATGCTTTTTTGTATACCAGTGGCAACGTAGCTCATGGTATGCTTTAAGCATGAATAAGTGCATAGAATGCAATAAGCTGACAAAAAGAAATTTTTATACATATTGTTCAAACAGTTGTCAGGCTGAACATCAATATAAAAAATATATTTCTGACTGGAAAAAGGGGACAGTTAGCGGACTGAGGGGCATTCATACGACAAATATCTCAAGGCACCTAAAAAGATTTGTTGTCGAAAAGTTCGCAGAAAAATGTTCGTTATGTAGGTGGCATGAGATCCATCCGATCACGCAAAAAGTACCGCTTGAAATAGATCATATTGACGGAAACGCAGAAAATAACACTGAAAAAAACCTTCGATTGCTTTGCCCAAATTGTCACTCACTCACAATAACATTCAGGAATTTAAACAAAGGAAGGGGTCGATTACGTAGGAGTGTTGCAAGATAAATTTGTATTAGCTCTGCAGTTGCAATGTCGGATATAAAATGTATATTTATTAAACAAATCAAGGATAAAGTTACAAGGTCAGTATGTTCGCCTTAGCTATTTGGTCTGGTATTAAGGAAAGCAGTCTCGTCTAAAGAATGTCAAAATGTCATAATAATTGCCGCCTTAGCTCAGTTGGTAGAGCAACACTTTTGTAAAGTGAAGGTCCCCAGTTCAAGCCTGGGAGGCGGCTCCAAAAAAGTGAACCCATTACAAAGCAAGCAAAAGAAAAACTGCCAAAGGCAGTTTTTCTTATTTTAATTGAAATTAACTTACTCCCCAACGGTTTTAAAACTAGTGATTGTGGGTAATAGTCTTTCGGTATAGAATTATGTCATAGATGGACAGTGCACTATCACAACAGAGAGAACTCAGAAAAGTTCTTCAAGATATGAAAAATGGGGGAGAGGGATGTACGATATGCAAGTTCGTTAGGATATTTGCGTTAATAGTCCTGATCCTCGTCGCAGTCTTTGTTTTCTATATGCAAGCCAATAAGGCAACTTTGAACGAGCCACTTTCTTCAGATTTGGCCCCCAATATATCTCCACAAAACTGGAACCAGCATGTACTTGAACTTGGTGCCGGCCTACATCCCACAGCAACTGGCACGAAAAGTACTCAATCAAGCGTAGTTTCGGGGTCACCAACTCAACCTCCACCTCCAACCACATTTATCCCTTCTAAAAAATAGAAGGTAATCTTTCCTTAACTTCAACATTGCGTTATCCCCCTTATCCATTGAAGACGAAGCTTATCCGTATATAATATATACATATGGTTACCCCAGTTAAAAAACATCAACTAAAGGATGTGCTTAGGCATATCGACGAAAAAGAGGAGTGTGTGTTCTGCAGATCAGCACTGATTTTTGCTTTTATTGTACTCGCACTTATCGTTATGTTGGTATTTGTCTATCGAAATGATGCCTCCTCGTGGAATCGCCCGCTTTCTCCAGATAAAGCACCGAAAATAACACCCGCAGAGTGGAATCAGCATGTCCTCGAATTGGGAGCAATTGTACACCCACAGCTATCTGCGTCGACAAGTGTGAGTCTTAAAGCACAACCCAAAATATTGCCTCCGACAATGAACCCAGTTAAGCCCTTTATAAAAAGCCCTAATATTAATAATAAATAAATCCTATGAGAAAAAGCATCCTCCTTACCGTTACCACCTTCCTTTTGGCATTGCCCGCTGTATCGTATGCGGTGGATGGAAGTTTTCTCGTACCATCTTGGCAAAGTCCGTCACCGTCACAAGTGTACTCATTCGGAGCTCATGTTGTTGCGAACGGTACATGGCAACTTCCGCCTGACTGGGTCGGGAATATCTATGTCTACAAAGACGCAACCATTGATCCTTCTACGGGAGCGATCACCTCAGCTGGAACTCAAGCCACTGATGTAAATAACGGTAAGGGTTATTATGACATCTCCAATGCTGGCGGCGCTGCAAATAATTCAGGAACATGGTCATTTGACATAGGAGCGCAAACGGACGGAACTCACAATGTGTATATTACTTTTTGGGGAGGGAAGGTGTGTGCGGTAAACGCAGCATTGAATGCTTCGACAGGAAGCACTTATACTCCAACTTGCCCAATTACCGCAGATAATGCCGCATTTAACCTCGTTTGGCCGGACCGATTGTACACCGTTGGCCTACCTCCATATCCGCGCATGGTCATCGCTCCCGCGACAGATCCTGCATTTAATTATGCGAACACTGTCGTAGGTGCACCGGTGACAAACACTTTTTACATCACAAATACTGGTCAGGGGAGTTTGACGGGCTCTATTTCAGGACTACCCGCGAATTTTTCCTGCTCATCTTGTTCGTATGTGGTGAATCCTGGAGACGGCGCAACTGCGCACCCGGTTTATCTCACTTATGCGCCACCTGCGGCACCCGCATCGGTCAATCAAAACGTAACATTTTCATGTGGAAACACCTCTCCCATCTCTGGCTGTGACGGGAGCGCACCTAGTACTATCACATATCAGACGAGGCATATTATCGGCAACAGTGTTGTTAGTGCGGTGGCTCCCGCTCTTTCTATTAGCCAAGGGACGATCAACTACGGCACAGTAAACCTCGGCGTCCCAGTGGCTGATCAACCAATATCAGTAAGTAATGTAGGCGGAGGAATATTGAGTGGGGCGGTCACATTCACATCTTCCGAATACACTTGTTCTGGGCCATGCAGCTATAGTCTCAACGCTGGTCAGTCAACGACCATATGGATTCGCTATGTTCCAGTAGTCGTCGGCACCCACAATGACAGTGCAGGCTTTAGTGGCGGATCTGGGCAGACCCTAGCTCTGCAGTCTGTCGTCAATGATAAGCCGATAGCAGAAACATACTATGGGAGTGTAGGCTTTGGTACAGTCAATGTTGCCTCTTGCGCCGATAGATTTGAGTACGTACGCAATAGCGGAGCAGGAACTCTTACTGGTGCTGTATCAGTCGCCCCCCCATTTACCTGTGCTGCAAATTGTGCGTATTCGTTGACGAATGCCGACGGCTGGTTACAGGTCACACTGCGCTATTGTCCTACGGCTTCAACGGGGGATAATGCGGTCGCATCGTTCAGTAATATTACTAATGCAGGTGCTGGTGCAATATCTAATCTTTCAGGAAACGGTAACACTTCCCCCGTAGGTGGTTTCATTGGCAACAATTATATTTCGTTCGGACCAGTGCTTGTTAACAATACTGTGACTGGTACAGTCACTATTACCAACACCGGAGTCGGCATATTGAGCGGTTCGGTTGGGGTACTGCCAGCGGGATATACATGTACAGCAAACTGTACGTACAATATTGCGTCTGGAGGAACTGTTACGATAACCATTTCATTCACACCGACACTGGTGCAGTCATATGACGGTACAGTTGTTCTCTCAGGAATAGGAACGCTCTCTCTGTACGGTAGCGGAGCGCAACCTGATTTTGGAATGAGTTACACTAACTGGCCGTACAATACCCCAGGGGCATGTGGTGGGACGTTTATCTGTCTGCCACCCTCTGGAGCCACATATGATGTCGGGACAACCAACTTTGGTGGAAATATTTCTATTCAGAATAAAAAATTCTTTCTCTATATCATGAACAGGGGTGGCGGTGCGAATGTTAATTATTCGTTCCCCAATACTGCGCATTTCATCTGTCTCGGCGGCTACTACTTCAATGGCACGTGCACGGGAACGCTGAGTGGTTATGGATCGGGTCCCTTTTATGAAAGGATCACTATGGAGTTTAGGCCAGACGCAGCAGGGGACTTCAATGAGCCACTCGTAGTTAATTATGACTATGGCGATGCGGTGCCACGCACCGTCACACTCAACCTTGTGGGTCATTCTGTAAGTGCGCCGTATCTCTCAGTAGCACCTAATACCCAAATTACCTTAGGTAATGTAAGTGTTGGAAAGACCGCAACTGCGACATTTTCAGTCACAAACCTTGGAACTGGAGGAATGGATTATACTGTTTCAAATGGTCCGATCTGGAATTATTGCGCCGCAGAAAATGGCTACTGTGCTTTCAGCGGGACAAAGGTCGTACACTATGGAACGAGAGGTAGTTACTATTCTCAGACGCTCACTGGTGGTACAAACTGCAATAATGGCGTATTTGGTGAGCCAATGTCGGGTTATGTCAAATCATGCTGGTACACTGTTGCATCCTCTGAATTTGCTTGTGCGAAAAATTGTAGTGCCACAGGACTCTTGAATGGTCAGTCACTTCCAGTCGAGATTACCTACGCACCTACAACAGCTGCATTAAGATGGTTGTTCCCAATATTCACATCAAATGGCGGTATTATTGGTTCGAGTGCAGGTGGCGGTGATCCATCAGTTTCAGGCAATGGCGTACTCGATCCAATAATAAGCGTCAACCCCACAAGTCAAGGTTTTCCTGATACGAATCAGGGGCTCTACAGCCGAAAGACTATTACTATCACGAACACGGGACTAGGCGTTCTGACGGGAAATATTGCGGAAGTAAAGACAGCCGGTCTCGATTTTTACTGCGTACTCAACTGTACTTATAATATTGCAGCTGGTGCAAGTATTATCTCAACCATAGAATTCGCTCCAAATTCAACTGGTCCGCTTTCTGCACGACTGACAATCAATTCCAACGCAACGAATGGGACACAGTTCCTAGATGTCTTTGGTAACGGTGTATTTGCTCCGATCATCGATATTCGTGGTAGTGATACGAACTACGGACCAGTGGTTGTAGGCAAATTTAAAGATCAGACATTCACCATCTCAAATTCCGGTAGTGTCGACCTTGGATCAGGAACATTCGTAATTACAGGGCCGTTCATTTGTATAAATCCCGTTGATATCACTGATGGGCTCTGCCATTACAATATCACCGCAGGATCTTCAATCGATATCACGGTACGCTTCTCGCCGACTGCAATCGGACCTATAAGCGGTGCTGTGTGGCTGTCGGGTGTTCCTCTTGCTCGCTTCTTTGTAAGTGGAACGGGAGTTGCTCCAGCAGTAAAATTCATAGAAAAATAAGT
>JAYTYM010000065.1:0-35910 GCA_043742365.1 bacterium | reverse complement strand
TGAGCGGAGTGACGGAAGTAGCTCACCACCTGTTCGATGGCGTCTTCCATGCCGTAGAACTCGGCAAAAGCGGGATAGACCTTAATCACCTTATTCGCGAACAAACGCGAAAGGCGAGGATCATCACGTGTATCAACCGTTTTCGGTTCACCGATGGCCTTGAGCATGCGCTCGGAAGCGGATGCATAGGCAAGCGAGTTACGCTTGCATTCCTCGAGATATTCGAGGAGGGTCATCTGTAGGTCTTGCGTGCGTGTATGCCGCGTGGCATGTTTTTCGAGAACGTCCATGATACAGTCCTTTTCAAAGTGAAAAAGGCCGACAAAGGTTTCGCCTGTGCGATTCCCCTCTTCGGTTCGATTGTCAAACAACAATTTGACTATATCCACCCTAGCACCAGCAGGCTCATCGTAAAGATTGACGTCTTGTCAAAGGTATTGCATCAAATCAATTTTGTTGTTTTGGATAAAAGCTAGATAAACATTACTCATTTTGCTACACTCTTTATTACAGCCAGATGTTTCATAAAGGACAGAGTGTAGGAAAAAAGGTAAAGGACAGTTGGGCAAATTATGTTGCTTAGATAAATTTAATTTTCTTATGAATTACTTAAATATGCTTGTGTTAAGTCGTTTTATACGAATAATAAATAAAATGAATTCATGTATTTCAAAAAAAGTGGGTCGCGATGAGCTTGTACTGTAAGTGACTAGAAGGGGGAACTGCCAAAGAATGAGGTCTCGTACGCCTTAGAATCGAAGCATAAATGTTATTGGAACATCTGGGTTTGTGGTGAAATTGCAAAAGAATATAGTCGCTTACGTCTAATAAACGTAATCATAGAGAACTTGTGCAGTGAGTGTGAGGAGGAACTGCAAATAAATATGGTCGCGTACGTCTCAGGAGCGGAGTATAGAAAGTTTGTGTGGTGAGTGGGCGTGTGGGGGAATTGCAAAAGAATATAGTCGCGTACGTCTCAGGAGCGGAGTATAGAAAGTTTGTGTGGTGAGTGGGCGTGTGGCGGAATTGGTATACGCGTACGTCTCAGAAGCGTATCCCGTAAGGGTTGGGAGTTCGAGTCTCCCCACGCCCACTCACTTCGCAAGCAGAGATTGTTTTTACGACTTACAAAAAACACCCAACAAAGTGGGTGGTGTTTTTTATTTTTTCACTGAGGTGACAGGATATCCGCAAGTGACGAAATATCTACACTTAGAAGTCGGAGCTTTTCTGCAAGCAATCTACGGTCCATCGGGGACTGAGTATCAAAAAGTTCACGAAGTGTGCGCGGATTCTTGTCGATGAAAACACCAAATTTATTTTCAGCGGTACCAGCCGCTTTTTCAAGCGACTGAAATGACTCGCTCGGCGAACGCTTCGAATATTTCGTAACAATGCCGTTGTCGTCGATATAGCGCAATACGTATCTGCGGGCTACATCGTAGGGCATTCGTTTACCAAGCACCTCCTTGGCGACATTCATCTGATCGCTTTTGGGCAAACCAGAAATAACAAGAGCGAGCTGAAATGTCAGCTTACCCGTTTGCTTGCGACCTCGCTTTTTGATTTCGACTTGCTCGCCTGTGCCATCACCCTCTTGCTCTACTTCTTGATCGACAAGAAATGGGTGTAGCGCTTCGTCGAGTCGCATGAGCGAGATATGTAGATCCACCCATTGCACAGAGCGACCAAAGACGGTAGCGATCTGCTCTCTCGTGCGAGTTGTCTGCATACGCTTAACCGCATACATGATCTCGATGCACGTATGGCCTTCCCTGTGGAAATTGGCCATCACTGATTTCACGAAGTGCTCTTCTGGGTTCGTGATGCTCAAGTCAACGCGCGCCATAAGCATCATGTTGCCATGCAGGCACGCGCGATGCCTGCGTTCGCCATCAACGAGAGCTGCGTCCCACCCCGACTTGGTCGGCGGAGCAATGAGTGCCGGTTCGATCTGGCCTTCAGCACTAATACACATCGAAAGTGCGGCAATCGACTCGAGACTGAATCCGGGGTTCGAGCTTTGGCGAGGCTGATCAGACAGCGGCTGCACCCGCCTTGGATCGATCATTATCACTTGCCCGTGCTTTTCAAAAATGTTCGTTGTAACGAGATCAACGTCAAAGTGTGGATTCTGGATCGAAGCGTGGTATTGCGTGATGTGCGGCAGAGAGACGATGTTCGTTTCCATTGTTCATCCTTAATATAAAAAAGAGCCTGCACATAAACTACTCTTCAACGTGAAAAGTGCAAGGAGAATTCACGGCAGAATCATTAGTGTATGCAAATATACATTATGGAGTATTCTTTTGAATTTCCGACGAGGAGCATATGATGAGCCGAGCAAAAAAATCGACCCCTATTCATCCTATACAAAACATCGATGAGGCAAATGGCGTCCTACACATTGTGGGTATTCTGGTACGCTCAACCGAAACTATCGAACGCGAACTTGCAGAAAAAGTTGCGACATTGCGCCAAGAAGCAGATGCGGCGATAAAACCACTTCAGGCACAAACTGCAAATCATGTAGTGAATATCAAACTATTCGCAGTGAAGCATCGGCAAGAATTACTTGCTGCCGACAAGAAAACAGTCACTCTTTCTTCGGGGATATTCGGGTGGAGACTGACTCCGCCTAAGGTGACTGCCGGACGTGGCGGCGATGAAAAGATCCTAGACATTCTCAAGAGTCTTGAGCTGACGAAATATATCCGCAACATAGAATCCATCGACAAAGAAGCGCTATTAAAAGAAAAGCCGCAGATTCAAGGAGTTCGCTATACACAAACAGAAAAGTTCTTTGTGGAACCAAAGACGGCAGTTGAATTTGTAACTGTAGTCAGTGAATAGTTATAGACCCGCGATGCGGGTCTTTTTTTGTGGAGGACTTTGTCACAGCGACCTAAAACTTCATCGTGTCCTCGAGTACTGAAATTTGGAAGTACTCTTGTAGTGATATTTTTTTGTCGCCACACCACAAAGAGTGCTTCCAATTTTATCTCACTCTGGTCGCATACTTTTGGTCGCTCAGAAATTTCTGCGACCCCGCGCCACAGGCACGTCTTATTTGCTAAATTCGCTAGCTCATAAGCAAATAATGTCGCTCGCGGTTTCGCATGCACCACAGGAGTACTTCAAATCTCTAATCGCTACGCTCAAGAGTTTTTGGTCGCTGGCGAAACATAGGCTCCGTCTTTCAAGTTAGGACTTTTCCCCTACGGGGACGGTACACCTTGGTGGTTTTGCAAAGCCAAAACATCACCACAAGAGTACTTCAATTTTTCTAAGATGAGGACATCAAAGAAAAATTTGGTCGCACCAAGGTTTTCAAGTCCTCTCGCGAAAGTGCCTGTAGAGGACTTGGTCACAAGTTACTAATTCGCTTCGCTCATAAGTACTTGCGACCCCGACTCGGCGACAATTTCGCAAAGCGAAATCGTAGACCGCCTCCGTCTTTCAAGTCCTCTCTTGGGCTACAATATGAAACCGCACAAATGCTTTGCATTTGTGCGGTCATATTGTGCCCAAGAGAGGACTTGAACCTCCATGCCCTTGCGGGCGCTACCACCTCAAGGTAGTGCGTCTACCAATTTCGCCACCTGGGCTTGTGTGTCACCTACTATAGACAATATTTGTATAAGTATCAAGTGGTAATGCGTGTTAAACAAAAGACCCGCCTTGGTAGCGGATCGTTTGGTTTATGCTTCGGTTTTTGTCTCATCTTCGGAAACGACTGGAACGTGAGTTTCTTCGAAATCTTTTGTGGAACCTCCACCCATGCGCGTCTGTTTCATCTTGCGGCGGACATCGCGGACTGCTTTCTCGCGGACATAGTAGAGTTTGGCGCGGCGAACCATCGAACGCTTTACCAGCTCTATCTTGTCGATCATTGGGGAATACAAAGGAAATACACGCTCAACCCCGACACCACTTGCAACCTTGCGTACAGTGATAGTAGCGCCTGGTTCTGAGCCATGCTTGCGAGCAAGTACGAGCCCTTCGAATGCCTGAAGGCGATACTTCTTCTTTTCTGCATCTTCGAGGACCTTCACCCATACGCGCACCGTGTCACCCGCACGAAACTCAAGTTTCTGGCGTGCCTCCATATTGACTGGAGAAAGTTTGATCATGCTGTGTAGTGTCGTATTCATAGGGTTTTCACTTGTATTGAATGTAGACCGAAATCTAACATACCCCCTTTCATTTTGCAAGAAAATGCGAATATTTCCTTTTATCCCTCAAAATTAAGGATTATTTTGATATTTCACCTAAGGCAAGCAGGAAATCAGTCGGTAAGGGAGCTTCAATAGTGAGCTTATGGTGCCTCGTATTTTCAAAAGTGAGCTCGCTTGCATGCAGGGCGAGACGCGTAAAACCAAGGCCAGATGGACTTTCGTAACGACTGTCACAGAGTATTGGGTAACCGAGCGCTTTCATGTGCACCCGCAACTGGTGCGTGCGGCCAGTTTCGGGAGAAAGGGTAAGATATGCATATCCCTTAGCAGCATGTTCGACCTTGTAGTGCGTGAGCGCCTTGCGTAAGGTTCCGCGCGCGAGCACCCCCGTCGTCCACTGTCTGTAATCAGTCCTACTTCTACCGATTGCAAGATCGATCACTCCTGCTTCAGGCTCAGGTGTTCCGCTCACAAAGGCGTTGTAGATTTTCTTTATCGAGTGATCCAGAAATTGTCGTTGAATATAATAAAATGCCTCGTCGTTCCTTGCGATAAGTATCACTCCGGATGTTTCGCGATCGAGCCTATGCAAAATGCCCGCACGTGGGGCATAACGCCCTGAGTCGAGTGTATGCATACCGCCGACATCTTTAAGTTTCGGATATTTTTCTAGCACCCAATCCGAAAGCGTAGACTCGATAGTTCTACCATCGGCATGAACAACAAGTCCTGCAGGTTTATTGACTGCAAACACATCATCATCTTCATAAATTATCGCGATTTGCTTATTAAGTGCCGAAGCGACGCTGTCGTTGTCCATATTCATCTAGGATACGTTTGAACTCTTCGCGCGTAAAGTCAGGCCAAAGTGTTTTAGTAAAAAATAATTCACTATATGCACTTTGCCATGGAAGAAAGTTTGAGAGTCGCGCTTCACCACTCGTACGAATAATAAGATCAGGGTCAGGGATCTCATGCGTCCAAAGCAATTTTGCAAATTCTTCTTCGGTGATCGTGTCGATACGGTCTTTGGGTATTCGGTGAATGGCGTCGATTATCTCACTGCGTCCCCCGTATGAAAGAGCAATGCCGAGTGTAAGAGAGGAGCAGTGGCGGGTTTTTGCTTCTGCATCGTTCATCATTGCAATAATGTCGTCATCCAAACGATTGCGTTGCCTAAGAAAAATTAGTCGTGTATCTCTTTCAAGCGACTCCACTATCATATCTGTGATGATGTTCCGAAAAAGATCCATGAGATAACTCACCTCCTCTTTTGTGCGGTTCCAATTCTCAGTAGAAAATGCGTAGACCATCACATTTGCTACACCAAACTCCTTACACCACAAAAGTACATCGCGAAGTTTTTCGTATCCGACGCGGTGACCCTCAAGCGTTGGCAGCCCCTTGCTCATGGCCCAGCGACGATTACCGTCCATAATGATGCCGACTGAAAGCGGAATTACTTGTTTTTGATCTTTAATATGTGGTTTCGCGTTCATGTTTTAACTTTCTTATTCGTTTTTATCTCTTTTGTGACTTTCTTTGCTTCATCGATTCCTGAGCGTGCCGCACCTTCCATAAAGCCCTGCATTTCCGCTAAGTATTCTCCCGCAAAATGAATATGTCCATAAGGTTTCGTAAAATAACGTTGTACGCGCGCCCACTCTTTCGGTTGATACACTGCATACGCGCCCAGAACAAAGCGGTCATTGCGCCATGAGTGTCTCCACATTTTAATTGGCTTTATCCCCTTTATGTTGATGTGCTTGGGAAATGTTTTTTTAAGCTCGGCCCATACGCCATGCATGCTCATCTTACCCAGCTTATCTGCTCTCTTGCCTACCGCATAAATACACAGAGCACCATTCTTTCCGCGTTGACCTTGAGTGGCATGAAAAGTGTATTGGGTTAACCCCGTTGAGAGCTGCGAAAAATCTTCTCTGCCCCAGAAGCGTTCAGGGAACAGAAGGATGGTTTTTAAAATATGTCCGTACTTGAGATTGCGCGCAACACTGCGCATGCCCACACTCATGGTTGGAGAAAAGTGAGTGCGCGCTATGACTTGTGTTGGAAGGGTACAGATTATTTTTTTTGCACTATATCGTGCTCCATTACTACACTCAACAAAGACGTTACCACGATCTTGGGTAATGCGTAAAACTTCGCTATTCAATAGGATATTTTTTTTGCCAATATGTTTTGCCAGCGCTTCGACTAGGCGGGTGTTTCCTCCTTTTACACGAAAATCCATGTGTGTATTTTTTCCCCCAGTGAGATGATCGGAAACTGCACGCACTGCCGAGACATAACGAATATCCTGTCCGAATTCTTCGCTATATATCTCATTTAACACCTTCATCTCCTTGGCCGTAACACTTGCTGAGAGAAATTTCCACAAACTCATACTGTCGAGTTTTGCAAAATTCTTTTTGTCCACATCTTTCCATTTCGACAAAACCTGCTCGAGCTTTATTAGCGCACTTTTAAGTGCAGGATCAGGGGTGTTTTCTCCCTCAAACATGAGTTCATATTCAGTAAATGTGTGAGCCAAAAGTGTGAGTCCAAATTCTTTTGCGAATTTGCGCATTTGCGTATGAGTACTGCCTATCCACTCAGCGCCATATTCCCCAACAAGACCCTCGCCAAGCGGGGCGCTCCAGACTCTCCCTCCTATTCTGCCCCGCGCTTCAAGTATTTTTACAGAAAACTTTTTTTTCTTTAATTCGTGTGCAGCCGAAAGTCCAGAAATTCCTGCACCCAAGATGAGCACGTCGCAGTCATATGTATCTGTGGAGTTTGTCTTTGGTGATTTCATGTCCTATTTGTATGCGATGATAAACTCGGAAAATTCTCTTTTTTCATCACCCCATATCGTTCCCACATGCTCCACATGCGCAAGTACAGGACCTCGATTCAAGAATTCTACATATTTCGCAAGTGTTACTTCTTCGCCCTCGGCGATTACCGTGACCGATCCGTCGGCATTATTTTTTACTACTCCTTGTAAGCCCAACTTTCTTGCTTTGCGGCAGGCAAAATCTCTATACATGACCATTTGCACACGACCTGTTATCTGACATTCAATGCGCTTGTTCATGGTTATATTTTAATGGGAGTAAGCTCCTCTGGTGTCTTGACATTTATTGAAAAAGGTGTATACTATCCTTAGTGAGGTTCGCATTTTCGCAATCTGAGTATACAAGCAAATTGCATCTTCTGATTGCGGTGAAGCAGACTGAGAACACGGACCGGCTAATGTTGCCGGGGCTCAAGGGAAACCTTGATTAACGCTTTCGAGCGTACGACCTGTAAACCGGGGTCACGCCGCAACCAATACATGTCACCCAAAATTTCGGGTGGCAGTTTTTTATACGTTGCCTTGGAAATGGCCTGAGAAATCACTAAAAATATTGGCGGAATGATACAATAAATGAATATGATTATTATTGGGCTGATTTTTTTGGGTTATTCTTAGTTGGATTCTTTAGTGAAACGATGGGGTCTAGTTGGATGGGGCGCCCAGTAGTTGTCGTGGGGGTAGGACTGATATTTATTATTGGTGTTTTGATACTGCTCAGCTCAAAACAAGCTGATAATCGTACCTCGTCGCAACCCAATGTGACCACAACAAATACCTCCGAATCGTCTCGGTGTAAAATGGAAGAGATAACACCTGAATTAGTAAAAAAATTGGGAGGTACTGATATTGATGATGCTTTAGTAAAAAAAATAAACCATGACACTCCGTATTGCAAGGATACGTGCTTAGTAGACTTGGAAAACTCAAAAAATGATCCTAAAAATTGGTGGACAACAAAGGAGAACGTAGAGATATGCAGGAAAGCTGGCGTTATTCTACCAAAAAAATATAGCTAGAATCATCATAATAATATCCTACTACCACAGCTCAGGACCGATGCATGATACCTTGGCATTGAACTTCGCATAGTGCCCCAAGTCACTAAACATAATTCTTCGCTGCGCTTGAATTCTGTTAAGTGCTCGTGACCTCGCCTCGTGGTTTCTCGAGGACTCGCAACATCACTCCGGCCGGATCAAGCTAAAAATCTGCCGCAGGGCAGATTTTTTTTACTCTTGATCCCCCCGCTAAGAATCGAACTTAGATCTAAAGCTTAGAAGGCTTTCGTTCTATCCATTGAACTACGGGGAGGTAGTACTCAAATTGATCAACACTCGCTTTATTTCCGTCTGGCTTGTAGCTTTTCATATGCCATTTACCTGACGAGGAGTTTATGCCACATTAGCGCAAATTATTGCGTATGTCGATAAAATGTTCTATTGTACTGAGATTACCAAGGAAGTTCGGGTAATGAGCCGTCTTAGGGCGATTAGCTCAGTTGGTAGAGCAGCGCTTTTACACAGCGAAGGTCAGAGGTTCGAATCCTCTATCGCCCACAAGAAGGCCACCGTCAGGTGGCCTTTGTCGTGGGCGAAGAAAGCCACCTGCGTGGCTTTCGCTAGAGGATTCGAAAACCTTCTGCCTTATTTTTGAAGATTTCCTAATCTGAAAAAATGGCAAAGGTGTACTGACCCAGTAGGGGTCGAATATCCTCTATCGCCCACCCGAAAACAAAAACACTCCATCAAGAGTGTCTTTCGTGCGATACAAGTCTGTAGGTCACCTCGGTGAGCTCGATGTACTTGCCTGTGCGGGAGTACTGCTACTCATCGTGCTTGGTGCACCTGTCATTGCGTGACCTTTGCGGAAGCTTGGTGCATGTGGAGGAGTTCTGAGCAATCGTTCGTAGTCAGCTTCTTTATTTTTATATTCCGTGATCACACCCTCAAGTTCAGTAACCGACAAAGTGTCACGTACTTTCTGTGCAGGTGCGTGTGCGACATCGATAGTCGTTGCCCAATCGTAGGTAAGATAAGCAAATGTCATGATGATGGCAATACCTACTACACCACTGCCCAATATAAGCTGCCACAAAAGGTCAGGGCTCATATTCCCACCACCAAACTTGAAGCGGTGAAGTATTTGCTTGAGTGAAAGCTGTAGTTTAGGAGTTTCCATGTTTTTATGAGGGCGAGCGTAAACTTACAAAATCCAACGAAAGAGTGCCGGAAAAGTGATCAATAATGTTTTTACTATCACTCGCACTTCTTATTTCGAAGCGGTTTATCACAATACGTGTGGGGAGTAATTCGACTAAGCGCAATAAATAATACAACTGATCCCACGTACCACTGATCGCGAATTCCCCATGAAGTTTTGCTCCAGAGAGTTCGAGGGATGTCGTGTTTACCAATGCTCCTGTTGTTGAACTTCCGATCTGCTCCATTTGCGAAATAAGCTTGATCTGACTTTCCTCACTTGAGTCGAGAAGGTACTTTTCAAGTGCTTCTTTGTCTTTCTCTGCGAGTCGAAGCGTTTCTTTCAAAGAGTTCATTTTTTCACCCTTCTTACTCTCCTCTGCTAATTGTGAGCGCAGGTCTGCTTCTTTGGCTTTGTTGTCTTGCATGTTTGTGTATCCGTACCACAAGATTCCCGCGCCCGCGATGTTGAGCACAACAAGAATAATTACAAATTGAAGGATGCGTGACATATATTTATTTCAGGCTGATGGTAATCATAAAATCAATATCTGTTTTTTTCGTTATGAAACTCTGTGAGTACTTTGCATCTGCAATACGCGCATTTTCCTTGAGTAGTCGCTGAAAAAGAAGGAGGTCTTCTCTCGTGGTCGCATTTCCAGAAAGCTGCAACGTAACCGCATTACCTGAGCGTCCATAGGCAAAGGATGAGATACTTACACCTTCGGGTTTTTGAGCAAATATTTCTGTGATCAACTGTGAAACTAGAGTATCGGCTGAAGTATTCGTAGGCTTTAGTAGCGCAATTTCGCTTTTGATCTTATTGATACCATTTTGCACATCGTCGCCTCCAGGAATGGCAATAGCCTTCTTGGCGGCGAGATCATCTTCAATGCCCATCATCGTCAGGTTTATTTTCAAATAAGATGGTGCAAGGAGTGCGAATAATATCACCTCAAGCATAAAAAATGTCCAAAGCGCCGTGACGGCATAACGTAATCTAAGCTCTTTCTGTAGTTTTCTTTTTTCTGTAGGTGGAAGAAGATTGATCATATTATTCGGGGAAAATATTACGCAGTGCAAGACCTATTGCAGCGGTATAGCCGTGTGACTCGTGCATGGAAAGCGGGGGGATGTATTTTTCAAATGATGTGACGTTTACCCATGGATTTGCCACTCTCACCTTCACATCAAGACCCATCGCGAGATATTCGCACATGCCCTTTAGGTTTGCACCTCCACCGGTAAGATAGACACATTCGATATTGCCGCCTATTTTTTCTCCATGATGTGTCTGCCAATATGAGTAATGACGCAAAAGTCGCGTACGCAGGTCATTCACAACAGGGAACATTGCGTTATAAAGCTCGAGCTCCTTAACGCCACCGACCAAACCATGTTTCACTTTAAGTGCTTCTGCCTCGTCGGTGCCTATTTTAAGTGCACGCTCTACTGCCTGAGTGAGATTGTGTCCTCCGATATCAAGTGACACAGAGAACTGCACGACTTCGTTTGCCGTAACAAAAATATCAGTGATCATCTTACCTATATCGACCACAAGAAAAGTCCCATTATCCCCTTTGGGAATAATTGCGCGCGCCATGGCTTGCGATTCGAATTCAAATGCTTTTGGCGTGATACCTGTTCCGCGAAAGACTTCAAGGTATTCTTCGACTGCAGATTTGGGGAGCACCGAAACAACAACATCCATCATGTCTTTGTTGTGGCCCCCCGACTCACCCACGACGGTATAATCGAAGGCAGCATCCGCTCCGGAGATTGGGACATTGTCTTCAAGTCGCAGCTCAATTGTGTCACGTATTTCTGACTCTGCCACACGAGGGATGCGGAGATTGGCGAGATACGCCTGTTCTTCAGGAAGTGACACATTTGCAAACGTTAGCTTGTGTTCGTGCGCAAGTGAGGCGATCATTTCCTGTAACTTTTTTTTATCGCGCACGTGACCCTCTGAAACAATACCGAGTGGGAAATTTCGTGTCGCAAAACGTGAGACGACCAATTGATCGCCTTTCCTGTCTATCTCAATGAAGCGAACCGCATCCACAGAGATATCCATACCCACTGCGGGCATCGCTAAAAATTTCGGCGCAGAAAATAATGACACAACTCTATTATACAGTGAGTCAGTGTATGTGAGTAGGAGTTATGCGCACAGCGTGTGCATTATTTCACAAATTTCATCGCAATTTACTTCCTGCAGCAACTTCTCTGTCGGGATGAATAAGTATTGCGCTTCCATCAGGCCCCCCTACCGCAAGGATCATTCCATGACTTTCGAGCCCGCGCATCGTCCGCGGTGCAAGATTTGTTACAAAAGGACATTGTTTACCGATAAGTTCTTCTGGTGCGTAATATTGGCGTATACCAGACAATATCTGACGAATATCCCTATCTTCAGGTTCATATTCTTGCTGTGACTCCGGTGCATCTTCTTCAGATTTTGTTTTACCTGTAAATTCAATCTCAGGAACCGCAGCAGGGCCAAAATCTACCTCCAAACGCAAAAGCTTGTCCGCACCTTCGATGTATTCCGCTTTCAAAATGGTACCAATCTTCATTTCAATATTATGAAATTGATCTATATTAATGTTTTCCATATGTATTATTTTACTCCTCTTCATCCACTGTGTCAGCTCTCTTTGGATTGATCTTATCAAGATAACTTTGCAATACTATTGCCGCTGCGGAAGAATCATTTTCCTTATTATCCCCCTGCAGATGCATCGCCTCTTGCGAAGAAAGCACTTCGTTCATATACACCACAGGCAGCCCGCTTTCATTTTTTAATTTTTCTGCAAAGGGAATGATCTCGCTCATGATCGAGTTGTGTTTGTTTTGAAAATTCAATGACTCGCCCATGACAATGACATCGATGTGCTCATCGCGACAGATCTTTGCGATATGAGCGGTAAGCGAACGCGAATTAAGTAAAACACGCAAAGGAAATGCCATGACCCCGCTGTCGTCAGACGTCGCGAGACCCACACGCTTTGTACCGTAGTCTATGGAAAGATACTTCATATTTATATAGAGCGATGAACTGAAAAATTGGGGTTATGTAGCTGTAAATTTTGTCCCGGTGCGGGGGAGGTGACATTCGAATATAAACAATTTATCCCAATGTGGAGGAGGTGAGATTCGCCGATTACATCGGCAGGTACTTTTCGGCCTCTCTGAATCGGCATCGAAAAGTCTTTCGAATCTCACCTGAAAGTTCCGCGAGGCACTTTCTCTCCTCTCTACTGTGACAAATAAATAATTTGTCCCAATGCGGAGGAGGTGAGATTCGAACTCACGGTACACGTAAATGTACGACAGTTTTCAAGACTGTTGCCTTCAACCACTCAGCCACTCCTCCGCATTGCTACAAAATTTTAAAAAAGAACTTTCTGCGTGCACATTACTATACCCAAAAATAGAAATATGGCAAAAAACGAAGTAAAAAGGTCGCCAATCTTCTCTATTGAAAAACTTGACAATATAGACAATTTGTGATAAGATATTAACAGAATTATGCTGTTTGTAATGTATTTATTTGCGACCGACCAAGAGCCCTTAATCGCTTAAGTACTCTTGGGCGGTCGTGAAATACGACCTACCCCGATTCGTCCACGGTTTTGGACTTTTTGGAGCACTAATCATGGTCACCGCCCCGCAATTTGGTCAGAACTCTTCTTCGAACCAACAAGAACTGGCGAATTTCCGCCACGCCCCCTTCGCCCAGGCGAACCTCAGCCTCGTGACCGTTTCCGAGGAACAGGCCGCTGCGAACCTGGCAGCACATGCGGAGCGCAAGGCCGCCAACAAAGCCAAGCGTGCAGCCGAAAAGGCAGCCACGCTAAAGCTTCAAGCGGATGAGAGGCTGACCCAGAACGTCTCGCTCGTCGGTTGCATCACGCAACTCCCAGATGAGCAAGGCCTGAAGCTGGTGAACTCCTTCAAGGTCCGCAAGGGCAGCACCCCGCGTCCGATCGCAATCGCGATCCCCGCGGACGTGCTCACTCGCGGCCTCGAGGAAGACCGCCTGCGCGAAGAAGAGCGCCGCAACGAAGAGCGCGCTCAGACGGAAGAGGAGGTTGCCCACAAGGAACGCCTGCGCGTCGGCTACATTCAAGACGTCGTGTCGACTGCCCTGGGTCATCTGCGCCGCGAGGACATCAACCTCGAAGCGAAGGTGATCCTCCTCGAAGAGATGGGTTGTGAGTACTTCTGCAATGCGAAGAACGGCCGTGATGCCGTCTACTTCCACCAGAAGTCTGGCGCCGAGATCCTCGTGCGTGGCGGTGCCATCGACGACTCCTCGCGAGCAGGCGAAGCGAAAAGTCCGACTTCTTCCGTCGACCGTGCCAAGCGTGAAGCCAAGCGTGAAAACAACCGCGCGCAGCGCCTCGCCGCCCAACCCTCCAAAGGCAACGGCGGCCAAAAGGACCAGCCCGGCAGTGGCAAAAAGAAGAAAGGTGCGAAATAACACCTGCAAGTTCAACAAGGCTCCCTCGGGAGCCTTTTTTCTTTTTCTTTATCTTAGTTTCATTTCTTTTCCCCTCATTTGCACTTCATATAGATTGAGTCTCTCTATTACTCATGATATTATTAGTGGATGGAATGGGACGCACCTGAACACTCATATACAGAGAAAACAAACGATTGGTACGCATCAGCAATTTTGATAGCGGGCTCATTGGTCGCTGTGGAATTTTTGATGAACAATTTTTTGCTCGTCACGCTTACCTTTATCGCAACCATTACTTTTTTATTGATGGCTGCGCGAAAGCCGGAAATGATACATGTTGAGATCAGAAAAAATGGCATTCGCATGGGAGGCACACTTTATCCCTATCAAAGCCTTGATGGCTTTGCGGTAATCGACTACACGCCTGAGCGCCGCCTCTTACTTGAGTCCACAAAAATATTCATGCCACTTATTGTCATCCATCTCCCACATGAGTTAGATGTCGAAGATCTACATTCGGAACTCATCAATCATATTCCTGAAAAAGCACTCCACGAATCCCTCCCCCAGATCATCATGGAACGTTTAGGTTTCTAGTAGGGGTAAAACTCAAACACCACCACTCGGCATTTGGCTAAACGCAATTTTGACGTGAAGATGTTCATATGTTAGTGTGTTCGTGTCAGCCTACATGTTGTGTCGGTTGATATTAGTCCTCGTCGTTCAATGGATAGGACAAAAGTTTGCGGAACTTTAAATATAGGTTCGATTCCTATCGAGGGCATGTTATACAAAAAGACAGCACATTGTGCTGTCTTTTTGTATAACATGCCCGAGAAGAAGCCAACTGCTCGGCTTCTGAATAGGAATCGAAAACCTTGAGTATATTTCGTCTTCGAAATACGAAAGGTGTACCGTCCACGTAATGGAAGATACTCCTATCGAGGAATCGAAGCCCTTCACCCATATTTATGAAGGATTCTTATCCTTAGTAAATGGGAAAGAGGTACTTCTGCTTTAAGCAGAGATATCCTATCGAAAACCTTGAATATATTTCGTCTTCGACTAAACATGACATCGAGCGACCCAATTCTTCTTAGCGGTAATCCACTTTGAAGAATGCGAGTGCCTACGGCTCTCGAGTACTGTAATTTTTAAGTACTCTCCGTGGTGCGAAATACGAAAGGTGTACCGTCCATGTAATGGAGCTTCCCCGGCAAAATTAGGACATTAAAGATTTTATAAATCGACCACACTGAAGAGTTCAGGATACTTAGGTCAAAAGCGTTTTATGACGCACCCATTCCACGACTACGCACATCTCAACATTTCTCATCTTTGCATTCACCCTCTTCCCCGTTATACTGTATGAATAATATGGATACGAAAAAAGTTCTCTCAATTGAAGACGATGCCTTTCTTTCAAGTCTTGTTTCCGGCAAATTGATCGAGACGGGATTTTCAGTTATTACCGCTGGAACAGGCGCTGATGGCTTGGCCAAAGCAAAACTTGAACAGCCCGATCTGATCCTTCTTGATATCATGCTTCCCGACATGGGCGGGTTTGAGATTCTTGAGAGACTTAAGTCTGACCCAGAAACAACAAAGATCCCGGTGATCATCCTTTCAAATCTTGGTGGTAGAGATGAGATCGAAAGAGGAGTAAAGCTCGGCGCAACTTCATACCTTATTAAGTCCAATATTCTGCCGCACGAAGTTGCAGAGATGGTTGAGAGCCAAATTGCTCACGATGAGAAGACAGCGGCGGCGGGCGCTTAGTGGTGCACAACAAAACAACCCCATCTTGCGATGGGGTTGTTTTCAAAAATCTTTACTTTGCTTTCGTTGACTGTTTTCTTATGAGAAGTACGACGCGAGACTTTTTTCGAGCAGCAGTGTTCTTTTTGATCACTCCGCGCTTTGCAGCCTTATCTATAGACTTGTAAACTTGAGAAAGTGCTTTCTCAGCTTCGGTAAATTTCTTTTCTGCGACCATTTTTTTAATGGATTTAATATCGTCTCGCATTGTATCGAGTCGGCGCAAGTTAAAGAGGTGGCGTCGTGACGCTGTGCGGATCGCTCGTTTCGCTGATGAGGTTATAGCCATAATCGAGAATCCTACAGGATGGGCTGTAAAAACGCAAGTCTCTTTATTAAAAACAAGGACTCATGCATATAGCCGTAACCGAGCGTGTTTTATGGCAAAATTGTTAGTATCAATCATCGAGAATAGAGTATAATTAGGGTATATATGATTGGTCACATCACAGGCACTGTACTGTTTAAGGAAGAGCGCGTTGTTATCGTGGATGTGGGAGGCCTTGGCTATACCCTCTCTGTGACACCTGCAACAGCGCAGAGCACAAAAGAAGGCGAGAAAGTCAGTCTGTGGACACACTTGGTGGTCAAAGAAGATGCGCTTGATCTGTATGGCTTTAGCAAGCGAGACGAAATAGCACTTTTTCGTCTGCTTATCGGAATATCAGGTATCGGACCGAAAAGCGCGTTGAGTGTCCTCGCACTTGCTGATGTCACGACCCTCGCTACAGCCATTGCAAGCGGTGAAAGTGAGTATATGACCAAGGTTTCAGGTATTGGAAAAAAGCTCGCAGAGAAGATCATCCTTGAACTCCGAGATAAGATGGGAAACATTACCCAGCGTGAAGGTGGTGTAGCCTTACCTGAAACAGAAGCGCTCGATGCTCTCGAGGCGCTCGGGTACTCACCCAAAGACACACGAGAATTAGTCCGAATGCTCGCCAAAGAATCCATGACCACTCAAGATATTATCCGTAAAGCACTTCAAACTCTTGGAGGGCGCAAATAAATTTTATGAGAAAGATCACAATTTTACTTTTATCATTTCTTCCCGCAGTCGCACTTGCAGCGCCTGCTACCTATGACCTCCTCGCCCCTGTCGGAACACTTCCTGGAACAGTGACACTTACGCAATATGTTCAGGGAATATTTCAAACGCTCATTGGAATTACTGGGGTGCTTGCGGTCATCATGATCGTTATCTGCGGCATACGACTGATGGGCTCAGGTTCGGCAGGAGGAAAGAGTGAGGCAAAAAAATGTATCACGAATGCCATATTGGGCATCTTGCTTGCAGTGGGTTCATGGCTTTTGCTTAACACGATCAACCCCTTGTTGCTCAAAAATGATGCAACACTTTCTGTGGCCCCTGCGGTCGTCGGGGCTCCTACCCCACCTCCTCCACCATCCGGTACCTACAGCTGGAAACCCGGCCCTACTTGTCCTTCTATCGTTGGAAAGATCGTTTCTAGTGTAGCGCCTGCATTTTGTGCCGGTCCTCCCCCCATGATCGGAGATATTTGCTGCCGCTACGTCGATATCCCCATTCCTCCCCCACCTCCCGTCGGGCTTCCCCCTCCAGTTCCTACTCCGCTTTTACCGCCACCTGCCCCTCCAATTGTACCCCCCGTGATAATTCCTTCCGTATCGTTCCTCGTTTCAACTGCTTCCGTGAACGAGGGTGGAGGAAGCATTGTACTTGTGGTCAAGCGCGTGGGTCTGGGTGCGGGAACCATTGACTACACAACGGTGTCGGGGACTGCAATTGCAGGAAGTGACTTTGGTGCGGTTTCGGGAACGCTCGTGTTTCCTGCTGCAGTCTCAACACTCACCATAACGGTGCCTATCCTTAACGATATAATCACTGAGCCCAATGAACAATTTACAGTAAACCTATTCAATCCAACGGGCGCTTTGATACTCGGAAGCATACCCTCAGTTGTGGTGACCATTCTTGATAATGACTCAGATATCACTCCCCCCGTTGTCATCATCACCCAGCCTGTAGTGGGCCTCGCAACAACATCGGGAGTTGTGTCGCTTACATTTACCGCTACAGATAATTTCGCCATCGATCGCGCAAGCGCAGAGACACTTAACCCAGGTGGCGGCATATTCTTTTCCACAAGTATCTGTTCGAGTGGGACATGTCCAACTCCAGCAATGACGAGGACTGTGCTAATGAATCTCGACACTACAAAGGTCGGTTTCCATCAATTGTCAGTGAAAGTTTGCGACCCCGCAAATAATTGCACGACGAAGAAGGTGGCGATTGAAGTTCAGGCAGCGTGTACTTCGAGTGCGACGACGACCTGCTACGCATTACCTGCACTATTGGGAGCACCTCCTAATCCACCACTTTGTCGACCCGCAAATGGCAAAGCGGTAACCACCGCGGTAACCGTCGACTCATACGCATTTAAGATCACTTCCCCTACTGGAGGCGGCGCGATCCACATCGTAGGCGGAGACGAGCCCGAATTCCCCGTTCCCGCTTCACTTGATCTTGCGCTTTGCCCTGGTCCACCTCCTGTCTGTCCTGACTTTGGCTTTGGTCCTGTTTGTCCCTTAATTGTCTTACCCGCAGATGTCCTTGCTTCAATAAGTGAAATGCCTGGCGATCTTTCTTCAGGGGCAGCGACAGTTCCTTCGCCCGGAAAGAACGTCTCTGGTTTCTGTGGTAACGGTGGATCACTCGGAACGACGCAGGTAAACATCAAGATAACAACCAGCGCAGGGGGTCCCGGAATCTGTGTCCTGCAACTGAACCGTACGTATTATCTTAATGTTTCGACCATCCAATTTGCTGCTCCTATTAGTTCCACCTACACCCTCTTCTGGGATTGGCTTCCTTAAATTGCTTTGCACTCCTGTGTTATGATGCGGAAATGCTTGAAAGGAGCCTACGCAAAATCGAAACATTGATACCAAAGCGAGTATATCGATCACTGCAACCTACGTATCATTTTTTGCTTTCGCTTGCGGGTGCAGTGCGTTATCGCTTTCCATCACGACATATTAGCGTCATTCTCGTCACAGGAACAAAAGGAAAAACGAGCACAACTGAGATATTAAACAACATCCTAGAAGAAAGCGGTGCAAAGACTGCTGTCTTAGGTACGCTACGCTTTAAAATAGGAGACAAGAGTGTTCGCAATATGCGCAAGATGACCATTCCAGGGCGGTTTTTTGTACAAAAATTTATCCGAGACGCAGTCGATGCAGAGTGCACGCACGCAATACTTGAGATGACCTCAGAAGGCGCGAAACAGTTCAGGCAACGATTCATAGACATGGACATGCTCATCTTCACCAACCTCGCACCAGAGCATATCGAATCACATGGTTCATATGAAGCTTATCGTGATGCGAAGCTTTCTATTGGTCGCACACTCAGTCGCTCAATCAAATCAAAGCGATTCATGGTCGCAAATAGCGATGACAAGAAAGCGCACTATTTCCTTGAATTACCCAACATCACGCCGATTCCATTTGCGATAAATGATGGCGGAGCCGTCGAATCAACTGAAAATGGCACGACACTAGAGTGGCGAGGCCATGTCGCACGCTCGCCCCTACCGGGTCTCTTTAATGCCTACAATATCCTCGGTGCAGCCACAGCAGCCCGAGCCTTAAATATCTCTGATGAAGTGATCGTGCGTGGCATAGAGAAAACTGTTCAGATAGAAGGACGAATGGAGCGCATCGAAGAGGGTCAGGATTTTCCGGTAATTGTCGATTACGCGCATACTCCAGACTCTTTGCGCGCTGTATATGAGACTTTCAAAGATCATGACAAGATCTGCGTACTTGGAAACACTGGCGGAGGCCGCGATACGTGGAAAAGGCCGGTAATGGGAAGTATCGCTGATGAGTACTGCAAAGAGATTATTCTTACAAATGAGGACCCATACGATGAGGACCCAAAGCAGATAATGGAAGCAATGGCGCTCGGAATGAAAAGCAAGAAACCCCAACTCATCGTTGACCGCAAAGATGCAATAGCTCATGCAATCCTACTTGCGAACGCCTCTCAAAATACCGCTGTACTCATAACAGGAAAAGGAACTGATCCCTTTATTATGGAGGAGAATGGCAAGAAAACTCCGTGGGATGACCGCGATGTGGCACGAAAAGTACTTAAGGAGTTGCTTTCATCTCAAAGGGCTTGACGGATACCGTTGACTTAATATACTTAAAAAAGTCAGGTAGCGGGGCCCTCCCCGCGATAGAAAGGGGGTGATCCATCTCCCGCCCGAAACGGCGGCGTAAAGCAACAACAAATAGGAACCACTCCCGCCCCGATGCTCATGCATTGGGGTTCTTTTTTTACCCAGTCATTTATTTATCGAAAAGTCGAAACATGGCAATACCGAATGCAACAGCGACATTGAGAGACTCTTTTTTACCGTGCATGGGTATCTCGATAAGCACGTCGCAATGCTCTTTAATCTCGCTCGAAATCCCCAACACTTCGCTTCCTACAAGAAAGAGTACTTTATTTGTTGCGGAGAATTGTTTATAGTCAACCGCTCGCTCATCTTGTTCAAGTCCTACGATGGCATATCCTAATTCCTTGTGTTGGGTTATGACTTTAATTGGGTCTTTTTCATAAGACCAGCTTATGCTTTGCTCAGCCCCGAGTGCGGTCTTCGCAATCTCGGCTACAGGACGACCGAATCTATCAAGTGGGCATGGGGTGTGACCTGAAAGGAAGACACTGCTTACCCCTATTGCATCTGCAGTACGAAACATAGACCCGACATTATGTGCGCTGCGGATGTCATGAAGTAACACATGAATATTTTTTACATCAGTATCTTTCATAGAGTAATTTGACGGTCATTAATAGATGAATTTTCTCATGATATAATACAAAGCATGTTGTCACTATTTCCACAATTACTCGACTGGGGCTGGTATGTGCCTTTTATATTCCGTATATTCTTGGGTTTTTACTTTTTCTTCATTGGATACAGCTTCATGCGCTCTAGCCACGCGAAGAGTGGTCAGGAAAGTCTTGCGTGGTTGATACTCGGAACGCTCATCATTTTACTTAGCTTGGGATTTTTCCTTGGCCTATACGTTCAAGTAGTTGGGGTCATTGGATTCACCCTTTCGCTGTTGGCTATCTATTTCAAAAACAAGAATGCGTCGTTTACGCCTGAAACAGTAAAATATTATCTTTTGCTTGGGGTAGTATCGCTTTCTCTGCTTTTCCTTGGTGCCGGTCCTCACGCATTCGATCTTCCTCTTTAAAAAACCCAGAGGTTGTGCTAATCTCCACATATTCCCTTTTGGATAATAAATACCCCTATGTGCTGTTTTGGTAGGTATCAGGGTAAAGTGAAGTAGTCAGTAATTTGTTAGTGTGAGCAAGTAATGCCGCTATATGCTGTTTTGGTAGGTATCAGGGTAAACTGGAGAGGTCTAAAGAATTGTAATTAAGAAATAAATGCCCCTATAGCTCAGCTGGTAGAGCAGTAGCCTTTTAAGCTAACGGTCGCAGGTTCGAGCCCTGCTGGGGGCATCAGGAAAAAACCGCGTAAGCGGTTTTTTGCTGTGCCCCCAAGCAAGCAAAGCTTGCGGCAGGGCTCGAAGACCCTAAGTATATTTCGCCTGCGAAATACGAAGGATGTACAGCGCCTGTAAGGCGAGAGTCCCTGCTAAAATGATATTTTACACCTCCAATAAATTCAGTCCTGTCCCCTCATCAAATTTGCGCTCAATCTCCACCTTCGATGTAAAAAGGGTAAGCTCGCACGTTGCTCCTACGATGAGTTTCCTAACGTGCCCACCGTATGCCCGGTATTCATCGTCGGCAATTGTAATATGCAGATGTATCATCGGTTTTTCTTCATAAAGAGAAATATTACCCACACCTCCCACGATCTCAAATTCACCAGTGAAGTTTCTCCAGTGATATGCCTTGTCTTTTAGTGAGAAAAATCCCAACTCCACATCAGTGGTCGCACCAATGAGTGTGAACGAAGCAAAAGGTTTCTGATTGTCAGAGATGAATTTCACTAAGGTAGACATGAGTTCATCCCCTTTTTCAAATCGAAAAATATACCCAAAATTAAGCTTTCTGACTTTCATTGTCGAATTATATAATAAAACTCCGCAAGATTCTTGCGGAGTTGTTTGTGTGTACTTAAAAAAATGTTTCCAAAGGACAGTATTCACGAAATATTCCGTGTTTCGAGGATACCGGCTTATTAGTTAGTGAGCCTCTCCATGTCTGCAAGCCGTGGCGTAAGTCTAGGTGGTCCTTAAGTAGCCACCATTCACGTGAGTGGGGATGCTGCTTTGCGTACTCTGCAAAAAGCTTCACATAGGGCAGTGTGGCGCTTGTGAGAGCGAGTGTCGCCTCGTGAGGCACTGATCCGGGGATGTTTGCTGTGCATGAGAATACGAGCCCATCTTTTTCGTACGTCTCACCTTGATGTGTGGGTTTTGACCACTCTGTTGAACCGCCCTGATCAATTGCCACATCAACAATAAGACAACCCTTCTTCATCACCGCAAAATCACGCTCTGTCAGAACCTTGGGGGCTTCCGATCCACCTGGATTCATGACTCCGCTTATCACAACATCCGCGTGCGTAAGCATACAAAAGCCCTCACCCTCCCGCATCGACTGCATCGGCAAAACGCAGACTTTCGTTTTTTGTGCTTTTACATTCGCATAGCGCTTATTGAGCTCGAGAATCCGAATGTCGTTAAGTTCAAAAACAGTGATTGATGCAACTTTGCTCTTGAGCGCCTCGATTAGCGCTGCTTCGCCAACCACTCCACCACCAATGATGACCGCGCGCACCTTCTTTTTGCTTGTGTAGCGCAGAAGTGCTGTACGCATCGATTGGGTTCCGGCAATCTTGGACATCGGAATGAGGAGGGGGTAAGTACGTCTTCCCTCGCACTCTGTCTCGACGTTTTCGTAAGCGATCGCTGTTACTTCATTGCGCAGCAGTGTGCGTGTGAGCTCAATGTCTACCCCCGCCAAATGCAGATAGGTAAAGAGCGTTTTATGGCGCAAATGAGCGAGAAATCCATATTCTTCAGGTGTTGGTTCTTTGACCTTAACAATAAGATCAGCGGACCGATAGAGATCATTCTGGTCTTCGACGACAGTAGCTCCGGCGACCAAATAGTCTTCATCAGAAAATCCTGCGAGCATGCCTGCACCTTTTTCGACGAGCACGCGCACGTGCTCACCGACCGAGATCACCTCTTTGATGCCAGAAGGGATCATTCCGACTCTGCCTTCTTTGAATTTTCGTTCCCTTGGTACGCCAACAGTAAGGTAGTTCATAAACAAGCCTTTTAAAAAACATTCCGATATCACTCTATTCTTAACGAATATCTTGTCAAATTAGGAATCAATTAGAGCTGTGAGCATAAAAATGGCCCCGCAGTTGATTATTTAGTACAATCTGAGCATGCAACAAGAAAAAATAGCAGTAGCCCTGTATGGTCTACCAGGAAGCGGAAAAGGCACTCAGGCAAATTTAATAGCGAACAAATATGGTTTAGTGAATTTTGATACAGGAAGATACCTCGAAACACTATGGTATGACCCAAAACGACAAAAAGACCCTACCGTAAAACGCGAACGGAAACTTTTTGAAGAGGGCGAGCTCAATACCCCAAGCTTTGTGCTTAATGAAGTAGCAAAAGCAGTGACAAAACTGGCAAAAAAAGGCCATGGTGTAGTATTTTCAGGTTCACCTCGCACGATGCCTGAAGCTGAAACACTTATACCCCTACTTGAGAAGCTGTACAGCAAAAAAGGCGTAAACTTCTTTTTGCTTGATATTGATCCTAAAGATACTCTCGAACGCAATGGAAAACGCCTACTTTGTACCGTCTGCCGTACTCCACTTTTGGTCAAATATTACCCTAAGGTAGCTGCGAAGTATTGCCCAGCCTGCGGTGGGGCCCTCTATAGACGTACATTAGATAATGCCAAGATAATCCCCAAGCGTATCGAGGAGTATCAAACACGTACTGCGCCAATTTTGAAGTTCTTAAAACAAAGTGGCCACAAAGTTAAGAAAGTTAATGGTAGACCTGCTCCATTTGTCGTATTTGAACATGTCGACCGCGAGATTCGAAAAAATTTAGCTTAAGTCATATTCTCAACTAGCATAAAAACACTACCTATCATGGGTAGTGTTTTTTTGACATAATGTTAAAGTGTATTATAAACAGGTTATTCAATAGTTATCCACAGTATGTCCTTGATAGTCTTAAAGGACAAAGGTATGATTGTCCCAGACGCAATTCAGTAGTCCTCATTTTTCAAGCAATGGACTACTGCAGAAGCAGTAGTTCTTTACACAATTAAAAAAAGTTTTCCTCCAAATCAAGGCCGCGGGCTCTCAAATCCGACGGCCTTTTATATTGTCTTTTTTATAAAAGACAGCCAATTTTATAGTCGCAACAGAAACTGTTCGATCAACACCTCAAGCTCGCCCTCTCCACGATGGCCCATATGATACATGTCCTTTAGTTCACTTAACTTATCTTCAAGTTCTTTTTTGAGATACTTTTTCGCAAAACCATAGTAATTTCGATAAGTAAATTCTTTCATTCCTGTCGCCAATGCCTCAGGTTTGGGTAGAGTAAGCGCTATATGCATGGATTTAAAAGCCCAAAATATGGTGCCGTGCACTTCTTCCATTTGAGGCCCGTGTCGTCTTAATTTTTCAAATTCTACCCATGCACGTTTCTTATCCCTTGCGCCGACTGCATCGGCTATCGCAAAGCCATTATCTCGTTTTTCGACTTTTTTTTGCAAAGGGTACTCTTTAATTTCTGCAATTCTTTGAAAAAAGAGCAATAAGTCCTTTGGCATTGTTTTTTCCCGAATGATAACCAAATGCATCGTGTCCTGTATGGTATTACGGTAAAACGACTCACCTTCTGGGTCATCTAATATGCCATCAAAATAAAGGATATTTATGCCGCCAAAGAGATTTTCTGAGACAAATGAGTCCTTTGCATTATCTGGGTCAAAAGACACATCGCTATATGCGGAAATGAGGGCTTCAGGGTACTCGCCTTTGGCTCGCTCGAAGCTTTCCTTGGCATCTTTGCGCGCTTTTTGAGTATCTTCACCAATAAATAGCTGTAGCATCAGTAAATTCTAGCATAATAAGCATTTTGCTTTGCGTGGCAAGAAAACCATCAATTTAAGCTACCCCAGCGGGCACCTTCTGCGACGTCGACAATCAGGGGTATATGCTCACCACTTGTACCCACAGCGACGTTTGTCATAGCATCGATGATGATTTTTTTTGCCTCATCAATGGCCGTTTTTTTGTCGATTACTTCAAATATGAGTTCATCATGCACCTGGAGTAGTAGATTGATGTCACTGCTATGTTTTGACGCTTTTAATGCATTATCTACGCGTATCATGGCAATCTTAACAAGATCTGCTGCTGTACCCTGAAGTGGCGCGTTCATTGCCATTCTCTCTGCCATTGCTTTCATAAATGGGATCCTGGAGCGAAGATTGGGAAATTGCCGACGCCTGCCAAAAAGTGTTTCAGTATAGCCCTTTTTTCCAGCTTCTTTCTTTACTTGCTCAAAATATTCTGCGATCTTTGGGAAAGTAATAAAATATTGATCATAAAACTCTTGCGCTTCTTCGCGGGTTGAATTGAGGTTGGCCTTAAGCGCATTCACCCCCATTCCATAAATGATACCGAAGTTAATCACTTTCGCCCTTCGACGCATCTCTTTGCTCACAAGATTTGGTTCTACCTTGAACACACGAGATGCAACTGAGGTGTGAATGTCGGCATGTAATTGAAATATTTCGATTAGACCAGGATCTTTCGAAAGCATAGCGAGTACCCGCATTTCTATTTGAGAATAATCAAAAGAAAGAAGAATATGGCCAACGGGCGCAACAAAAGCATCGCGAATAACCTCTCCCAAACCTTCTCGCACGGGTATGTTTTGCAAACCTGGATTCGATGAGGAAAACCTACCAGTCACTGCGCCGTCTTGATGGAGTGTGGTGTGGACTCTTCCACCTGCATCGACCATATGTGGAATATTGTCGATATAGGTCGACAGCAATTTCTGATATTCACGGTATTCGAGAATGGTAGCGATTATCGGGTGTGAATCACGCAGCTTTTCAAGCTCTGATTCACGGGTTGAGCGAGCACCTCCATCGGTTTTCTTTAAGCCCTTAGCAGTTAGGCCCATTTTATCAAAAAGTATTACACCGAGTTGCTTTGGTGAATTGATGTTGAATTCCTCGCCAGCATGCTCATATATTTTCTTTTCGGCTTTTTCTAACTTCTTATGATATTCACCTGAAAGTTTCTTTAAGTAGGGCACGTCCACGCAAATACCTTTTGTTTGCGCTGCTTCTATAATAGGAATGAGGGGTAATTCTATATTTTCGAACACATCCCACAAACCTTCCTTTTTTAATTGTGCAAATATCTTGGCTTTTGCTTTTATAAAATCACGCTCATCGGTATACTCGAGAACGTCCTCGGGGCTTGGTGTAGTTTTATCTGAATTCAAGATCCATAAACCAATTTCCCCTTCACGAAGCTCGTGTGTTGGAATTGCTGAACCATCAAATGGCTTATCATTTTTAACATTAGTAGGTGTTGTTGTTTTGTAAGCTCCTCCGCTTAACGTCCCCACTCGCACTGCGAGCGATTTAAATTCAAGCTCTGTAAAAAGCTTCACTGCAAGATCAGGGGTAAAATCATCTTTCCATGTTTTAGGAGGAATAACATAGGTTATTGGCGCATCAAGTCTAATTGTTGCCAGCATTTTTGAAAAAAGCGCATCTTCTTCGCCTGCGATAAGCAGTTCGACGATGCGAGGTTTTATGCCTGCTTCGATCAAGGTATCTTTGTTTTTTTTGATTGCTTTATAGATACCCTCAACCGTTCCAAACTTTTGAATAAGATCACCTCCTGTCTTTTCGCCTATTCCCTTTATGCCGATAATGTTATCCGAAGGATCCCCGCGTAGACCCTTATAATCTGGCAGCTGAAGTGGGTCAAAGCCAAACCGCTCTCTGACTTTATCTTCGTCGTAGACTACGGTGTCTGTTATTCCTTTTTTTAACGTATATACACGCACTTTTTTGCCTTTGACGAGCTGGAGTGTGTCCATATCGCCGGTGACAATTATGAGCTCAAGTTCTTTGTTTTTCTTTGTTTGCTCAACGATAGTACCGAGCATATCGTCTGCTTCAAATCCAGCAGCATCGTAAATAGGTATATGAAAAGCAGTGAATACGTCACGCGAACGCTGTAGTTGATGCTTCAGTTCATCATCAGTCTTTTTTCTGCCTGCTTTATAGTCTTTATATTCTTTGTGGCGGAAGGTTGGCCCAGGAAGATCGTAGCAAGCAGCCATAAAATCGGGCTCAAACTCAGCAATGGCACGCAAGAGCATTGTCGAGAGCCCGTAAAGCCCGCCTGTAGGCTCACCTTGTTTGGTGGCAAAATCTGGAAGTGCGTGATATGCACGATGGATGATCGCGTGAGCATCAAATAGCACGAGGCGTTGAGAATGTTCTTTTGAAACCATTTAACAATGATACAGCAAATACTCCATTCTCCAATTAGCTCAAGAATATTACATGTGAGATCTGCGGCTATCAGTACTTGCTTTGTCGTCTCCATATGAATAAGAATTCAGTGCACTTCCAAATTTATACGCCTTGCAGTCGTTAAATTTTAGGTCGGCCACAAAAAAGGCTTCCCTAGGGCTTCCCTCCCCTTACAGGGGCTGTACACCTTTTCGATTTTTATGAAAAAATTTGAAAAGGTCTTGCAACGAAGCCCCCATAAGAATGGATTCCCTTAAGGCTTCGTTTCACCCCATTCTTCGCCGAATTCATAGGCAAGGAGTTTCCATGCATCCGCGAGGTCTTCATCGCGTAGAACAAATATATCAAAACCATAAGGCTCCTCACCTTGTGCCACCGTCGAGGGTGAACGTTCGCGTATGAAATTCTTTATATTATGGCTCGTCAAAAATTCCCGAGTTATTTTCGCTGGTTCTGCTTCTCGAAAAAATCTTATGCGGCTGCTCATATTGTATTACTTGTTATCGAGCGGACTGTGTCATTGATGAATTTAAAGCATAGTGTGGTTGCATATTTTGGAAATGACTCTTTCATAAGTTCTGGCCACTCTATCATGATAAGGTTCTTGGGGTCGTGAGCGAGCTCATCCCACTTGAGTGCGCGGAGTTCATCAGGATGCTCAATGCGATAGGCATCCATGTGTACCAAACGGCTCCATTGCTTATCTTTGAGAGCGTAGAATTTTGCAATAACAAATGTGGGCGATGATACTTCCTCGTCTATACCTAGTTTCTTCGCGAGTACTTTTGTAAAAGCGGTCTTACCGGAACCAAGTTCCCCAGAAAGCCCTATTACCGTAGCATGTCCTGCTTGCCTTACTAACCCGCTGATAAACATTCCTGCATATTCATCGAGTTCGGTTATGCTTTTTATCTGTTGTTCCATCTCTTCCTCATATTAGCATAGCAAAAAACCTTGGAGAATATTACACTCCAAGGTTTTTATGCTGGCTGTCCAGTAGGAAATGTTTGTCGCTCATTACCTCCCGCAGCAGATTTCTCGGCTTCGATCTCTTGTTTGCGTTGAAGATAATACGCCTTGGCCTTTCGTAAGCCGATGATGATTCCGATGATTATAAGTACGTACAGCAACCAGCCGAAGAACGAGCTTGGGAGGATGCTGAATGAGGATGCGCCCACAGATGCAGTCTCCTTTGTGGCCTGAGTAGCCGCTCCAGTGCCCACCACCTGGAGTACACCTGCAGCGTCGATGTATTCCATGTGCACGCGTGCGTCTGGGAAAGTTCCATTTGCATCTCCTGTGGTCATCCCGAGAATGCTTATGGTTCGTGTCGATCCATTCTCTAGTCTGCCAATGGGAAGGTCATATGTACGCTCAGGACCAGCTCCTTCTTCAAGGAGAAGTTCATTAACAGTATTATCCCCGATATAGACTACATTCGCGGGAAGAATTATCTTGAGCTTGGCGTTCGTCGCAAGTGTATTTAAGCGATATGCATATGTAACGCGATACTCTACTGCGGTGTGCGAAGGAACTTTATCTGGGCCTATTTTCTGAATAGTCACCTCGACTGATTTTTTACCTGTCAGTGTGTTCCAAAATGTTCCGAGTGGAGTGGCAGCACCAGCGGCAGCGAGTTGGTTCGTATTGTTGGTCTGCGTACTGGCGCTTGTTTTTGTGGTGTTTGTAGACGACGTAGTTGGAGTAGTTGGTGTAGTTGCTTTTTTATTGAACAAATTCCCTAATCCGAAGAAGTCACCTGGTCGCGAAGTGTTTCCTCCTGGTAGACTACTGTCTTGCGTTGCAGTTTGACCATTGGTGGTTATTTTTCGAGTGACACCATCTCCTTGAGCTTGTGGCTGTGTAACACTCTGACTGCGGACAGTTTCAGGTGGTGGTGGCGTGATACCCGTTGTAATAAATCCTTTTGTTGCTCCATAAACCACACCCTGAGAATTTTCTCCAACCATCCTGTAGTAATAATTAGTTCCTGGCGTTAGAGCGGTGATGCTTATCTGCACAGTACCCGAATCAGTACCCCAACCATTGTGATTGGTCTCATTTTCAAGCCTGCTTGTCGCTCCCCATTGGAACCAATATTTTGCTGTCGTGTTTCCATGTGGACTGATGTACCCCTTTAACACTGCACTCGTGTCATTAATTGAATCGGGTGCATTGGTTTGAACGATAATTATTGGATCAATGGGGTTCGGTAACGCCTTAGTAGTGAAGTAGGTTGTTTGTCCGACATCTTTACCGCGACTATTCTCAGCGATTTGACGAAAAAAATACTGCTCTGTTGGCGCTAGCCCAGTAAGGTCTGCGCTGGTATCGAGCATTTGAGTTCCACTCCACATTTGTGTATGACGAGTCTCGTATACGACATCAGCGCGTCCAACTACGCCCCATTCATACCACTGATAAGTGTCGGGCATTTCATTGGGATTGACTGCACCGTTCAATCTTGCGCTTTTCTCAGTGATAAATGTTGGAGCTTTTGTTGCGGCAAATGGTGCTGCCTGAGAGGCCAACGCCACCACGGGTGTTAAAACAACTCCCAGTGCAAGGATTACCAACATGCCGAGATGCGAAAAATAATTTTTCCACGTTTTCATAGTTTGAATTATACACTATTTAATTCTTTTGTCAATTATTTTACAGCTAAAGTTTTTTGCCTTGTGGAAGCAGGGCTCAAGGGGTAGAATATGTAACAAATGACTCATTTTAACGACGATAAAGAAGCAAAGTATTTTAATGAAATGCACCAAAAGGAGGCGGAGGCACTTGCCCAGATCCTTTCGGAGCGTTATGAACTGCCTTATGTGGATCTCTCGAGATTGATCATAGATAACGGTGCAATCAGGCTAATCCCTGAACCAGTGGCGCGCGAATCAAAGATTGTAGTCTATCAAATGAATCAGCACCAGGTGAGCATGGCGGTACAAACCCCAAACAACCCAAAGGTAACTAATGTACTTGAAGAGCTTAAGCGACAAGGTTTTACTGTAAGTGTGTTTATCGCTTCCGAATTCGGAATCGCAAAAGCCTGGGATGTTTACAAAGAAGTATCGAACGCCAAGGCAGAGACTGCGGGTGTAATGTCGGTTTCAGAAGAAACGATGCAGAAATATGTTTCTGTCATCAAAAACATCGCAGACGTAAAGGCGGTGGTTGAGGGTGCGATAGCCTCAGGAGATGCCCACTCAATATCTAGTGTCGTTGAGATCATCATGGGTGGCGCAGTTGCGACCAACGTCTCTGATGTGCACATTGAACCAGAACATGAGATCGTTCGGGTGCGATACCGTCTCGATGGAATTCTGCAGAATGTCGTTGATCTCACTCACGCGAATTATCGCCGTGTACTCGCGCGCATCAAACTCCTCGCTGGCGTGAAGCTGAACCTCACCCATGAGGCACAGGATGGACGCTTCACCATTAAGATCCAAGGTATCGATGTCGAGGTCCGTACCTCAATACTTCCTGCTGCATATGCTGAATCAGTAGTTATGCGTATCTTGAACCCTAAGTCTATTTCCGTTCCGCTTGAAGAACTTGGCATGGACGAGTATTTCTATCAAATTATGGTTGACCAAATAGGTAAACCCAATGGTCTTGTTTTGACAACGGGGCCGACGGGTTCAGGAAAAACAACCACACTCTATGCATGTTTGAAAAAACTTCGTAGTCCACAAATAAAGATCATCACCATCGAAGATCCTATCGAGTATCACCTTGATGGAATATCACAAACTCAAGTTGATCACGATAAGGGCTACGATTTTAGTCATGGGTTGCGTGCAGCTGTGCGTCAGGACCCTGACGTCATCATGGTTGGTGAAATCCGCGATGAAGAAACCGCATCAGTTGCTATCGACTCGGCACTTACAGGACACTTGGTCTTTTCGACACTTCATACCAATAACGCCGCTGGCGCAATTCCGCGTCTCATTGATATCGGTGTGAACCCAAAGATCATCAGCTCAGCGTTAAATATCGCCATCGGGCAGCGCCTTGTGCGCAGACTCTGCGTGTACTGCAAAGAAGAATATGTTCCAGAAGGCAAAGAGGCCGAGGTGTTGGCTCGTGAATTACCGGAGATAATCAAATTCAGACCAAAGCTCATTATAAAAGAAAAGATCTGGCGGCCTGTTGGTTGCGAGAAGTGCTCTTTCACGGGCTATAAGGGCCGTGTGTCTATATATGAGGGCATACTTATGGATAGAGCTATTGAAGCAATACTTCGTGAGAATCCAAGTGAGCGCGAAATAAAAGAAGCTGCAAAACCTCAAGGAATTCTTGATATGCGTCAAGATGGAATAGTGAAGACGATGAATGGAGTGACGACGCTTTCGGAAATAGAGCGCGCTGTCGGTTTCGATGAAGGACGATAATTAAGGCGGATTTTGCGCATTTGGCGTCATTCCTTCAAAAATTTCGAGACAGTACCCACACATACAGCCCCGCAACCTTTTTCAGTCCACGACTTTGTACTGCGTAAAAATTTGGCTTAATTAATGAGCAGAATTAACAATGTGCTCGTGTGGGGTGATGAGAATACAAAAAACCCACCATAGGCGGGTTTTTTGTCATCTCATTATCTTGCCGATTGAATGGAGAGAAGGTAATAAAGCTGTTGTTTAAACCTACCCTCAATTCAATTTACAAGACATATCAACAGTCTTCTTCTTTTCTTCTTCAAGACAAAAATCATCTCCAGCGCGTAACCCTTCAAACAACTACTGTCGACAATAATGCCGAGAGTTAAAAGCATTCCTAAGGGGATCGTCAGTATACGCACACGGGGTGGTAACCAAGGAATCCTTGGAGATACATCATGGAAGCCTGTGGGGCCTTAGTAGTTTGAAGGGTGACATTCTTGAGATATCGTCTCCTGTTTTTTGTGAAGATCTCTATGACATCACTCTATCACGTTTTTAAATTGTTGTCAAGTGATTTTGCTTTATCTCACTTTTGTTTCAGTTTTCTGTAAAAACAAGAAGAGTACTTCCCTCTTTCGAAAGAGTATTCATCGTGGCATACTGAGTGAGAAAGAAATCGGTCTCGCTTTGTTTTGTGAACATTGCACCAATTTCCGTTGCTGATAGGCAGTGTAGCATAACCATTATTTATGTCAAGTAACAATAATACCTCAGATAATAAAGCATTAGTAAATGACAGAGAAACGCCTATAAATGATGGGTTATTTCTTGATCAGCGTCTGCGCCCGAGTACATGGGACGATTACATTGGACAGAGTCACATCAAACAAAACCTAGAAATTCTTCTTGCGGCTGCGAAAGAGCGGGCACATCCACCTGAACACCTACTCTTTTATGGACCCCCTGGATTAGGCAAGACCACGCTTGCACATTTGATCGCGAAGGAAACAAACGCCCAACTGAAAAGCACGTCTGGTCCTGCCATAGAGAAAGTTGGTGACCTCGCTTCAATACTTACGAACTTAAGTGCGGGAGATATACTTTTTATCGACGAGATACATCGCCTGAATAAAATGGTCGAGGAAGTGCTTTATCCTGCGATGGAGTCAGGGGTACTTGATATCATCATCGGTAAAGGTCCATCAGCTCGAACGATACAACTCGAACTACCGCCTTTCACGCTCATCGCAGCTACTACGCGCATTGCACTTCTCTCTGCGCCTCTACGTTCACGCTTTTCTGGGGGTGTATTTCGTCTTGAGTTCTATACAGAAGGAGAAATTGAAGACATACTCCATCGCTCTGCACATATTCTTGGTGTTCCTCTTGCTGAAGGTGCTGCAAGAGAAATTGCAAAGAGAAGTCGCTTTACACCACGCACTGCCAATTATTTTCTTAAACGCGCGCGTGATTTTGCCCAAGTCGGGAAAGTTGCGCTCGATGAGGGTGCCGTCAAAGAAGCATTGCGCCTTTTAGAGATCGATGAGATAGGACTTTCACAACCAGACCGTCACATGCTTACAATTTTGATCGAGAAGTTTGCCGGCGGCCCAGTTGGATTGGGCACAGTCGCAGCGGCAACATCAGAAGAGCAGGCGACCATTGAAGAGGTGTATGAACCCTATCTTCTCAAACTTGGATTATTAGAGCGCACACAACGCGGTCGTATTGCAACCAAGAAAGCCTACGAACATCTGGGGTTTGCTTACACAGAGGAGAGTCAGGATAAGTTGTTATAGGATTATTAGTATATTATTTTGAATATTTTTTATGTCTGGACATAGTAAATGGGCACAAATAAAGCGACAAAAGGGAGCTGAGGATGCCAAGAAGTCGAAAGTCTTCGGTAAGCTGGGAAGTCTTATTGCGACAGAGGCGCGCAAAGCAAATGGTGATGTAAATTCTCCTGGACTTCGCATGCTTATCGAAAAAGCAAAGAAAGAGAATATGCCCAAGGACACCATAGAGCGCGCGGTGAAGAAAGGTGCGGGTGGAGAAGCAGAAACAATGGAGGCACTGACTTATGAGGGATATGGTCCTGGTGGTTGCGCTCTTATTATCGAAGCATTTACCGGCAACCGAAACAAAGCTGCGCAAGAAATAAAACACATCCTCGCAAAAAATGGCGGATCCCTCGCAGCACAAGGTGCTGCCTCGTGGGCATTCACTAAGACAAACGATGAGTGGGTACCAAATATGACCATGCCGCTTTCAGATAACGACGGGGCGATCCTTTCCACGATCATAGAAGAGCTCGAGGCGAATGATGAGGTGCAGGATGTCTACACAAATGCAGACTAGCTCCTCCGGCCCCATAAACGTAAGTGGTACAATAAGTATATGAAAGTGCTCGCAATAGATCCCGGATTTGGCCGCTGTGGAGTAGCCATGCTTGATGGCACAGCCTCGAGTGCAACCCTACTCTATTCTTCGTGCATTGAAACCTCAAGCAAAGACGAATTTAGTTTACGACTACTCACAGTAGGGATGGAGGTAACTCGCATCGTCAAAGAATTTCATCCAGACACCATTGCTATCGAAGAGCTCTATTTTACAAATAATGCAAAAACTGCACTTCGCGTCGCAGAAGTGCGGGGAATGCTTATATACCTTGCGGGGTCTTTGAGTGTTTCATTGGTTGAATACAATCCACTTGCGATAAAAATTGCCCTTACTGGTTATGGTCGTGCCTCTAAAGAACAAGTCATGAAAATGGTAGAGAAACTTATTAAGTTTCCAGAAAAGAAAATGCTCGATGATGAGTATGACGCTATAGCGCTCGGTCTTACTGCCTTAGCAGGGGCAAAATATAATGAGGTTCGTAGCCGTAAATAAAAGCTTTTCCAGTGTCGGTTTTTAATACTTGCGTGTGGTGGTGCAGTTGTGATACATATGGGGAATGTTCGCTTGAAGTGCATGCGGACCGTAATATTATAAACAAATATTGTTCATTATGGTTGATGACATACTAGCGGGAGCAATTGTGCCACCTGACGATATCATATCGACTGATGGTGAGTTTGATCCTGATGCATTTGAAAGCGATGATATTCTCGATGATGTAAAAGATGACATTCTCGATGACGATATTGCACTCGCAGCGATCGACGGAGAGATAGACCCTCTCATTGACGACGTCGTTTAAAAAATAAGACCCACGGGAAACCGTGGGTCTTATTTTTAATCTCACTCGATCACAATTTTTATAAATCGGTGTTTTCCTATCTTGAGCACAGTGTCTTTGTTTACTACACTCATTGTGTCGGTTATTTTAGTGACCCCATCGTCGCGTATCGCTCCCTCTTCTATGAGCCTGCGAAACTCTCCTTTCGACGCGACAAGTTTGGCTTCCAGGAGCACATCGACAAGTAGTGTATTTTTTTTGCTTATTACAGACAAAATATCTTCGGGTATCTCTTTTTTGGAGAATGTGTTCACAAATCCCTCGCGAGCACGTAGACCAACTTCTCGACCATGATAGATCTCAACCACCTGCTGAGCGAGGTCCATTTTTACCTCTTTTGGGTGTGCTTTTCCTGATAGAAGGTCCCGGCTTATGGTTTTTATTTCTAGCGTAGGTGTGAATGTCGCAAGTGAGAGGTACTCAGGTATGACGTGATCAGGAATACTCATGAGTTTTCCGAACATATCAGTTGGAGTGTCTACTATCGACACATAATTATCCAATGATTTGGACATTTTTTCTTTACCATCAACGCCGACCAAAAGCTCAAATGCGAGCACCGCTTGAGGTTCGCGCTTATTTGTTTCCATTATTTTTCTTCCCATCAACATATTGAATGTTTGGTCAGTGCCGCCGACCTCAAGGTCACAAGAACCGTATACCTGTGCAAGAAGATCTGAGTCGATACCTTGAAACACTGGGTAGAGCATCTCGTGCATAAAAAGACTTTCTCCATCATTAATTCTTTTTTGAAACATATCGCGCTCGATAAGCTGGGCGAGAGTAATATGCTTGAGCCCCCACAATAAACTTCGCATTGTGACAACCGAGATCTGTTTGACGCCGAGCTTTTTCTGCATGCGTGTCTCTTCGAAAACAACAGCCTTACCAACAAATGAGTTTGGGTCAAATGCGATATGCTCTGTTTTTCCTCCACCAGGCATGGTGACATCCATGCTTACTTTGTAATCATTTGGCAGCTCAAGGTCGGTAATGGTGGTGAACCAGTCTGAATTACGTATCCATGAGAAAAATTCCGGCTCGAGTTTGAGTATTTTTCCTACTTGGTCGAGGTAGGTTTGCATATTTGCCTCAATGGCTGACTGTTCTAACTCTGGTCGGGTTTTATTTTTACCTGTCGGATCACCGATCTGTGC
>JAYTYM010000064.1:0-6348 GCA_043742365.1 bacterium | reverse complement strand
AGCATGCGTTCAAGCAAGGTAACTCCCTCGTCGATAAGAAAATACCCGACATGAGAAGAGCGGCGCAATGCAAGTTTTGTTTTTTCTTCGCGCTGCGCTCGAGCAAGTCGGACCGCTTCACGTGCAACTTCGACATCGTGCACTCCGGTGCGATCGGCAATGCGCACCACGGTGCGCCGATACAGTCCGCGCGTTTCATCTGAAAGAGCGGCAAAAACTCCCATTGGATCGCGAGCCAGCATTCTATCAACAGCATTTAGTGAGGATGAGATCTTGTCCCAACGCATTTGCACTAACCAACGTAGGCTTGAAATAGCGGCATTAATATCAGAGGCGCGCTTGCGCTCAAGCCATGTGATCTGATCAGCCAAATGCATATGTCCTTCGCCCTGCCTCGCAAGAGTGAGCTTCAACCACTTACTCACGATACGCAAGTCTCGTTCGCGACCCGACTGCGAGATGCGCTGGAGTAAGTGTGAACTAAAGTGTATTGGCACGATCTTATAAAGCAGCGCAAGCTGAGTGGTGACGTTCGTAAGTGCCAATGTATGCTCCTTTTTCTTAATTATGGCGAGAATGCGAACGAACCATCGCTCAGCATCTTCGACCTCGGCGAACGTTGCAAGTGTTGCCTCTATCACTCGCAAGACTTCTTCGGCGAGCACATACCGGAGCATATTCGGAAAGATATCAAGTTCTCGCACCGAGAGTGGAGCTTGCCACTGATACGTTTCTAGAAATTCCACAACGACCTCTCTGTCGATCACACCATGCGTCTCCTCGATAAGTGCGCGTGCGATGTTGTACGCGCGAGGATATCGTTTACCTGCGTCATCGCGAGACTGCGGGATACGCATGGTCTCTTTTGATTCCCACTCTTCCAATAGTTCCGAAAGCGCACTCTCAACAATATAAGGGAAGTTATCAAGAAGCGACTCTATACCCTGAGTAGACTGAAGTGTATTCGTCGCGCGTTTCTTTAGTTCTCGATATGCCTCACGCGTATGATGTATCGTCGCCTTCGACTCACGTGAAAACAACAAAGCACTACGCTCATCAAACGAAAGCTGTGTCGAGGATGACAGTGCCTCTCCTAGTGCATGCACTCTCTTAAGCAAGGAAACGTCAGGTAAACTTTGCATATTTTCTCCACATATAAACATGACACGCGAGGAGAATAGATGAAGTTTGCATTTCATCTCAAATTCACTGAGATCACTGTGCTCGATTCATCTCGTGCGCTGCTGCTCAAATTTATCTCCTTGTTAATTTTTTTATTTATAAATTAAATATAAATACATGAGCCAGAATATGAAGCCTATTCTTACGCTAAATTTCATGAAGAAAGCATTTAAACGTTGCTATTGCTGTGCTTGATAACTACATGCGATTCCTATAAGGTGAACTTCATCATTTCTTAATAATTCATCAATTAATCATGATCACCCAAACTTCTCCTAGTATAATTTTGCCGAGCGTTACCGTCGAAAAAAGTTCGTACTTTAAACAGAGCGTCACCCGCCCTGGCTTTTCCCCCGGCAGAACCATGGAGTATTTTGGTAACGTGAACTACGGCGCTAATGAGCGCATTATTAATCTCATCAAAGAAGGCTTGGTTAACTACCCAGAGGAAGAGCTATATCTTGTTGTTACCTCGGCGGGTGGTGGGACGGGCACTGCGCTCAGCTTTTATGATTCTGTTCGCTCCATACTTCATGCAGCCATCACAACCATTGCCGCAGGCGATGTTGATGCATCTGGAATACTTATATTCTTAGCTGGGCAAAAGCGCTACGTGACAAAACACACCACCCTTCTCCTTCATCTTTCTGGTAGAACATTCGACAGTGGCAAGCGCTACACAGCAGAAGAGATGGACGCCATGGTTAAAGAAGATCGGATCAAAGACAAGCAATATGCGAGCATTATTGCCGAGCATTCCAACCTTTCGCTTCAGCAAGTAATGAAACTGATGAGATCACACACACTGCTCACCCCTGACAAACTTATTAAATATGGCCTCGCCGAAGCGATACTCGACTAATTCATATTCCCTTAATGTGCTCCGTATAGAATGATGGCTTATCAAGTAAATCATAAATCATATGGACAATGACAAGGATGATCGTAAAAGTACGAGCAACAAAAGCATGGGTGCGAGCGGAAGCCGAACGAGCAAACGCGGATTTGCCTCTATGGATGAAGACCGCCAACGTGAGATAGCGAGTGAGGGTGGCAAAGCGGCCCACGAAAAAGGAACAGCTCATGAATTCACCTCAGAAGAGGCGCGCGAAGCGGGGCGCAAAGGCGGCGAAGCGCGACATGCGAACAATTCTAACAACAGCAACAATAGCAATAAGTAATATCTGAAAGCCTGTGGGGCCTTAGAAATAAAGTACAAAGATGCTCCGCATAATACGGAGCATCTTTGTTTATAAGTTTGAGTGTTTGCTCAGAGCTTGCGACTGTCGTAAGCCCAGTGCAGTATCGCCTGCCGCTGACGTGGTCGACAAAATATATCACCGACCCTGCATGAATGAGAGAGTTGTGCGATGTGTCGCGTTATTGCTTTCCATCTCTTTATCTGGCGCATATCTTCGCTGGGTATTCGTCTTCCCATATAGTAACGACAATACCATTGGAACCAACCGCGCGGATCGTGCTCTTCATTGATCCATCCATTTTCACGCCACACCGAGAGTGGCTGACTCGCACGCACGCCAAAAAAGTTAAGTGACTTATCGTAGTGCAGAGGTGAAAGCTTTGCGCTCGCAAACCATGCCTCTGGAAATTCATTTTTGCAGTCGGTCATATATTTGCCACCGAATACCCCAAGCGTAAGCATTTGCTTTGGAGTGAGGTCGGGTTTGAACTCTGTTGCAAAATTTTTCCCTGCCGGTTCGCTTCGCACATAGCGATAATTCTTTTGCATCTTGTCATTTACGGTGATTTTTGTGTGTATGTTCATATGTGTATCGTGTTGTACTATCTCCATATTTTCGTTCGTTTCAAAAAATTGTACTCGTGCCATGTAAGCCATATAACGACAATATCGAGAATTGTGAGCACTAACAGCCACGACGAATGTGTGTAGCTGAATCGATAGAGTTGATAAACAATGAACACGCCAAATACCGCCATAGACGCGGGATAGAACCACAGCTTCTTCTGTAGTAACCCGATTATGAGAAACAATTTTACTGCACCATGGCTGAGTAGATAAAATGCAGCAAAATGAGTCGATCCAATAGAGATGCTCTCTGCTGTGCGCGTAAGATAAGTCACCAGTGCGTCTGGTTTTGTATCAAAAAGGTCGCTCTCGGTAAGTGAGATGAGAAAACGTGAAAGCACGGTGGGGCTTATGACGTAGACGAGCACACCAGAGAGTATCTCGAGCGATGCAAATATCGCCTTGAATATAAGACTGATCTCAAAAACGAGGTGGATGTTCTTTTCTGTAAAAAATTGTCTTTTCTGTAACATAAGCAAAGTATACCTTGTAGGCGTTGACTTTATGATGAATAATCAGCGAGCTTGTTTTCTCTTTACCTATATTCATTTTCAGAGTAATTTATTGCATGAAAAAGTAAGTTCAAGTTCATCCACCAGCCTGAGTGACAACATCATGCCCCGCGGCACTCGACAGCACCACAACGTCGATACCGGATGCCACGTCTATATTGTATCTTGTTTTGCGTGCGTGATGATCTTTGCCGTCCGTGACAAGAGTGAGTCAGAATCACCCATCTGTCGCCCTGCTTCTTTCCAGTCAAAATCTCCGCGTACATATTTGCGCGTATCGGTCACCCCTGCGCGCAGAGGCAAATTCTTCTGACCTATTTCATCACCATAGTACATAATGGGGGCGCCGGGGGTGGAGTACAGGAGTTTGAATGCATTAATTATCGACTCATCGTTATCAAAGATACTCGCAATACGCTTCGAGGTCGCTTGCCCTTTGTTGAACATGTATTCTCGTTTGGGATCCATAAATGCAAGCAGAGAAGAGCGGACTTCCTGTGAAGGTAGGAAGCGCAGCTCTATCTCATCGTGATTACGCAGAAATACTCCCCATTGGCAGTTCTCAGGTATTGCAAATGAAGTTGTGATCATTTCTCTTACTGCACTATCATCACCCCCTTGTAGCGCACGCCACATTTCTGCCATAAGCGGAAAATGATACATCATATGGCATTCATCCCCATCCCCGAAATACACCATTGTTTCTTCTACGCTTTGTGCCGCCTCACCCAGAAGAATGACACCGCGTGGATATTTATCATCAAGATGCTTACGGATACGCTTTATCATTGCGTGTGTTTCAGGGAGACCTTTGCACGACGTCCCATCGCGCTTGATAAGAAAACATGCGGCATCGAGACGAAATCCATCAACTCCGAGGTCTGCCCAAAAATCCATGTTCGCTATCATTGCCTCAACTACCTCAGGGTTATCCCAATTAAGGTCCGGTTGCTCGGGGTAGAATGTGGCAAAATAAAAATCCTCCGTTTCCGGATTTGCAATCCAATTTTTTGGCTTAATATCAGGGAAAGCGTTAAGTGCATCTTTATATTCTGCGCCTGTATCACTCCACAAGAAAAAATTGCGCTTTGGGTTAGACTTTGATGAACGAGCTTCGATGAACCATGGATGCTCAACCGACACGTGATTGAGGACCATGTCGAGGATTATGTGGATTCCACGCTCGCGGGCAGCACCAATTGTCTCTTTCATGTCCTCGAGTGTGCCGAGCTCAGGGCGCACACCGCGATAGTCCTTGATATCATAACCATCATCTGCCATCGGCGATGGATAGTGCGGAAGAATATGGAGCGTATTCACTCCGAGCTGCTTCAGATAGTCCATGCGTGACGCGAGTCCCTTGAAGTCTGTTGCAAATTTATCCACATACAGCTCATAGATCTTCGCCTCTTTCCACCAGTATCGTTTTTCCATCACTCCTTTATACCTAAATATTTCTTACCTGAAAAGCTGAGCTCGCTTGAAGGCAGTACTTAATTTATTGCTATGCTATACTTTTATTTATGAATAAAATTATCGTCGCTACCCTTACGGGTATGCTCGCATTTGGGTTTGTATTATCAGCACAAGCACACGTAGTTGATGGAGAAGAAGCTGATGTCACCTCGACATCCTCGATAAGTATCACCGATCTTGGGGTCGAGAATGTGGGAACTCTTCCCTCAAGCCACTACTACTTCTTCAAAGAATGGAAACGTGGTATCGAACGAATATTTACTTTCAACACGATAGCAAAAGCCGAACTTGAGCTTTCTATCACCAATGAAAAAGCTGCAGAGATACTTGCGGTCGAAGAGTCAGAGCCAAATAGTTCTTCAGGACTAATAACGGCCGTAACCAATTACACCCAAGCACAGGTACGACTTAAAGATCGCCTCGCTCAAATTAAGGGTGATTCAAATGATGCTGATGTCGCACGACTCCTCGAAAGTGTCGACAACAAGACCCAAAAGCATCTCTTCTTGCTCGGACAAGTCGCTGGGAGACATCACCCAGGCGAAATAACACTCACGCGCATGGCCTCAGGTACTCCAGCTAAAGATTGTGACGACTCATCCGAGACGCGTAAGGGCGGTGGTGATTGCAACAATAGCGACAGCCTTATTTCGGGCGCAGTAGCAGATGCACAAGTAAAGTTGCAGGAGACAGTCATTGAGAATGCAGATAACGATAAAGACATTAAGGTGAGAGCGGCAACAGAAATAGCGCATGCAGAAGTTGCAATAGCACATGCTTCACAAGGACTTGGATTACCCTCAGGAAAATCCGCGACGCTTAATGTCAGCGCGAGCCCAGGAGGGACAGTTCAGGCCATGATAAAAGAAAATGACCAAACAAACGCCACCACGGGCGTTGCGACGCTTGCAAAGGGCGTCATCGTAAAGCAGCCAGGAAACGCTATGGACACAGGACATTCGAAGCAGAGCGAAATAAAGGACAATCAAATAAGTGCGGATTCGGGCACAACAGCAGCAGGTATTCCACTTGATAATGCGAAGCTACATCTCGCGGATGCAAAAAAGGCCTATGCTGCATCACATTTTGCACTCGCATTTGGCCTTGCTCGTTCAGCTATAGCGCTCGCGTTAGAGCCCAGGGGCGAGGAGCACATGAAGTTGAAGACCCAAGGTGATTTTAATCTCTCAAACCGTTTCAATCTTGAGATCGACGGCGTCATCGTAGGTGGCTTCAAGCAAGTAAGCGGACTTGAGTCAGAAACAGAACGCATGACACATAACGCAAGCAGCACGGAAACCAATCGCCCCGGACGGACAAAATACTCTCATATAATTCTCAGGAACGGCA
>JAYTYM010000063.1:0-17583 GCA_043742365.1 bacterium | reverse complement strand
CGATTGCAGGATATTTCGGGCATGCCTCAGCTAACCCCAGTGCGCTCGTTGCGCGCGGCAACTGGAAGCTCGCATAATGAATCCATAAAATATTTACATACAAACAAAACGCCTCCATGTGGAGGCGTTTTGTTATCTCGGAATACTACCGTCGATAGCTATTAGTTGTTGGAGTCGATATTCATGTGCACCGATTTAACCTCAGGTCCCTTTGTGAGTCCGAAAAAGAGAGCACTTCCGATCGCCAAAAGTAAGAGTAGAAGGACGAGAATGACCTGGAGTGGAGTAAGGTGCGTACGGAGTGCAAGTGAGTCTATAACCGCTGCAATACCCTGCTTGCTGGTGCTTGCACCTGCCACCACGCCAGCGTCTGCGTCCGTTGCTGTGCCATTATTCTCGCCAAGCTCACCCGACATACTCGAAGGAATAGCCAAGAGGTCAGAGAGCGCAATGTGTCCGCGGTTATCTGTCTCAGTAGCTGTTTGAGCACCCGGTACGTCACTTATGGTTACGCCCTCGAAAGGCTTCACATTTCCAGAATCCCTAACCGTTGAAGCACCCGCGACAGTTCCCTGCGTACTACCCTCTCCTCTGTTGATACCAACCAAAGGAAGTGTTGGGGCTGCTGTGCTTTGTGCATTGATTTGAGCGATCAATTCACGGAAAGAAGCGATCTCTGCGAGCTGAGTAGTGTTGAGTGGGAATGCGCGCTGACAATAGATCTCATTGACCTTCTTCTTTGTCGTGTAGTACACGTAACCGGTGTTTCCAGGAAGATCCCATGGGTCAAGCACATCAGTTTTGTACTTATCTTGGAAGCCACGGACTGCGCGATCGGTTGTAATGTCGAAGAATCCAGTGACAGCGAGATCGGTGTAGCCTTCAAAATTCTTTAAGAAAAGCTGAAGCTTTGTTACCTCGGTTGGATTGTTGTTGATACCAAGGCGCATGTATTCTTTCAGGTATTCGCATGCACCACCGACTACAGCATCAGGCTGACGTGTGAGCTCGATGCCCGTTGCAGTAAGCGAGCTTACGCTTGAGACCGGACGGAAGTATGTAGCGATAGCTGAAGGAATGCCACTTATGACCATGGTGTGCTTCAGTGTAAGCGTAGTGTCGGTTGCGGTCGTTATTTGGTAGCCGTAGTAAGGAGGAGTCGCAAGTGTAGGAACTGAGTTCAAACCATATACAACACGGCTGTCAGCTGCGAGATTGGTATCCCACGTAACGGTAACTGTTGTTGTGCCTGTTACGGTGAGCTTCTCGTTGATTATAGAAAGCGATGGTGAACCGCCGCCTCCCCCTCCGCCTCCGCCGCCACAGTTTGAAGTACAACCTGGGTTACCTGCGACCCCGACATTCACAACGCGAGACTTCTGCTGTGCAGGAAGGTTTTGTGAATCAGAGACATCGTACGTAATGGTGTATGTACCCAAGACTGCGGTGTTGACAGTGCCTGTAGCTACTATTTTTGGTGTGATATTTCCATCTTCCGTATCAAATGCAGTTGCACCTGGATCAGTGAATACAGTATTCTGCGTGACCGAAAGAGGATTCTCGCCAAGCACAGTTATGATCGGTCGAGCGTTGCCCGAGCCACCGCCTCCGCCACAATTCGAGGTGCAGCCACCGCTCACAACATTCACCGTGCGAGTGACGGGTGTTGCAGCGAGATTCTGTGAGTCGGTTGCGTTGTAAGTGATTGTGTATGTACCGACAGTATTTTGATCGACTGTACCGCTAGCGACGAGTTTGTTGGTGATATTTCCCTCCTCAGGATCAGCGACAGTCGCACTTGGATCTGTGAATGGAGTACCGACGACAAGCTGCATCACGACATCTCCTATTAGAGTGATAACCGGCTTTTGATTCTCGGAGTCATCGTTAGGAGTTGTACAACCAGCGTCATTTGGGAAATCTATCTTTCCGTCGCCGTCATTATCGATACCGTCAGAACATGCGGACTCAACCTTCACGGTGCGCGCAACAGGGGTTGCGGCAAGGTTCTGCGAGTCTGTAGCAGTGTAAGTGATGACATAGTTACCAACATTCGTCGTATCGACAGTTCCTGTCGCAGTGAGATGAAGCAGAGTGTTGCACTGTGCCTGTGTCTTGCCTACGCAGTCTTCTGTATCCGTTGCATTTGCACCGGGGTTAACAAATGTCGTGTTGATGTGTACGACAAGTGGGTTGGCGCCAATGAGGGTGATGACAGGGGGTGTATTTGTCACACCGCCACAGTTAACAGTACAACCGGGGGCACTCACCACATTTACGGTTCGTGTCTTTGGCGCTGCAGCGAGATTCTTTGAATCAGTTGCATTGTAAGTGATCGTGTATGTGCCAACGACGCCCGTGTTCACTGTGCCGGTAGCTGTGAGGTGAAGAATGGTGTTGCAGTCTGCCTGAGTTTTGCCTATGCAATCTTCTGTGTCAGTTGCATTTGCACCAAGGTCTGTAAACGTTCCACCGACCACAACAACTGTAGGGTTGGGGGTGATGACCGTTATGATGGGTGCTGAGTTCTCATTATTGTCTGTGGAGTTATCGCAGCCAAGATCAAGTGGGTAGTCGACAAGTCCGTCTCCATCATTGTCGATACCATCAGAGCACTGTGTTACCACCTTAACGATACGTGTCTTTGGGGTTGCCTGTAGACCAGCCGAGTCGTAAGCCGTATAGGTTACGGAGTATGAACCCACAACGCTTGTATCAACAGTTCCTGTTGCCACGAGATGAAGTGCGTTGTTGCAATCTGTCTGAGTCATACCCACACAATCTTCGAGATCAGTTGCGTTAGCACCTGGCTCTACGAAAGCGCTATTCAAAGATACGGTAAGAGGATTTTCTCCGATCAATGTTATTACCGGTGCTTCGTTTGTCACCTTTCCACAGGACTTGATCGCATCGATCTCGAAGTCTGCTCCTGAGATACCGTTTTGTACGAGGCGGACATAGCGGAATGAAGTTGTTGAGATGAAATCCTTCACACCATCATGAACCTTAACGTTATTGATATCGCCAACATATGTTGCTGATGCGGTAAGTGGCACTGACCACGTGACATTGTCGTGACTTACAAGGACGTTATATTCCTCAAATTCAGCTGGATATGGTCCGTGATCATTTGAAGTAAATACACGAACTGTCTTGGTGTCAGCTGAGAGACTCCATGTAATGCTATGACCCTGACCATCTGCATGTACCCATGAATTATCTAGTGAGTCGCCGTGTGTTGGTTGATTGTCACCACTAAACACTGTGTAGTGCTCTGGGGTATTGTCCGAATGAAATCCCCAACCATCAACAGAAGAGATAACCTTTCCATAAACTCCTTCGCAGGAATTCATTGGTGGAAGATAAATGTCCTTTACGATGACAATACGAGTTGTCGAAGCACTAAGTCCACCTGAGTCAGTAACAGTGTAAGTGCGTGTTGTAGTTCCGAGCACTGAAGTATCGACAGTGCCGGTCGCAATGATGTGTGAGGTAAGATCTCCGTCTTCCTTGTCAGTAGATGTAGCACCGGGGTCAGTGAAGACTGATCCTTGTGTGACAACAAGCGGATTCTCACCAACTAAAGTTATGACTGGTGGTGTATTTGCAGGAGGTGGTGGTGTGGTGCAGTTGCTGTTCTCGCTTAAATACACGACGTGGAGCTTATAGAGAAGCCCTGCTGGGTTGGTCTGTGCATTGCCGCCTGCCTGTGCCCAGTTCTTCACTTCGAATGAAACAGTGTTTATTCCAGAGTGAAGAGAGGAAGCAACATCATAGACATGCTTATTTTCTTCAAAGTAATTGAATTCAGTATTATCACTTCCAACAACTGTGCTGTTCACGCTTGCGCTGAAAGAGTTGTCAGCAGCAAGTGTCATTGTTGCAGAAGCAACGGTACCATTGATTGTGAAGTCTTTGGTGAAGTTTGCGGTCTCATCGTGAGTAGGATCAGCGACAAAGAAAGTTTTCCATATCCACGTAGCTCCAGGGACAACTGCTGTCCATCTTGGATTAGAAGCGTAGGTTGCTGTTGCGTATGCGCCACCGACAAGCTTGTCGTTTGTATCGCTTACGACGTCAACAGTACATGATGTAGGTGGTGGTGGAGGTGGGGTTGTTTTCTTGAGTGCGTTAAAAGCGACACAGTAGTATGTGTGACCTGCCTCAGGGACGCTTATGTAATCGTAGTTATCGTAGTTAAGAACGTCGGTATGGCAGTACATTTCGGCACTGACGTTGTTGTCGTTCTGCTGATGGGTCGAATCAAAAGTAAATGGGACGTAGCCATCCTTAAGTACTTCGCGTACCCAGACCACAGAAGTCTTATCGACATTGTTTACTAAAACTGAAGTTTGTCCTTGTGCATTTGTGGGACCAAATGTCTTCCAGTCAGTTGAGCTTGTGCCAGTATTTGGAGCTTCGCCAACAAGAGATGCACCGGCATCACCAACACCTTGATATCCCCACTGGAACTTCCAGTCTGGAGTAAGCGCACAGCCAGGGTGAGAACTTACGTAATCAGTTGCAGTGGTTGAAGTGATTTTGATACCTTGTCCGCCCATACCCCAGTTTGGAAGCTTAGACTCTGCATCACATACTATCTTCGAGGCGACGATATTTATACTGACTTCTTCAGGGGGGACAGTCGGAGGAGGAACTGGCTCGCAAGGTCCAACTTTATCGCCATGACCCATGTGAGCATTAAAGGTGACTGAGTCCTCATCTACATCGATTGACTGCTCATTCTCAGGATTTCCGGGTGGAATGTGGCAGATGGTGACTTTGTGATGCTTCTTATTTTTAAGATCATTGTCGTTGTCATCTGAACTTATGTTCATGTTCATCGCCAATGTCTGTAATATGATCAAATTTCCAGAAGAATTTTCTGGAGTTTCTTGTCCTTGAGATTTCTCTTCGTTCTTTGATGAGCTTAACTCAGAGGAGTTATCCACAGGTTTATTGTTCTCAACTTTTTCAGTGCTAGAAGTTTCCGTGATCGTAACTTCATTACTGTTCGCAGTCGGCTGATTGAGCTCAGCATTTCCACCCTGCGAAGAGTTTTCCGCCGAAGAAGCATTCGTGCCGCCAGCATCGTTGGTCGCAAAGGCAACAAGAGGCAGTCCTCCCAATCCTTGCATCACAAGAGAGAAGGCCATAAACCATGCCACAAAAGTCTCCAAAATGCCTTTCTTTTTATTATGATTGAGAAAAAGATTCTTCATACGGATAAGATAAATAATAATGAGTAATATTGAAATAATGGCTAAAGAAAAGTAAAAATATTTCCTGCTGTATAAGTAGGAAAAATTAATATTTGAATATGCTTTTGTAAATTAACTTCTGCGAGAACTCAAAATTTTCTTTAGTGGAGCTTATCCTACTCATCCTTTACAATTTGTCAATGTGTGTTTTATCTTTTGAGTGCTCAACAAAGCCATATAAAGGACATTCATATGTTTTTTATAATGTCTTTTATAAATATCGAACTAATCTAAAGGACATGTCCTTTAAGTTACTTTGATATTGTTATCCACAGCCTCCTCAGATATCGTCCCCAAATGCTTGATGCTTGAAGTTTAGCAGTTAGGCAGTGAACCCCGAGTGAAAATACTGACTTTTGTGCTAAAATACTATAAATGAATGAAAAGTTTTTATCGCCCTATAAACCGGAGGAGACCGAAGGACGCATCTATCAACAATGGCTCGATTCGGGCTTTTTTAATCCAGACAATCTACCTGACTCTAAGGAGCGTAAGCCCCACACCGTAGTGATGCCCCCGCCGAATGCTAATGGCAACCTGCATGCTGGGCACGCGCTTTTTATTACGCTTGAGGACATCATGACGAGGTACAAGCGTATGTGTGGGTTTAGGGCGCTATGGATACCTGGAGCGGACCATGCAGGATTTGAGACGCAAGTTGTATACGAGAAGAAGCTCGAGAAGGAGGGCCGATCGCGCTTCGGCATGGACCCACAAGCGCTCTATAAAGAGATCTATGACTTTACTATTCTCAACAAGACAAACATGGAGGCGCAAGTGCGCGCATTGGGAGCATCATGTGATTGGTCTCGCGAAAAATTTACCCTTGATCCAGAAGTTGTCATGGAAGTACAAAAGACATTTATTAAAATGTTTGACGATGGATATATTTACCGCGGTAAGCGCACTATCAATTGGTGTTCAAAACATCAGACTTCCCTTTCTGATGTTGAGACTGAGACCGTCGAAGAGCCGGCTAAACTTTATTACTTCAAATATGGGCCATTCGAAATTGCGACTGCTCGACCCGAAACTAAGTTCGGTGACAAATACGTCGTCATGCACCCCGAAGATGAGCGCTACGAAAAATGGAATCACGGTGACAAGCTCACTCTTGAGTGGATCAACGGTCCTCTTGAGGCGACAATCATAAAAGATCCTGTAATTGACATGAGCTTCGGTACAGGAGTCATGACCATTACTCCATGGCATTCACAGGTCGACTATGAGCTCGCGGAGAAATGGGGGCTTGAAGTCGAGCAGATTATTGATTGGCGCGGCAAGCTTTTGCCAATAGCACAAGAATTCGAAGGGATGAAGATAGCGGAAGCGCGAGAAAAAATAGTAGCAAAACTCGAGAGCAAAGGTCTGGTAACAAAAATCGATGAGAAGTACATGCATGTCATCAAACGTTGCTACAAGTGCAACACCGTCATCGAGCCCCAGATAAAGGATCAGTGGTTCGTAAAAATGAAACCCCTAGCGCAGATGGCGCTCGACGCAGTCGACCGCAAAGAAGTCCGCTTCATACCCGACAACTATGAGAAGATATTCCGTTACTGGATGGAGAACACGATGGATTGGAATATTTCTCGTCAGATAGTTTGGGGCATCCCTATCCCCGCTTGGTTCTGTGACGAGCACAACGAATCCAAGGCTGCGGCCGTAGATGCACAGCCCACCTGTGGGACGTGTAATAAGCCCATGCGCAAAGATTCGGACACCTTCGATACATGGTTCTCTTCTGGGCAATGGCCACTCTTGGTTACGGGATATCCTGATGGAGACGATTACGCGACCTACTACCCCACAGACGTGATGGAAACTGGGCACGACCTTATCTTCAAGTGGGTACCACGAATGATAATTTTTGGCTTATATTTGGGGAAGAAAGTTCCCTTCCATACAGTCTACTTACACGGACTGGTAAATGATGCTCAGGGCAAGAAGATGAGTAAGAGCAAAGGCAATGTTGTAAACCCCCTCGACCTAACTGCAAAATATGGCACTGACGCGCTTCGCATGGCGCTTGTAGTGGGCAACACCCCAGGCTCCGACCTCTCCCTCGCAGAGAACAAGATAAAGGCGTACAAACTATTCGCAAATAAAATATGGAATGTAGCGAGATTTACGTTAGCCGCGACTGAAGGAGATGTGACCTGGAAGACCGCCATTCTCACTACGGAAGATCAGAATATACTGGGGGAGCAGGACGCGATGATCAAAGATATCAGCGTTGATATCGATAATTACCGCTTCTACCTTGCAGCAGAGAAGGCATACCATTATGTGTGGCATAACTTCGCCGATAAGATAATCGAGGAAAACAAAGGGAGGTTGTTGACCGAAGACGTAAATGACCAAAATTCTGCAAAGCGCATGCTCTCTACCCTGCTTGAGAAAAGTCTTGTCATTCTCCATCCGTTCATGCCATTCATCACCGAAGAGATCTGGGCAGAACTGCCAAATAGAGCGCAGCAGCTTATCGTAACCAAATGGCCCACGACATAACACCCTACATGCTATTCTTTGCGCTTCTTGGCGGAGTACTTCCTGCAATATTTTGGCTTTGGTTCTGGCTTAAAGAAGACGCGCTTCACCCAGAGCCGCGTGGGCTCATCATCCTCTCTTTTCTTGTCGGCATGCTTGCTACTGCGAGTGCCTACCCTATCGAAAAGTACATCGCAACCAATATCGCTGCGAGTGACGGCGCACTCTTGCTCCTCTGGGCTGTGACTGAGGAGAGCTTGAAGTTTCTCGGTATCTATATCGTTGCACTTCGCAGTAAATACTTCGATGAGCCCATTGATGCAGTCATCTACCTTATGACCATTGCACTGGGCTTTGCTGCACTTGAAAACACCATGTTTCTTATCAACCCGCTTGGCGATGGGGACCCCTTGGCAACACTCCTCCTTGGTAATTTTAGATTTATCGGTGCAACACTCCTGCACGTGGGTGCGAGCGGGTTTGTTGGCGTCATGCTTGCACTGTCTTTCTACCAAAGCCGCGGAAGAAAGCTGCTCACAGCAATGCTGGGGCTTACTGGTGCCATCGCATTGCACACCTTTTTCAACTTCTCTATAATTGTAAGTGAAGGAAAATATCTTTATGAGATATTTGTCGGTCTGTGGGTGTTCATTCTTGCCATACTGCTTATCTGTGAAAAGATCAAACGCATGGCGCCACGAAGTCATGTTGAATATCCCCATACGGGCGCACTTTATATTTCACCCAAAAGCTAGGTTCGAGATTTAAATACAAAGAAAAGTCTGATATAATTTAAATAATTACATATGCGTAAACAATCCTTCCTAGAAAGACTTACCGGAACTCAGTCAGTGACTGAGGATGATTTTTCACCGCAAGCGGAAGAAGTGGAGCATGAAGGATGGCAGGAGGGTACTCATGATCAACATGAGACCGGAGAGGAAGAATTTAATGATGACGAGCAAGATGAGGGGTCAGACGAGCCGGGACTTGCCATTGATATCTATGAATCAGACAACGAACTTGTCATCCAGAGCATGATCGCAGGCGTTACCCCTGAGAATCTTCATATTTCTATAACGCGTGACACGGTCACCATTCGCGGCAAGCGTAATGCTCCCCACGGCATACCCGATGAGCACTACATTACCCGCGAGCTCTACTGGGGAACATTTTCACGCGAGATCGCACTCCCCTACGAAATAGACACTGACGGAGCAGAGGCGGTAGAAAAATACGGATTGCTTATCATCCGCCTCCCTAAGCTCGATATAGACCGAACGCAGGAACTGAAAGTGAAGTCCATATAATGTAGCGGAGCAAAATAAAATCGCTGACACTTTTGCCAGCGATTTACTTGCTAGTTTTGATTCGGATGCTGACGCTCATGCTTAACCATCAGCTTTTCGAGTGCTGTGCGAGTGTGATAAAGACGCAGAATCGCATATGCGACATCTGGGTCTTTTTTCTCTTCTTCAGTCATGGCTGCAAAGAAAACCTGCTGACTGATGATCTGCTCACACATCGCTTTATAGGGATTTTCCACAAAGACTCCTTAAACTTTTGACTACTTTGAGTTTAGTGGATACTTACTGTCTTGTCTACGCAATCCTATGGGTTTATTTCTAAGCAGATAAAAAAACCGCTTGTTGCGGATTTTTTATATGGTGCCGAGGACCAGGGTTGGCCCAAATTACTAAGTAAATGGGAATTTACAAAGTACTTGCAGCCCCGACGCAGTATTGCTCAAAAATTCGCAATATACTTTGCGCCTTTCAACCCTTAGAAACCTTTCAGGTTTCTTCCTCGGCACCATAAAAAAACCGCTTGTTGCGGATTTTTTATATGGTGCCGAGGACCAGGGTTGAACTGGTGACCCCTCGCTCTTCAGGCGAATGCTCTACCAACTGAGCTACCTCGGCAAGATAACTATAATTTTGCTTCAAAAACAGTACTTCGATATTCTCTCATGTTATTTACCAAAACAGCTAACCTCGGCAAACTATTAGGAAAAATTTGTGCGGTGACCCAAGTACCGTATGGCCTAGAATATCCTATTTATTTCACTTTATCAAGAACACTTTGGATATTGGCTGGCAGTGCCTTGCTTTGCTTATCGAGGCTGTCTATCTGCTTCATAATAGTCTGATAGGTGTTCATATATTTAGTCATATATGGCTGCAGGATATAGAAAGACCAACCAGCGACTCCCAAAATGATAAGCCAATATATGAATGTGAATATTTGACTCCATAGCATTCGGCGATGCATGCTGCGGAGTATGCGATTGTTCTCACGTGTGAGATCGAGAAGTTCATCGATCTTATCTTTCTCGGGGTTTTCGGTCATCATAGCCATGGATTAATAGTAGCACGAAAAAAATATTAATCCGTCGTGATTGTACACAGAATGCCATCGAGAAGAAGCATAAAAATCTTTTAATGCTACAACTGGTGCCCTCGAGAGGAATCGAACCTCTATCTACTCCTTAGGACGGAGCTGTTCTATCCATTGAACTACGGGGGCTTAACTTTAGATTATGTGCGTGTTCGATTCAATCGAACCACTATCTTCGCCTTACAGGCGCTGTACATCCTTTGGATTTTTATGAAAAAATCTCAAAAGATCTTGCAGAGCGACTCCCGAGGACGGGTTCCCAAAAGACGCTCTTCACCTCAGGACGGAGCTGTTCTATCCATTGAACTATGGGGGCACTAGTCGGCGCACAAAAGATCGAAACTACATCTCCGCCTCAATCCCTATCCATTGAGGCCAGAAGGGCACTTCTTGTTTCCTAATTCGCTACGCTCATAAGGAAATAATGTCCCTAAAGAAAAAAAGGGGGGGACTAAAACAAAAGTCCACCGATGTGGACTTTTGTAATGATAGAGGTTTGCTTTGGCTTACGCAACTGCAGTTGGAGTGTCTGAGAGGCCGAGAAGCTCTTGCAAGCGAGGCTTATTGAAGCCGACGATCATGTCGCCTCCAACAGTGATAACTGGGACTCCCATCTGTCCGCTTTTTTCGATCATCTCTTGGCGTTTTGCGAGATCGGTGCCTACGTCGAATTCCTGATATTCAACGTTGTTTTTCTGGAAAAAGTCTTTTGCCATCTTGCAGTAACTGCAAGTAACTGTCGTGTAAATTGCAACTGGTTTCATGTGTTTGTGATTAACGGTTAATGAGTAAGGGGTATTATAGCATCTTTTGTTGTTTGTTGAACACTGGTTGCGCTGGCACCCCTTGAGGTGGAAATGGTGCTTGAGGAACTGTCGAGTAACCCTCAAGTGTTATGGTTTCGCTATCACAGCTACGTCCGGCGGTGTGCTGTGTCCACTTATCATTAGTGTAAGCGAAGACAGGTACGTCTCTAGGTTCACTCTCTGAATCAAGTGCGAAACTTGCGCAGAGCTGTATTTCTCCCTGTCGCACAGCACCTTTCTGTGTAGAGGGTATGGTGACGCTGTATTCATAAGGCACGCGCGTCTCGGGGTCAAGTGTGTTGTTTGAACAATAAGAATACTGCGTACTCCTGGTAAGGTCACTCAAACTCCCTGGGAGCGCTTTTTGATTCGACGCATAATTACTGACGCAATTTGCAAGTATGCGTAGATCGCTCGCGCGCTGCGCATCAAAGCCCCTGCTACGTTCGGTTTTAGGTGAACCTCCAACCACAAATCCTAGTATCACGGCAACGACCACGAGACCTGTGACCACCCACCCAAAAAGTTTGAATGTCTGATCTGGAACTTCTTTATGATATTGCACTCTCTTACGCTCGAGGAAGTAGAATCCGAATATTACTCCGGCGATAACGAATATTGTGAGTGCTTTAAGGAAAAATCGTGCCGTGATCTCACCCTGCAAGAGATAGAATAGCGCGGTGACAAGATCACCAACCATCGTGATGGCCGTCGCAAGCAACACGAGATAGGTAAGCCACTTTGTAAGCTTGGACTCGACTTTTTCTTCATCTTGACCAAAACGCTTGAACCAAAGCTTAAGCGCAAGTACATAGATAGGAAAACCGATGAGAAGTACGGCAATTGCATAGTGTATGGCGCTTGTATCTACTCCACCACCATTCGTTGCAGTTAAGGGGTCAGCAAAGAAGTTATTGATGATCTGGTAATAGAGAATTCCAAGTGCGGTCGCAACCATCACAAGCACGATGAATGAAAAGAAATTGAGTACGACCTCAACCGTTGAAGACAGTCGGCCATTACCCTTTCGCGCACCAGTTGGTGGTACGGGAACTCCGCTCGCAATAAGCCCGGCGACGATAGCCTCCCCTGCCTCCTCTTCTGTCCAGCCTACTGATAAAAGATTTTGTTTAATTGATTCTAAAGAAGCACCCTGTTTGAGTCGGTCGGCAGAATATGCCAAAAGTGATGTTTTATCCATATACTCAATTATAGCATTCTCGGGGGGTGAAATGTGACATTTTTGCTTACTGGTAGGGAGAATCGCCGATTACATCGACAGGTACTTTTCGGACTCTATGAATCGTCAACGAAAAGTCTTTCGATTCTCCCTCAAAAGTGCCGCAGGGCACTTTCTTACCCGCACAAACAAAACAAACCACTGGCTTTGTTTTGTAATTGTGCGGGTAGGGAGAATCGAACTCCCGTCTCGACCTTGGGAAGGTCACATTCTACCACTAAACCATACCCGCGTTTATATATCTTATCATGTCTCTTATTCTAGATAAGAGGGAGAATCGAAGTCCTTACAGGACCAGTACACCTTTTGGGTTTTTAAGAAGAAACCTCAAAAGGTCTTGCGGCTTGGTCCCACTCGGAAGTGGGTTCCCATTACCAAGCCTCACCCGTCTCGACCTTGGGAAGGTCACCACAAGAGTACTTCCAATTTTATACTTCCTGCGGTCGTTAAAATTTAGGTCGCACACTCTACCACTCTATCTCCCTTCAGTGGACATACCTGATGCCGCCTTGAGCTTGTCCATGAAAGACGGTTTTGGTGTATCGGTGACGGTGACTGAGTGCTCAGTCTCTCGCTCAGGTGATGTAACAATAATTACTTTTTCACCTTCCTTAGCAACCATAAATCGATTGCGAATCTCCTCCTCTTGCCCACGCTCAGTTCGAAGGCGAGTGATGTCTTCGTTCAATTGTTTCTCGCGAATTTGTAACGCAACTAATTCTGTGGTCGCCTTATCACGCTTGATAGTTGCCTCTTGGTTTTTCTGATACATTCCCCACGCTCCACGAAGAGTGACGACAACAAGCACCGCCAAAACAAGTATTGTTGGTTTTGCATATATCGCACGTCTTAGTTGGGAACGTTCACGAAAATCAAGCATTGGCGCCATGCTATACAGTATAAATAAAGCCTGAGCATATAACAAATATCCTTGTTTTATTGCTAGGTTCCATGATATAAGTATTTTATGTTTTTCTTACGCAATAAAAAACACAAGAAGATCTTCAATGCCATGTGGACCGTTGTAGGCCTTTTTGTCGCATTTTCGATGGTTCTACTCTACTTGCCTGCATTCTTTCAGTAGCCAAGAACCACTGCGCCTTGAGGTACGGGACTCTGCTTTTTAGTTAAGGTATTTTTGACATACTATTATTTCTGTACTACTCTTTTAAACAGACCAAGTTTACCATTTCCGCTTTTCAACTTCACATACTTCGTAGGAGGAATGATGAAATTCGTAATGTTTCCAAGTGGTGTGGGTTTCTTCCCCGACACCATTCGCCATGATAAATTTTGCGTTATCAGCAAAACTGGCGAGCGTGAAAAACCCATCGCCGCAGGATTCGTCTTTTCCAATTACCGTGGGGAAACGCTGAACGCGATTTCACTCCAAGGCTATTCGCAAAGCTTAGATTTGGATAGCAAAAATGCCTATCCAGACTGGAGCGAGCGGCACGAGCGTTCTGGGGTCCCCGCTGTACGGGCGGACTTCGGTGACATACACGAAAAGATCTTTTTCTTCCCATTTCAGGAATTCGGATGCTTCAATGCTTTGTCGGTCCCAAAGATCGAACCAGCAGGCGAAACGACCCCTGAGGATGTCGTTCAATTCATCGAAAGGTGGAGCTGAGTCTCTATCGCAACAAAAGCCCGCATCGCGCGGGCTTTTTTATTGTAATTTTTATTAGGCGAGGAGCTCTTCTCTGCTCTTCATGGCTACTTCCCCAGTCTTTCTGTCTTTTACTTCAAATTTGCCTTGTGCTGCGGTTTTCTTCGACACAACGATGCGTGTGGGGATTCCGATGAGATCGCTATCGTTGAATTTTTCACCAGCGGAAAGTCCGACGCGGTCGTCATGCAGGACTTCGATGTCTTTCTGGGTCATCGCAACGTAGAGATCTTCTGCGAGCGCTTTGACGGACTCATCATCAGGAGCTAAGTTCACGATATGATATTGAAATGGTGCGACAGAATTGGGCCACACTATTCCCTTCTCATCTGACAAAACTTCGACAATCGTACCCATGACTCGTGCAGGCCCTATGCCATATGAGCCCATGAATACGGGCACGTCACTGCCTTCTTCATTCTTGAATGTGAGTCCAAGCGCCTTAGAGAAACGATCTGCAAGTGTGAAGATATTGCCGACTTCGACAGACTTTGCTTCTATAAAATTATCGTCGAGATCAAGCTCAATCTTTAGCTCATCAGTAAATACCTCTTTATTGATGGCAATATTTTTTCCTTTGTGGATATAGATGATGTCCTCACCTGCGTCAGTGAGTGTCTGGAATTCATGTGAGAACTTAGAGAACATTCCGCCTGAGGCAAACGTAAGATAGGTCTTTTCACCAAGGCCTACGCGCTCAAAAACACGCGTATATGCACTCTTGGCCTTTTCATAAAATGCAGTATGCTCTTCCTCGTTGCGTGAGAAAGAATAAAGATCTTTCATAACAAACTCGCGTGTACGCATTATTCCACTCTTTGCACGCGTTTCATTTCTGAATTTTGTTTGGAACTGATATACATATGACGGCAGATCGCGATAAGAAGACACAAAATCTTTCATAAGCTTTGTGAGTGCTGCTTCGTGGGTGACTGCAAGTCCAAGCTCAGTACCATTCTTAAGTGTCGTCTTAAACCAGACATCAACCTCTTTGTCGCTCCACTGGTTCGTGGGTTCCCATGTTTCCTTCTGCTGTAGTGAGGTTAGTACGACCTCTTGTCCGCCGATGGAGTTCATTTCCTGGCGAATGATGCCGACAATGTTGTTGAATACTCTTAAACCGAGCGGCAAGAGCGCGTATACTCCGGCCATTTCCTTGTAGATATATCCTGCACGCAGCAAAAGCTGTGCATTCTTAGATACTTCATCTGTCGGTGCCTCTCTTCGTGTTTTTGTAAATAGTTGTGATTGTCGCATTGGGATATTGTAACGGAAAATGATATTTAACAGAGTATTGACATTTTACTAAAATACTCGTGTTATTGAGTTAAAACAATATTCTTCATCAGCTCTTCAGTATCCATCCTTATACTTACCAAAGATAAGCAGTAGTTCTTGCTGACACAGAAGGGACTGTATGTTCGATAAATACCGATCAGGAGATGTTTTGATAGCCATAAATAAGGGCATAGAAGACGGTGCAACTCAAATGTTCGTCATGCGCCAGCACATGGGCTGTAGCGGCGGAAAAAATGACTATTGCGAAAGGACTTTTTACGTCATGCAGGGTCAAGACAAGGACCTCGAAGTTTCAAAACAAGAAGGAATTTTGCTCGAAATCCACGACTTAAGCAAACCAAATATTTTCGACAACAGAAAGGAGGGCGCGCGCGAATTCCTCGAAACGATGTGACCCATCACATACCCCCCGCTACAATGCGGGGGTTTTTATTGACCTAACTATTTGTAAGTGATAATAAGAAAGGCAGCGTTCTTCAAGAGTTCTTAATGGAGGTAAATATGGGTACAAATGAATATGGTTTTCTTGTCTTCTTGGTCGGCTTCTTCTTGTTCTATTGCGCCCTCAGATACAAAAAGAACGCTCCACCCTCTCGATCGAAATCAAAAAAGGAGTTCATCGCAGCGCTCGTCGGCTTCGCGTTCGAAGCAGTGGGCTTTTATATGTATGACAAGTTCGACTCTGTCATGCTGGTACTTGGAGTCATGACCTTAATTGCCATCATCTGGGCTGGTATCGAGTTCTTCAGATATCCCAAAACTAGCTAAGTCAAACCGCCATCTTGATGGCGGTTTTTTGTATTCTATTTTTTTTAGACTCTGCATTTTAATGCATCAGCTTTGCGATGTCGTGCCAAGTGACCGCAACCATCAAGAGCATGAGAAGTGCGAATCCTGCAAAGTTAAGACCATTGGAAATAGTTGCCTTCATCGGCTTGCGAGTTATAGCCTCAATGAGAATAAAGAGCAACCTACCACCATCAAGGGCAGGAAACGGCAAGACGTTTATTACAGCGAGGTTGATAGAGATAAGCGCGGTGAAGAGTATAAGGTTGGCCAACCCAAGTCCTGCTGCCTGCCCTACAGCATTCACGATACCGACTGGGCCTGTCACCTGAGAGAAGTCTGCGCGACCGATGACTGCGGTGCTTATGAAATCATAAATCCCGACTGCGGTGAGTTTGGTATAGAGATACGTTTTCTCAGCACCATGAACAATTGCTGGAAGGAAAGAATATTGTAGTGTTCCAACCATGTCCATATATATACCGATAGCTGCACCCTTTTGTGAGATTCCCATCACCGGTGTGATGACCACCTGCTTCGTTTCGCCCTTGTGGTCATACAGAACTGTAAGTGGGACGCCAACTCTTGGGCCGATGAAGCCTGAGACTGCCTCGGCGCTTGTAGCTTGTACTGTTTGGGTGCCATCGGAGACGCTCTTGATTATGTCTCCTGCAACAATCCCAGAAACTGCGGCAGGACCGAGCTTGGCAGTATCCGTGATCATAAGCTTGGGGGCACGCACTGCGGCTCCGTCCTCACTATCGGCTGACGCGGGGATGCCTATCATGAGCACAAGAGAGAGAAGTATCCACGCAAGTAGAATATTAAATATGATGCCGGCAATCACAACACCTGCCTGTATGAGGCGTGGCTGTGCAGCAAAACTCCGCTTTCTGTCGTGATCGGAGACATCGTTTGGATTCTCACCATAGATCTTCACGTAACCTCCGAGTGGAAGTGCGTTGAATGAATAGGTTGTTTCTCCGAACTTCTTGCCATAGATCTTTGGCGGGAATCCGAATGCAAATTCATCGACACGAATACCTGCCTTCTTTGCAACGATGAAGTGTCCGAATTCATGAGCGACCACGAGCAATAACAAAATGAGGAAAAAAAGAATGATGGGCATAGTTTATATTCTATAACAGATGAGTGATTTTTGGTATTTATTTATTATCTGACGATCGGATATATAGTGCGTTCAATGTCTAGTAGGAACGCTTGATGATCGAGAACATTAGTCTGATCCGCGCGCAGTCCCATATTGATCTTAAATGGCGGGACACACGCATAGCGTTCACGTGTCGGTGTTGTACTTGCACTTAAGAGTGCGAATGAGGTCGAAGTCGCGTCGGCACTTTGACATATGGTGCCAACAGAGATCCACATTGCCTTAGCTGTGCGCCGCACATCATCGACGCTCGTTCCCTCTGTTACTCTATCGTTAACAAACAGCACTTCGTCGGAATGTTCATAGAATAGTCGCCAGTTAGCAGGGATCTCCATGACGAAACCGAGCCGCAGATTTTTATATGCATTCGTTGTGACGTCTTTAAATCTCACCTTGTCGTCTTGCGATACTCCACCCAATGAAGCGTCATTTGCACTCGCGCTACTCGTCGCACTCTGACTATC
>JAYTYM010000062.1:0-6977 GCA_043742365.1 bacterium | reverse complement strand
GACTTTTCTCGCTGTTTCAATGAGTCTTGGGTGGTAAGTGCTCAAGATCGGCGTAGTGAAATATTCAGCATTACTCGTAAAATATCGGTAGAGTTCTTCATCTGCTGAAAGATAAACAAGTGAGTGAAAAAGCCATTTTTCATCATCACTCAGTCTAGTGTAGAATTCATGGGTTAGGCAATGAAGAAGTTCATGAGCCAGACCAATAATAGAATAATTGGGGAATAATTCATCATATCCCCACTCAATATCCGTTTCATTTAAATATTGAGCAGACTCAAGTTTTGGGTTTAGTAAGTGGACGTTAAATTCACCCTCGATCGACATACCAGTTATTTCTTCTAATAAAGAAACAATTCGTGAGCCGTGAGTGTTCCATTTCTCGGTAATACTAGCTTTGAATGCATCTGATCCGTAAAAGGGAGTTTTGTATATCAAAAAATTAATATGTAGCATGCATGACGATTATATCTCAATTTTTCTCAACTTGACTGCAATGAAGACGTTCAAGGTGGTGTATTGTGATTATGTTGTCTGCTGAGCTTAACCCGGCAGGTTGTTAACACATCTATATTCCCTATATTTTGGCGGAGGTGGTATAATATGTTACATGTTTTCTGCACCGGAGAAAAATATCGAACAGCTGAATCTGCAACCAAATCAGATCGTTGCTGATTTTGGTGCAGGCTCAGGTGCATATACTATTGCAGCGGCGAAAGCGCTGAATGGCACAGGCAAAGTCTACGCTATAGATGTGCAGAAAGACCTCCTCACTCGTCTCGAAAATTCTTGCAAAGAAGCGCATGTTTCAAATGTTGCGTACGTTTGGGGGAATTTAGAGCAAGTTGGAGGTACAAAGCTCCGCGATCAATCTGTAGATGTAGCAATACTCTCCAACGTGCTATTTCAAACTCCTGACAAAAAAGTAGTGATCGAAGAAATTAAAAGAGTACTTAAGCAGGGAGGTGTTTTGCTCGTCATCGACTGGGCAGCTTCATATAGTAATATGGGTCCAACCCCAGAACAGGTTTTTCCTGAGCTTGAGGCACGTAAGCTTGTTGAGTCGCTCACCTTTACCTTCGACCGCACCTTAAATGCCGGTAATTTTCACTACGGTCTGATATTCAAAAAAGGGCTTTATAATCCACCAGGTACACCTAAGCAGTACTCAGTAAGCAGGTAAGCAATAGCACTACCTCCTAATCAAAATATTCTTAAACCGAAATGAAAACATTCCAAACCATTTTACTTACTTTCTTCGGATTTCTTACCGTTGCCTCAGTAATTATTTTTGCTAAATTTCCCCCTGACGCGAAAAAAGATCAAACTACCGGTGGGGCCTCTGGAAATGTGGCAATATGGGGAACATTTCAAGTAGAAGGGGGTAGAGATAAGGTCTTCGCTGATTTCAATAAAAAATTTGAGAAAGTCTTTTCTGTGAGCTATGAGTATCACGACCCTGCTAACTTTGACGCCGACATTGTTGAGGCGCTTGCAAGCGGAAAGGGCCCTGACATACTCCTCCTCCCCGACAATCTCATTCTTCGTCACTCAGATAAAATCGAGCTTCTTCCATATGCATCTGTGCCCCAAAGAACTTTTCAGGATACATTCGTGCAAGCTTCAGAAATATACATGCGTGACCAAGGGCTCATTGCTCTGCCGTTTGCAATCGATCCTATGGTTATGTATTGGAACCGCGACTTATTCAACAATGCATCCATTACACAGCCCCCGGCATTTTGGGATGAATTCCTCACTCTTGCGCCAAAGTTGACTCGGCGCGACCAGAAAACCTCTGAAATTAAAGAAAGTGCGATTTCATTTGGAGAATATTCAAATGTGCAAAACGCCAAAGACATCATCGCAATGCTCTTCCTGCAGGTGGGCAACCAGATTGTTAAAATGAAAAATGGTAAACCAGCTGCTGATCTTCTGAGTACTGATGGTGCAAAAGTTTCTGCAAATCAAGATATCGTCTCTGCCTTCAGGTACTTTATGGATTTTTCAAACCCACTTCAGAATATCTATTCCTGGTCTCGTGCGCTCCCTAATTCGAGAGATCAGTTCATTAATGGCAACCTTGCTGTATATTTTGATTACGCAAGCGCATACAAAGATATTCAATTAAAGAATCCTCATCTCAACTTTGCCGTTGCACCAGTACCTCAGCTTCGTGGGGCAAAAGTAGATATCACCTATGCACATATGCACGGATTAGCAGTCCTTAAGTCTTCGAAGAATAAGGTAACCGCATTTGTTGCAGTGCAGCGCCTTCTTGAGAGCGAGCCATCAGGGCAATTTGCTGCTACCTTCAGCTTGCCACCCGTGAGAAGAGATCTTTTGAATAAGCGTCCTACTGACACCGCACTATCAGTATTCTATGATTCTGCCATTCGTGCGCGAACATGGCTCGATCCACGCCCCGAAGAAAGCGACAAAGCCTTCCGCACCGCAGTTGAGTCTGTATCATCCGGCCGTTATGACATATCACGTTCAATAGGGGACCTAAGCGACCAGTTGCAATCGGCACTTCGCCCTTATCAATAATTTTTTATATGACCAAATTTAAACCATTAATACTCATATTGCTGCTTGCTGGCTCGATGTTTGCCAGTCCACTTGCGTATGCAGCTGGAAAGACTTCGTCCGGGCTTATCCCATGTGGTAACGACGAGACCGCTGGAAAGGTAACCGCAGGACAAGAGTGCACATATGATGATCTTATTAAGCTTGCACAAACTGTCATCAATTTCCTTATATTCGGGCTTGCTGCTCCACTCGGTGCAATAATGTTTGCATATGCAGGTTATCTGTACATCACTAATGGTGGAAATGAGTCACAAATAAAACAGGCTCACGACATTTTCTTAAGTGTATTCTGGGGACTTATCGTCGCTCTTGCGGCTTGGCTACTCGTGAACTTTATCTTCCAGTTTCTTGTTGATCCAACGCTCAATTTCCTTGGCTAATTAAATTTATACGATATGAAACTCATGAACTTAAAACGGGTCGGAATATATACACTGCCGCTTCTAGGACTTTTTCTTGCAGTATTCTCTACGCCAATACATGTATCAAGTGCCGCAACGGTCGTATCATGCTACATGAATCCCATTGCATACATAGATAGTATTGGTACCGCGGTAGATACAGTGCCAAGATTCCTGCTTGCGCTGGTCGATCTTATCTTTCTCATCGCTGTTCCAATAATAGTCATCTTTATCATTTACGGCGGTTTCTTGTTCGTCATGGCAGGCGACAATGAGTCGCAGATAACCAAAGCTCGTACGGTAATATTGTGGACAATCATCGGTGCAGGTGTACTTTTGGGTGCGAAAGCCCTCGAACTTGCCGTACAAGGCACTATATGTGCACTTGATCCGGCCAACCCGATATGCACAGCAGCACCATCTTCATCGGGCTACTCGTGTTCCTAATCCTACGCTATGACAAATAAATTATTTCAAAAAATATCGCGCATTGTACTCCTAATATCACTACTTACGTCAGCAAGTCGATTATTTGCTATGACGACACTCGCTCAACCCGCGCCGGGAAGTGGGGCAACGCTTCAGGACTTCATTGCAGTACTGATTAAAATCATTCAGGCTATAGGTATACCGATACTCGTTATCTGTATTATTTACGCTGGATATATTATTGTCACTGCGGGCGGTAATGAAGAAAAGGTGACGAAGGGTAAGACGTGGATTTTTTGGACGCTTATCGGAGCCGCAATCATTCTCAGTGCACAAGTAATAGCTAATCTCGTATATGATACTGCAGGATTATTTTAAAAAAATGAAAAAATATTTCCCAAAACTTATTGTCATTTTTGCTTCGCTTTTGCCGATGTTCGCTTTTGCTGCTGCAACCACATTTCGGGACCTCACCTCGACGGTCATTGTTCCGATCATAAAAGGAATCATTCGCATCTTCTATGTCTCCCTTGCAATAGGCTTAAGCTACGGTGTGGTTATGTACTTCATTAATTCCGATAATGAGAAAAAGCGAGAAGAGATCAAAGGTTATCTACTGTGGGGAGTAATAGGCATAACCGTCGCATTCGGACTATGGGGTATCGTTGCAATACTTTCTGCCACGCTCGGCTGGGGTAATGTCGGCATTCCATTTATTCAACCACCCGCACCATAAACATGAAATATCTTTCCCTCACAGCATTCTTACTCTCACTTCCCGCAGTGGCATCTGCCGCCGCAGTTTCCAACATTTTTAATGCGGAAGCGCTCATATTGGCACTTATCGAAAAATTCGGATATCTACTCTGGCTTGCTGCGATCTTGTTCTTTTTTTGGGGGCTTGTGAAGTTCATCAAGAATGCTGCTGATACAAAGGAGCATGAAGAAGGGAAGAATTTTATTATATGGGGACTCATTTCTTTTCTCGTTCTTTTTTCAGTCTGGGCGTTGGTTAAATTTGTATTTGATTCTGTGGGAATAGTGAATCCTGATAAGGTTTGTTACATAGATAAAAGCGGTACGAGCATTGATGGTACGGGGGCTCCATGTCCTTGACAAAGCTTTTTAAAAGTGATATACTCTTACGTATCTAAGGCTGTGAAACAGAAGACAAGTAATCCACAGTTTTAGGGTCACATTCATTGCGGAGGGTTACTTATTGAGTTATCATTAATAGTATAGTTTTGGTTCAGGTCGAAAAAGTTTTCAGTTTAGTCAAAAATTATTCACGTTTTATAAAATATTATTTATATGAAAAAAATCATTACAGCAGCATTGCTCGCAGCTCCAGCATTTTCATTTGCACAGAGCTTGAGCGGTATTAACACTCTCGCAGGCGGAGTAGGTACAATCATCAACACACTTATCCCTATAATGATGGCACTTGCTGTGCTTACGTTCTTCTGGGGTTTGGTCAAGTACATCGCTTCAGCTAGCGACGAGGCTGCAAAGGAGTCAGGAAAGACTCTTATGATCTGGGGTATGATCGCACTCTTCGTAATGGTTGCACTTTGGGGCATCCTCGGTTACGTGCAGTCACAGCTTGGAATCACTGGTACTGTCATCACTTCAGCACCTCCTTCCTTCATCGTTCCTACAGTTCTGTAAAAAGACTAAGTACAAAGAATCTCCTTGTACAGGAAAAAAAGATCCGCTTCGGCGGATCTTTTTTTGTTATGCTACATAAAACCCCGTGCTCTGCACGGGAATGCAGTCGCAGTTTACATACAGGCTTTGAGTGAGCAAACTCGACAGCGTCTTCGCTGACGCTCCCTTTATGTAAGAACTTCGCACTTCATGCGGGGGTGTCTATTTTTAAGATTATTTAACGTCTGTGAGTAAAAACAAAAAACTTATAGTCTCCAGCCCTCGCTATTTTTCGTAGCACCGGGGAATGCTACATGAGCACTTTTTACGATATTTATGCAGTTTGATCGTTTCGTAACTGGTGCATATTGGCATACCTCGGTACCCGAATTTATCGTACCCGTCTTCCCCTCAAGGTCTGTAAGTGCGCCATATAAACATTCATCAGACAATTCACCTCCCGCGCCGCTACATGTGTCATATATTACTTTTGGATCATATGCAGTATAGACCGACACACCAGCTCCAAGTCCCTGTGCGCAGAGTGTGCGATACGCTTTCGTTTCAAGTTTGTTGCAAAAGTCGAAAGCTTTTGGAAAATCCCACTTGAAATGATCGAGAATAAATTTACTCTGGACTTGGTAACACACGTCTCTGTCTTTTTCTCGGACAACACTGCAGGGGTATTTCAGGTCGTCTTTGGGCTGGAAAAGAGTTGGGTGGTCACTGTCTGCAATCGTGTTTTCCATGAACGCGCCGTTGGCACATTGGCGTGATTCCCACTCATCAGCGAGATCATCGCAGCGAAGTAGGGTATTTGGAAGATCATTGTGACCCACATACATGAGTGCGTGTCCCATGCCGTGAACACACGAAAAGTGCATGAACGAAGTTTCTCCCATGGTCTTTACGCTGTCGCACATAGTTCGAACCGTTTCCGCGCTTATGTCACTCAGCTTTTTTCTGCTCATCGATGCCTCAACGACTCCATGTAGGTATCCACCCCAACACGAGTAGTCTGCTTGTGCGTAGGCCTCTGCGATAGAACCATATTCACGAAAGGCACTTCTCCCTATCGCATGCATGGCCGAATGGCAGTTAGCATTGAACCTACTGTCGCTTTCTAGGCGCTTGTGTAGCTCAAGCAGCGAAGCTTTTGTGCCCGATTTTTCACTAATATTTCGATAATATGAGATATAGCATTCTTGTGTCGGGGTACTGGGGTTATAGCAATGATGCCCGACCCTCGAGCTTATCTCACTTTTGCTCCATTCAAATTGAACCACGCAAAGAAGTATAAGTACGATACCAATGATCACTGACACGGGTAGTCTTTTTATGCGGGAGATCATGACCTTATTATCAGACATCGAAGCCTACTTGGAAAGCTTAATTTGAAATATTTTTTCTAAATGGGTAAGCAAGCTGACCCCAGAATGTTTCTGGAACTTTTTCTATGACACCGAACGTCTCTGGAATCCTTCCTTCCGGCATGTAGAAAGTACCAAATATTACGTCTATGAAGCTGAAATTGGGGGCAAAGTTGCGCTCGCCGCCATCCTTAGGACTTGTGTGATGGAAACGATGGAAGACAGGACTTGCAAAAATGTAGCGAAGCGGTCCGAAGGTCCAGTTGAGGTTGGCATGTACCATGCCCGCATAGAAGACATCGAAAGGGAACCGCAGCACATATATAATAGGGGAAAATCCAAGTGCGAAAACAAGTGTGCCTGCGAGTATAGAATGCGCGAGCATGTTTACTGGATGAAGCCGCACTCCCGAAAGCCAATCTAGCTCTTCAGGTGCGTGGTGAATGGCATGGAATTTCCATAAGGTTCTACCATGGAAAACTCGATGCGAACCATACTCGACAAGATTCATTAGTAAGATTGAGATGAAGAACTGTAT
>JAYTYM010000061.1:0-12734 GCA_043742365.1 bacterium | reverse complement strand
ATTTTTGGGAAGATGTACACCGTAAGCACTGTTGTTATGCCGAATGTCGCTATGGTGATGACGATAGGATACACGAGTGCACCAATGACTTTCTTCCGTAGCGCTTCTTTCTTTTGCAACTCATCTGCAAGATATGCGAGGTTTTGACTGAGGATTCCACTCTGCTCGCCCACGTGGATCAAATTGATAGCAAAGTCACCAAACATCCTTCGGTGTTTCCCTAGGCTTGTTGCGAGAAATTGTCCATTGTTCACGTCATCAATAACCATATCGAATACTTTGCCCTTCGCTTTTGATTTTGTTTGCGTGCGGATCATATTGAGACTGTCCACGAGTGGCACCCCTGCCTTCACAAGAAACGACATTCGCTTAGCAAAAAGCGACTGCTCCTTTATGGAGAAGCTAGTCCCAAACTTGTTTACTGATTTTGATGGCGGTGCTTTATTCATTGATTGAGCGAAGTATCTCTTCTACTGTTGTCTCACCACGCACTGCCTTATTAAAGCCTTCTTCTATCATGGTCGTCATACCGTTTTTTATCGCAATTTCTTTTATCGCAAATGCGGTCGCCTTCGCGAGAATAGCTTCGCGAATCTCCTGATTTACTACGAGTACCTCATTCACGCCAATGCGCCCCTTGTAGCCCGTTCCCGCACAGTCATCGCAACCTTTGCCGAAGAAGAAGGTACTTTGTTTTTTCATTCTATCTGGAAGCACCTCCTTAAGGCTTTCCTTTTCGAGGTCAGTCAGTTTATGCTCGGTTTTACATGATTCACAGATCTTGCGAATAAGTCGTTGTCCTATTGCAAGATTTACGGTCGACGCAACAAGATATGCATCAATACCCATATCAAGAAGTCGTGGCAGGGTCGTGGCAGCGTCATTAGTGTGAAGCGTCGAAAGTAAGAGATGGCCAGTGAGTGCGGTGTTTACGGCAATGGTCGCGGTTTCAGCATCGCGTATCTCACCCACCATGATGATGTTTGGATCTTGGCGAAGTATAGAGCGAAGACCGTTTGCGAATGTGAGGCCACTTCGCGGATTGATCTGTATTTGAGTGATCTCTTGCATCGCATATTCGATAGGGTCCTCTATGGTCACGATAGACACATCAGGCGTCGAGAGCATCTTAATGAGAGTGTATAGCGTTGTTGTCTTTCCGGAACCAGTAGGACCAGTAGAAAGTATCATTCCGCTCGGGCGTTTGATCGCACGCATAATATGCTTTTGGTCCTTTTCACTAAAGCCAAGATCAGTAAGTGAGTGGTCTCCAGACTGATCTCCCAAAAGTCGAAGCACTGCGTTTTCTCCAAAATAAGTAGGAGTTATAGAAACACGAATATCGATTGTCCTATTGTCGGGAGTGGTGATACGAAAACGGCCATCTTGTGCAGCCTGATGTTCATCAGTGCGAAGTCCGGCAAGTACCTTGATGCGAGAGATTATTTCTGAATGAATATTTTTGTCGCAAACGATCTTTTCGAGAAGCACTCCGTCAATACGAAAACGCATGCGCAATGTTTTCTCGCTAGGATTTATGTGTATGTCAGATGCTCTTTCTTTATACGCAACAACAATAAGTTCGTTAACGAGATCAACAATGGATGCACCCTTTTCTGTAAGCATCGAGAGGCGTGAACGCGCGGGAGTTGCTGTTGTTATAGTGGGTGCCCCTGCGCCAAAAATTGAAGTCATTTTCTCCATATATTTGTGGCAATTCTGGCATACTATTTTTAATTTGTCTACACCAAGCCGCACCTCCGCATAATGCAATGCTTGTTAAATTGTCACATGAAATTTATGGTGTTTTGCACCCCAGCAAATGCCGTGCTAAATTATGTGCAGTTAAATATAGTTTTAAGGAGACAGATAATGAAACTCGGTGTTTTTATTGAGAAAAGACATATCCCTGACAATTTTGACCTTACGGTAATCCCACTCAAACATCCTGAGACAGGTGCAAAAATATACCTCAAGAGTCGTTGGTTTTCTGGATTTTGGTATACAGAAGGTCCCGCTCAAAAAAATGGGCAAATATTTCCGTGCCAATATCATATTGAATTGACCGAACTCGAAGTGCATCAATCAGCTTTGCGGATGAAATTTAGTTAACGTTTGTCGAAAAACTGGCTTTCCAGTTTTTTTATTATGCGACATAAAACCCCGTGCTCTTTACGGGAATGCAGTCGCGGTTTGCGTACCTGCTTTGAGTGAGCAAACTCGACCGCGTCTTCGCGGTTGCAGCATTTTATGTAAAAACCCTGCAGGCAGAGTAGGACGATGCTTCACATTTAATGCGAGATGTAGCGAACAAACCACGGACTCTGTCCGTGGTGATTGAATTTATTTAGACCAAGATAACCGTCTCTGTTTTACCCACCTCCAAGAAGCCCGATGATATTTCAAATTCTTCAGGCTTAACGTCTTTTTGTTTAACGGTTATAGTGCCCGCCTTAAGGGTCGTGATAAGCGGCATGTGGTGGCCAAGAATAGTAAGCTCCCCGTCCGTGCTTGGGACAGTCACTGACTCCGCATCCCCCGCCCACAGTACTTTATCGATTTTTGATATTGTTAGTTTCATTTTTCTTTCTAAGTTTAACGATAGCGAGTTTTTTTTTGAGATGCAGTACGAGGCGGCAGTCGAGGAGTGTCGTGATGGCTGTAGTAGTCTACAGCCTCATGACCACCGCAGACGACAACGATGTAATGCGCTCAAAAAGAAGATCGGGTAAGACTACGCCACCTCATCTATTGTGCCTTTCATGTAGAAAGCCTGTTCTTCTTTTTCATCATGCTTACCGTCCAAGATCTCCTTGACGGAGCGCACAGTCTCTGAAAGTGAAACATACTTGCCGGGAGTTCCCGTGAATGCTTCTCCAACGAAGAATGGCTGCGAAAGAAATTTCTGGATCTTGCGAGCGCGGTAGACGAGCGTCTTGTCCTCATCTGAAAGTTCTTCAATACCCAAGATGGCAATGATATCCTGTAGGTCCTTGTAGCGCTGTAGGATGAGCTTGGTTGCTGTTGCGACTGCATAATGCTCCTTACCCACAATAACAGGGTCGAGTGCCTGTGAAGACGATTCTAGCGGGTCAATGGCTGGGTATATTCCAAGAGACGCGAGCGGGCGAGAAAGCACCACGGTAGCATCAAGATGGGCAAAAGTTGTAGCAGGAGCTGGGTCGGTGAGGTCATCCGCAGGAACATAAACCGCCTGCACTGAAGTGATTGAACCGTTCGAGGTCGAGGTAATACGCTCCTGAAGCTTACCCATTTCTTCGGCAAGGGTTGGCTGATATCCCACAGCTGACGGAACGCGGCCTAAGAGTGCAGAAACCTCAGAACCTGCTTGAGTAAAGCGGAAAATATTGTCCATAAAGAGGAGCACGTCTTTCTTCATCACATCGCGAAAATGTTCTGCCATTGTGAGGCCGACGAGGCCAACTCGTGCACGTGCACCTGGGACTTCGTTCATCTGACCGAACACCAGTGCGGTCTTCGCGAGCACGCCTGATTCTTTCATTTCAAAATAGAGATCGTTGCCTTCACGCGTGCGCTCACCGATACCGGCGAACACAGAGTAGCCTCCGTGCTCAGTAGCGATGTTGCGGATAAGTTCCTGAATAAGCACGGTCTTCCCCACTCCTGCGCCACCAAAGAGTCCGACCTTACCACCCTTGATGAAGGGCGTCATAAGATCAATAGCCTTGATGCCCGTCTCAAAGATCTCAGTCTTTGTTGCCTGCTCTTTGAAGGAAGGAGCGTCGCGATGAATCGGAGAATGACCAAGAGACTTTTGGTCAACCGGCTCATTGTCGATGGCGTCGCCCAAGACATTCCAAATGCGACCCAAGACGCCGATTCCGACAGGTGCCTGCATGGGGGCGCCTGTTGAGGTGACTTCGTCGCCACGGCGCAGACCGTCTGTCGACTCCATCGCGACGCAGCGCACCTGGTTGCCACCAAGATGGGAGGCAACTTCAAGCACGGTCGTTTTGTTGCCGTTCCTTACCGTGAGTGCGGTATAGACGTCTGGAACGAAGTCAGGAAAGTGTACGTCAACAACAGCGCCAATGACCTGCTTGATCACCCCGCTCTCGGACTTTGCTTTCTCTGTCTTCTTGTCTGTTTTTTCTTGGGTATGCATGATAATGAGTTACGGTAATAATTACTTAATATTTGTCTCTCGATTAGTTTGTCTATTCGTCGTCGTCTTCGTACTCTTCTTCCTCTTCATCTCCAAGGCTCTTGTCTGTCGCCTTCATGCGCAGAGTCTCGAGATCCTCATCTTCAGTGAATGCCATGTATGCTTCGCTGTCTGGACCTTCTTTGTCTGAAATGTTGGTGGCAACAAGGTCGAGCCACACAAGTACATCTTCATATCGCTTCGCATCATAGAGCAACTGCGCGCACTTCTTTGCGTTGGTGACGCGCTTTCCTGTTGCTACGCCTTTACCTGACATCTGCTCATAATACTCAGTAAGGAGATTGAGCGCTTCGCCATTCTCCTCGTCTTCTATCGCATCGACAACATCTTCGCGAGTAACTCCGCCCCCTACTACATCTTCTGTCTCTTCATCCATATGATATTTTTTTATTAATAAATTATCATTACGCATCTACTACTTTCATCGACTCCATTCCGCCGACGATCTCGGAGACTTCTCTCGTGATCGCTGCTTGCCGTACTTTGTTGAAATGAAGTTTCAGACCTCGGGATATATCTCCGGCATTATCGGACGCATTTTTCATGGCTATCATACGCGCTGAATGCTCTGATGCATTTGCCTCAAGCACTGAGTGGTATATCTGTATATTGAAAAGTGCGGGAATGAGTTCTTCGAGAATGAGCTCTGGACTAGGTTCGAACGTCACTTCTCTTACCGGTGTCGCATTTGTGTTTGAAAGCTCGGAGTACTTGCCCTTATCAGGGAGTATCCCCTGCACTATCGACTCAACACTTTCAAATGATATTGGTAGGAGCTGTCTTGAGAGAACATTCTGCCTCAAGGTTGAGATAAAGTGGGTCGAAACGACGAACACTTGGTCGAACTCCCCACTCTCGTAAACATTCTTCACTTTCTCTGCGAGCGGGCGAACCATTTCGAATGTTATCTGATCGCTCCATCTTTCCTGATTGCCGATGATACTCCAATTGCGCTTAGTGAAATGCTCATGTGCCTTTTTGCCTATAGTGATGAGCGAAGTGTTGCTTGAGGTAAGTCCGTGCTTGTCCATGAAACGATAGACGCCTTTCAAGAGTGCTGAGCCGTAGCTTCCTGCCAAACCTTTGTCTGCCGAAATAACGACAACCAAACTGCGCTTTACGGGTCGCACAGACATAAGCGGATGCTGTGCTGCCTCTATGGCACCTGAAATACTTCGAAGTATCTTGAGTGCAGCAAGCGCATATGGACGCGTGTTTATAGCGAGCGCTTGAGATTTGCGCATCTTCACTGCCGACACAGCCTCCATCGCCTTGGTAACTTGGCGAGTCTTGTCGATCGACTTTATTTTGTTTTTTACAGCTTTTAGGGACATGTGTTATCGAAGACTATTTACCGAAAAGGTCGGGGTTTTCTTTTTTGAACATTACCACTGCTTCCTTAAGTGCGTTCTGAGATGTTTCTGGAAGGTCACGTGATTCAGCTATTTCCTTGAGTATATGAGGGTATTGTGATTCAAGCATTGCGAAGAATTTCGCTTCAAGCTCTCCAATGCGCGACTTATCAGCATCATTGATGAGGTCAGCGCCTGCGATATAGATGATCGCGACTTCTTTCTCAAACGGAAGTGGGACACCCTTGTCTTGCTTTAGGGTCTCAACCATGAGCTTACCTTTTTCGATGCGCTGCTTTGTATTTTCATCAAGGTCAGATGAGAACTGTACGAATGCTTCAAGCTCACGGAACTGAGCGAGTTCGAGGCGAAGCTTTCCTGCGACTTTCTTCATTGCCTTTGTTTGAGCAGAACCTCCAACGCGAGAAACAGAGATACCGACGTTAATAGCGGGGCGAATACCCTTATTGAAAAGATCGGTCTCCAGATAGATCTGTCCGTCAGTAATAGAGATAACGTTTGTAGGAATGTATGCAGAAACATCGTTCTCCTGAGTTTCAATAATAGGAAGCGCAGTAAGTGAACCTCCGCCCATCGCATCCGAAAGACGCGCCGCGCGCTCTAATAGACGTGAGTGAAGATAGAAAATGTCTCCTGGATATGCCTCGCGTCCTGGAGGTCGGCGCATAAGAAGCGACATTTGGCGATATGCAACAGCGTGCTTTGAAAGATCATCGTAGATAACGAGCGCGTCCTTACCTGCGTCCATGAAATACTCGCCGATAGCAGCGCCTGCATATGGAGCAAGGAACTGTAGCGCAGCTGATGAGGAGATCGAAGCCGAGACAACAATCGTATAGTCCATAGCCCCGCGGTCTTTCAGCTGCTGCACGATGCGCGCAACCTTAGAATCCTTTTGTCCGATAGCGACATAGATACAAATTGGGCGCTTATCAGCAGGCTCGTTCAACTGATTAATGATCGTATCAATTGCAACAACGGTCTTGCCGGTCTGACGGTCACCAATGATGAGCTCGCGTTGCCCGCGGCCGATAGGGATCATGCCGTCGATAGCTTTGATGCCTGTGTGAAGCGGAGTGCTGACAGACTTACGCTCGATGACACCGTATGCTTTGCGTTCGATGGGGTTACGCTGTTCGCCTTTTATTGGAAGTCCTCCATCGAGTGCTTCGCCAAGTGGGTTCACAACACGGCCGATCAAGTCTTTGCCGACAGGGATAGAGAGGATCTGTCCCGTTGCGCGAACGGTCATTCCTTGTTTGATCTTCGTTGCATCACCAAGAACAACAACCTTTACCGAGTCTTCCTCGAGGTTGAGTGCCATCCCAAGAAGTGCAGTGCCTGACTTGAGAGTGTCCTCAAGCGACTTGCCGTCACTCGTATCGAACATCACCATCTCAGACATCATCACATCGTCGAGTCCATCGATCTCTGCGATACCGTCGGCCGCAGAAACAACAATGCCGACTTTTTCGACACGTGCTTTTGGGCTGAATTCTTCGATCTGCTTTTTGAGTTTTTCTACGATGTGTTCCATATGGTTTGTGTTAGGGAGTAGGGAGTAGTAGGTAGAGTGCCAATCAATCGGCGTCTACTGCTTACTCCCTACTCTCTACTGACTGATCAGTGATTGATAAATGTCTAATAATGCGCGCTTGTGACTTGCGTCGATGCGTGTGGTGCCTGTGCGTACAACGACTCCACCGATAATGTTGTCATCAGTTACGCGTGATACCTTTTTGTGGCTGATAGACAATGCATTCTTGAATGGTTCTTTCTTTAAAAGTGCGAGTACCTTTTCGTCTGTTAGCGGTTTAGCACTTGTGACGACGATCGTACTTGCTTGGACTTCCTTTGCGATAATACCCTGATATGCGCGCACGATCTTTGGAAAAAGATACGCATGACCATTCGCGCGTACTGTCTCGATGAAGTGCTTCAAAAGCGTCTCCTCACTGTGAGAAGAAGTTCGAAGGACCTCATGTAATGCTTGTGCGTAGTATTTTCCTCTCATATCTATGCGTGCGCTCCTTGATCAGCGCTCGCTCGTAATATCTTCTCTGCAGCAAGTACCGCCATGCGTGCTACTTCCTTCTCGCTTTCGCGTAGGATGTGTGTGCGTTCCTCTTCACCTTTCGCGCGTGCATCTGCGAGCATCGCTGCGGTCTTCTCTTGGGTTTCGCGAACCATTTTGCGCTCATTCTCTATTCCCTCCTTACGTAGCCCCTCAACGATGTGTCCGCCCTCTTCACGAGCCGAGCGAAGAATGCCGTCCTTTTCGCCTTCTATCACACTGCGCTCCTTTGCAGCCGCATCAGCATCTTCGAGACCCTTCGCAATAACTGCTTGGCGTTTTTCAAGAAGTGCAAAAACTGGCTTATAAAGAAAGCGGTAAAGAATGGCGAGCAGTAGCGAAAAATTCACCGCTTGTATAAGCAGCAACTTCCAATTAACCCCGAATGCCAGTAATGCTTCCATAATTGTTTTGTAAGAATTGTTATATGACCTACTGATTCTATGATTCATACACCCGACTACTCCCTACAGGTGCTGTACACCTTCTGGATTTTCAGAAAAAACCTCAAAAGGTCTTGCGATGGGGGTCCCTGCATACATCTCACCTCAACTGCTATCTCGAACTTCGTTCAAAGCTCTAGGTTAGAGATTTTCTAATATCCCTATTTAAGGAGTGCGCCATTTGCAACCAAAACGGCGAAAACAAGCGCGAGGATGGCGAGTGCCTCTGTAAGTGCTGCACCGATGAACATCGTTGTTAAGATCTTGCCTTGTGCATCAGGATTGCGTCCTATTGCCTCAAGTGCGCGGCCAACCAAGATTCCGATACCGATCCCAGGACCAATGACTCCGAGGCCTGCTGCGAGTGCCATACCTATAGTCTTTGCTGATTCGAGCTCCATAATATGAAATTATTTATAATTGCTGATAATACATTTACATGAACAATAACAACGTTATTCGTTCAAGTGTGGAACTTCGATATATCAAAGGTCCGCACTTGGGCGAAAACTACATCCATCTACTATAATTAGTGTGCCGGTTCGAGGACTGCAAGCTTAATAAAGAACAACGTGAGCATAGCAAAGATAGCGGCTTGAATAAAGCCCACAAACACTTCAAATGCCATAAATGGCACGGGCAGAATAAATGGCGCAAAGTATGTCGCTACAGCGATGAGCACTTCACCGGCAAATATGTTTCCAAAGAGACGAAACGAGAACGAAATCAAGCGTATAAGTTCAGAAACAAACTCGATGATGCCCACAAAGAGCATAATGAAACCGTTGCCGATACCGTGCTTGAACGCGCCAACGGGAAGAAATCTGTGGAAATATTTGAAGAAACCTATCATCAATATTCCTGAGATCTCAATGACCAAGAACGAGATGATGGCGAGGGCGAGGGTCACATTAAGGTCAGTCGACATAGAGCGAAATAGCGGGATGAATTCTGTGTGTGGATTCTCGCCGGCTATCGTGGCGGCCTGACGCGCCAAGAAGCCTATAGAGCCGACTCCCGGCGTGAACTCAAGCATATTAGCCGTGAAGATGAAGAGAAAGATAGTGGTGATGAGCGGAAAGAAACGCTTGGCGAGCTCTTTGCTCTCAAGTGTATCAGCGACGAAATCAAACACGCCCTCGAACATCATCTCAAGCGTAAGCTGCACCTTCGAAGGCACAAGCTTGAGGCGATAACGGGTCAAAAGCGCGAATGTACAGAGCAAAAGCACAACCACCCAGCTCATGAGTAAGGCATTTGTGATGGGGATGCCCATCCACTGTGTGAGTTGCTCTGCCTTAATAGCTACGTGTATGCCTCCATCCATAAGTGGCTCTAAGTTAACATATTTATGATAAATATCAAAGAAATATGTTAATAGCAGAAAACATGTATATTTTAGTTGACAGAATCATAGAATAGTTATATAATACAACAGTAGGTTATTTATGCACTTCTACCCTCTCAAAAACTCTTGACCTACAACATGAAGAGAGTATGATTGTGGCTTAAGTTTCTTGACGAAGCTTAAAAACTAAGGTTTCTAGTGTTTTGCCCCCAAGCGAAAGTTTGGGCCCAAGATTCTCCAAATTTTAGATAATTAGACAGGTAAAGAGCTTTCAAAAGTTCTCAACTGCTGTTTCAAAATTATACGTTTTACGTTCATGAGGAAGTATTTCCTTTGGGAGACGTATGCCCGAAAGATAGCTGTATCGCGACCACGCTCGCTAGTGGCCCCCCTAAAACTCTCCTTCGGACGTATGCGCTCTTGCATATGGTTCGCATCAGTTCTTTGACAATCAGATCGATCAAAATAACAACCTCGGAGTCTGTGCTCCTTCCCTCTTTCTTTAAAAAGTGGAAGGCAAGAAACTCAGTCTCCGGGGCTGCTCAATCATAGTATTTGTCTCCTCGGCGAAATGCTGAGCAGACACATCCCTGCTCAATAGAAATAACCCTGCCATGAAAGAAGAGGAAAAATGGACCACAATCCAAGTCTGACCCAAAAAGTAATCAACTACTTCAACCCACCACCGGAACTTGTTCCAGAAAATGGCTTGAAGAGCCTTCGATTCCTTCGCTACGACCTCGTCGCCGGCATCGTCATGACGCCAATCGCATATGTGTTCGCCTTGAGTATCTCGAGGATCGCCCACATGTCCGCGATCAGCGGCATCGAATCAGGCATTCTTGCCTGCTTGTTCCTGTGGCTCTTCGCCAATGTCTTTCGTAAGATTTCACCGACCTTCGGTCGTGGAAGCTGGCTTTTGATCGCTGGACCCGCAGCTGCGCTCGCTCCAATACTCGCCGATGCTGTAGCAGGTCTCGGAAGAGGCAATGAAGCGCTGGGGCGGGTTCTTGTGCTCCCGGTGATTATCACCGCGGGTATTGCGATGTTCTTGTTCGCCGTCCTGAAGCTGACACGCTTCACCAGTATGGCTTCCAAGGCCGTCGTCAAAGGAAGCATCCTTGCGTACATCGGTTTCACTATCTGCATCAAGCAGATCCCGACTTTTTTTGGGGTGAAATTCCACGAAAGCAGCATGACGGGCATTATCGTTGAGGCGTTCAGTTTCGAACATCTTCATGAGATCAACTGGATCGTGTTCTACGTCGGATTGGCTACCATGGTCGTACTCGGCGTACACGTCCTCGGTCAAAAGCTTTTGAAGAATACCAACAGTCCCCTCAGGCACGTATTCAACTTTCTGCCACCGCCCTTTACTGCAACGCTCACTGCGCTCATCTTGGGTTACACGCTCACCTTTGACTCGAGTGCACTTATCCAACTTCCGAACAGCCTGTTCAGCGATGGATTCGACCTCGGTCTGAATGGCTTGAAACTGCTGTGGGCAGATCCCTCACTTTGGCCGCAATTCGGTCTTTCGAGCTTCAAGCTCTCCATGGTCGACACCATTGAGATCTGCGGCACTGTACTTGCACTCGATAGCATCGACAAGTATCACCGCAGGTCTGACATGAACAACGTGCTCATGGCAATGGCCGTCACCAACATCATCGGCGGGTTCGCAGGAACGCAGTCAAACATTCCTGGCGGCATGAAAAGTACTTCAAACACCAAGCTCGAAGCTCGAACAAGCAACGCTGCTGGTTTCTGTGGTCTATTCATGTTCCTGACGATCGTGTTTTCACAAAGTCGCAGTATCGTCGAGCACATGCCTCTTGTGGCACTCGGCGCCATTATCGCCTTTGTGGGATGGCATCTGTGTGAGCCAAAGGTGTGGAATCAGTTCCGCAGTAAAGGCAAGACACTTGCCCAAGAGTTCACGAAGCCCGGTCCGTTCTTTGTGTTTGTAGCAGGATTTTTCCTCTCGCTTTATACGGGAGAGATCCTGGTGGGATTCTTTGGAGCCATCTTCATCGAATTTTTCATCAACTACTACCACATCTACCGTACCGCACGCTTGCATGCCCACAACGGCGTCGAAACGTCGCCAATGGCCGTGCTTCGGAAGATCTTCCGCAACCCCGTGGTCTCGAGCGAAATGAAGGACAGTACCTTCTATATCGAGCTTGGCGGTCCGGTTACGACATTCAACCGTCGTTTCGTTCCCGAATGCCCTGTTGGAGCAAATGAAGTCTTCGTTGACGCAGACCACCATGAGGTGACCTATGTCGACGGCACGACCGAAGAGTTCTTCAGTAAAACGCGTAAGGTTTGCTGCGGTAAGGGCAATTTCAAACTCGACGGCTTTGTTCCGGTCTGTCCCGAAGGGACACCTGGCTCGGGCATGGTTCGCCGAGTCGAACAAACTTAATGAGCTGATCGATCTGATTCTCGTTCCTTAAATGAGACCTCGTCCACGTGACGAGGTCTTTTTCTTTTATTGTGAGCAGGGTATACTTTTTCAATCAATCCTAACTTATTTATATGTCACACCCAGATCTCAAATTCGGCACCACTATCAACTGCATGGACGGACGTTCAGTCGGCGCCACCATCGAATGGATGAAGGAGACCTACGGACTCGACTTTATCGACTCGATCACCGAACCGGGAATGGATGCGTTCGAGCTCAACATGACCGAAGAACAACGTTCATGGCTTAAGCGGAAGCTCGAGATATCGATCAAGAACCATGGTTCTCGTGTTGTGTCTGTTGTCGGGCACGATGACTGCGCCGGAAATCCTGTCGACTCCGATGCACATCGCACATGCATTACCGGAGATGTTGAGGCAACTAAGACTCTTGTGCACGAAATTGACCCAGAACTTAGCGTAGAAGTAGTGGGCCAGTGGTCTCATGCCTCAGAAGATCCGAAGGTGTGGATGGTTGAAAAGGTCTAGTTCTTGTTTTTTACTCTACACCACATACAATGACATAAGAGTTTACTGAGGAGTGCGGATATGAGCATTTCTGATTATGACCCCGACGAAGCGTTGCGCGTCACCGAGGTGACGGTCATGTTCGAAGGAGAAACCTTTCATTTCAATGTAAGAAATAGTGCCAAGTCCTTCATGCTGATGCTGTGTCGACATACGATGCGAGGCGATACGCCAAATGAAGTCGTGCTATGCAAGCATGCTGGTGCGGACAACTCGCATTTTGAACCCTGCACTGGAGAATCAGCAAACATTAAAGAGGCGGCCATAAGGTCGATCAAAGAACATAGAG
>JAYTYM010000060.1:0-16277 GCA_043742365.1 bacterium | reverse complement strand
CTTTATGCAAATACTGAGATATTCTTCTGTAATGTTGAGGAGGCGCGCATCATTCTTGAGACGAATGAACCAGCGCCCGCTAAGCTTCCACAAATGATGAGTGCGCTTGGGCCTAAGATTTCTGTCATCACTGATGGACCTAAGGGCGCATATGCCTTTGATAGCTATACTGGCAAGAACTATTTCATGCCTCCCTACCCGGACCCAAAGCCTCCGTACGAGCGCACGGGAGCAGGAGACGCATGTGCATCAACTATCACCATCGCACTCGCACTTGGGCTTCCTATTGAGACAGCACTACAGTGGGGACCCATCAACTCGATGTCCGTCGTGCAGTATGTCGGCGCACAAGAAGGACTCCTCTCGCGCGAGCAGCTCGAGAAATATCTCGCAGATAGACCGGCTGATTACGTCGCAAAAGAAATTACTCCATAAAACGAAGCAACAAAAAACCACAGACACCTTGTCTGTGGTTTTTTTGCACCTAAACGGCGACGGAACCCAGCATGAACGGGTTGGTCGGGTGAGAAGAATGCGGGGCTGTGAGTTTGTTGTAAAAAAGTACTCCGATAACGAGCGTTGCGAACATGAATGCGACAAGCACAGCACCTGCTGCAATGTCTTTGCTGCGCTTTATTGCTACGTGCTTATCTGGGTGCAGCTTATCGAGCATTATCTCGACGGCAGTATTGATAAGTTCCACTATTAGTATGAGAAAATACGAGCCTAAAAGGAGTATCAGCTCTGATGACTCAAGGGGGGACAAAAAATAGATCAGGGCTCCGTATATGGGCATACCGATGTTGATCTCGAGCATGAAGCTTTTGTCTACACGATATGCGTGCCACAGACCCTCAACGGCATAACCGAAACTTCGAACGAATTTAAGTAATATCCACATAAATAAATACTATCATCTGGTGATATAGTTTGACAAAATTTTCTGTAGTGGTTAAATAATTATAGACATCTTTAACAAAGGATTTTCCATGAATACGATCTCGCGATTCGTAGCTATGCTTGCTGTCGTCCTCTCTGCTGGTTGCGCAAACTTTCAAGTCCTCACGGAAGAACAGAAAGTCATGCAGGGACTTCAAAGTGCTGCAACGGAATATTTCAACGGTGAGTATATACAGTCCCTTGAGATCCTGGGGAATGTGGAAGTTTATGCCAAAAATCAAGGCATTACACTCCCCGAAGGATCAAAGGAGCTCCGTCATGCCGCAACTGCGCGTCGCCTTCTGGACATTGAAATTGAAGTGACTCACGCGTACCATCAGGGAAACGTGCGGTGGGCAATGACGCTTGCAAAAGAGGCGGAAGCGCTCGCAGTCCTCGATAAGACAACGGTACCCGAACGGATATTGCAGATAAAAACAAAGATGCAAAACGGATATTTTGAGCAACTCTTCTGGGGCATTCCTCCGCACTTGGAGCACAGACTCATCAATACCTGAAAGCACTCCTCCATATGAATGGAGGAGTTTATTTTATTATGGGGAAACTGAGGATGAAGTCGGTCCCTTTGCCCTTTATAGACTCGACAGAGATAGTCCCCTTCATGCTCTTGACCATAGTCGTCGTTATCCAAAGCCCTAGACCCGTGCCAGTAATGAGTTTTGTTTCTTCATTCTTCACACGATAGAATTTCTGGAAAAGTTTCTGCTGGTCTTCGGCTGAGATGCCCATACCCGTGTCCGAGACTCGGATCTCGAGCATGCTACCGATAACACTTGTGACTACCCTCACTTCCCCACTCGGGGTGTACTTCACTGCATTTCCCACGAGGTTAATAAGCACTTGGCGGAAGCGGTCGCTATCAACTGAAATAGCGGGGAGAGGTTTCTTGTCATAACTTATCTTCAGTCCTTTGTCAGCCGAGGGCTTCTTGTAAGAATTAACGATCGCATCGATCTCATCCGATACGTCGACTGACACGAACTTGAAGGACATACGACCTTCCTGCAGTTTTGCAACATCGAGAATGTCGCCGATAAGGGCCGAGAGCCTGACTGCTGCTTGGTCGATATTCTTTAGGTGACCCTTGCTTTCATCGTTTAGCCCTACCGTCTCTCCTACAAGCTCGACGTAACCACGAATAACAGTGAGTGGTGAGCGTAACTCGTGCGCTGCCATAGAAACGAAGTCGTCTTTCATTTGATCGACTTCTTTCAGGCGTGCGTATAATGTCGCATAGTCGATGATACGTGCCTGTCGTGCGAGAAGGATGATGATAAGAAGGATGATACCCGCAAGCACTAAGTATGCATTCTGAATGTTGTGGCGAGAGAGTGCGTCTGCTTGGGCCATTGAGACATCGACGACAATATAGTCAGACACATTACCCGAAAGCCCTTTAAAGGAGCGCACTGACTTCCAGTACCTGCCTTCGTAGTTTGAGTAGCCCATTGCATACGCCTGAGTTTCATCAGCGCGCGCAAGTCTCATCAAGATGTCTGTTATCTCGTCAGGCTGTAGATCTTTACCCACATGTTCATCGTTTAGCGAGGCAAAAACCTGATAGCTCATCACAGCCTCGGTGCCTGTTGCGGCTGGTTTCGGGACGATTACCTCGAAGTTGCTGATGGTTTCGTTCTCTTTCGCTAGTGCCTTTAGTCGCGTATTGAGATAGGTACTATCTGCATTCTGGGGGAGAAACTCGATGATAGCGTCGAGCAAGAGTGCGACACGACTACGCTCGAGCCGGTCTTGATTGTCACTTGCAACTCTTAAGAATTGCTCACTGGTAAAGAAGAATGCAATCGGAATTGCGATCACCAAAAAGAGTGTATAGATTATTTGCGGGTTATTACGAACAAAGTTTATGCCGCGAGTGAAAATTTGTGAAAGATTTCCCATTTATTTCTGTATGCAACATCAAGTGAGCGGCATGTCATCTTTTGTGCGTCGATATGAGATGAAGCCAATGACTGAGAATGCGGCACCAAGAAGTCCGATGAGTATCGCAATGAACGCATAAAGCGATGGTCCGGTAAAGAATCCTGGGACAATTTGCGTGGGCACGAGCGCGTCAGAACCCACTGAGACTGCAGCTGCCTGCTTTACGAATGGTAGTGGCTCGGACTTTGCGAGGATTCTTCCTCCGCCATCAGTGATAGCGGTCATCACCTGATGTGAACCGTCAGGAAGGTTCTTATCGAGCGTATAGGTCCATGCGCCCGATGGGTCTGTTTTTATTGTAACGACAATAGGGTCCGAGAAAATGAAGATCGTTACGTAACTGTTCGGAAGTGACTTGCCGCTAAATTGGAGCTTTGTGTTGTTCCCGGAATTTTCATTTTTTGTATCACTTTGCAAAGTGGTAATACCTGTGACGCTGAGGATTTCTTTCTTCGTCACACCTGCAAAAAGCGGGTTTTCGAGAGTCACATCCTCCCCTTGTGTCGAGACATCAGCCTTCGTTGTGCTCGATGTTTTTACCCCAGCCACTGACGCAGGTGTTCGTGATGAGGATCCGTTCGGGTTTGTGTGTGCCTCTACTTCTTTACCATCTGGGAATCCATCATGGTCGGTATCAGGGTCATTTGGGTCGGAGTGATAAATATTTACCTCATCGTAGTCAGAGATGCCGTCATTATCGGTATCGAGAAATGCACGAACTCCAGTTCGATCGCTCAATAATTTCTGTTCACCATTGCGTGAATTTTCAAGCTCGATCTTCTTGGAAGCGAGCGAATCTGCTGTCGCGAGATCGTTATGAAGCAGTGCGTCCGTGCAAATTACTGAATGAGCTGGGTCGGCACAGTAGGCCTTAAGGTCAGCTGCACTTTGTACGATCTCGGGAATATCCTTCGTACGCTTGTGTTGGTCATTTAGCATATTGCTTAACCGCTCAATAGGAATATTGTCGGTGAGTGACGGTGTTGATGCTGTTTCAGGGGATTGGCTCGCTCGGGCAAATTCCACACATCGTCTGTGTTCGCTGGGGTGGCTTCCGCAGTAGACCTTACACTCAAGGGCATTGGTGCACTGAGTAGGATCAGTGACACGTGTGAGTATCTCTGTACGCTCGCTCTCGCTTACACTACCCTCACCTTGGCTGTCGTTTTGTTGCGCCAAAGCTGATGGCGTTTGATGGGTGATTGAAAGTAGGACAGGTGGTGTTTCAACTTGAGTACCATCGAGGTAGAGGATGCGCGCGAATACTTTATAAGATGATTCTTTTGCCGTTGCACCTTCCCAGATGTATGTCCACGCAATGTTATCTTGATTTGAGATGAGGTCATCGACGACACCCGCTCCGAGCGTGAGTGGTGTAGTGGAATTTGGGACCATAGCATAGAAATTGACCTTTTTGGCAGATGGCGTCATCACACGCAGCTCGATGTGTTCGTCATTGAATATAGGTGCTATTTTTGTCACTGGCATGTCATCTACGAACATCCGCAGTGTGGGATGAATTGTGGTAGGAGACACGACGACGGGAGAAGGCGCAGCATACACTGTATTTGTGGTTGATGGAGGTGGTGCTGTGGTTGTAGTCACACCTACTGGAGACGGGCTTGGTGACGTGGGTGAAGTGACAGATGTAAGGCATTCACCCTTTAACATGAAAGTGTCCGTTGAGATACCATCTGCAACGTACCCCGCATTCACAACTCCCCTCCACCCATATGTGCCATTAGGAAGTATGTGCTTCCCCCAATCAATCGTCGTATGCGTCAGTCCACCATCAGGCGAGACTTGAAATTTCCCTCCCAAAATATCTGAGATCGCAAAGAATACCTCGGTCATCGGCTTCCCACTCGAGCAATCAGTTATGGGTGCTGTGGTCACCGTAAAAGAAACAACGGTTCCGGCTGGGCTTGTGATTGGTGAAGGTGCAGGGGGTGGGGGTGTTGTGGTAGTTGTCGGGATAGTTGAAGTGATGACATTGCTTGGCGTTGAAAAAGTACCGTTTAAGCCAACCGCTTTCACGTAATACGTATACGTAGTCGCAGGACTGAGTCCTGATGAATCGATGTAGCTTGTGGTGGTCACGTTCGCAAGAAGGGCGTCATTTCGGTAGACGTTATAGCCATATACAGTGCTTCCTGCACTGGTAGATACACTCCAAAGAAGATCAACCTTTCCACTTGTGACATTTCCTAGCTGAAGGACAGGAGGCAGAATAACTGTGGTGCTCGTAGTAGCTGAGGGTGGTGGAGTAGCGGGAGGTGGCGTGCTCGTAGTTGTAGTCACGGGAACCATGACGGTATTGGTGTCGCTCGGAAGAAGTGACCTGTTACCAGCTGCATCGTATGAGTACACATAATACGCATTCACAGAACCGGGGACAAGATTGGCTGTATCTTTGTAATAGGTAGTCGTCAATCGAGCGACCGGTGTGCCATTCTTAAACAATTCGTACCCGTAAATCCCGACATTGTCAGTTGCTCCGTCCCAATAGAGATTAATGCCAGTGGATGAGATGTCACCGAGGTGGAGGACAGGTGGAGTTGGGGGAATCGTATCAAAAGTAGATGTCGTAGATCCTGTTGGTGCTGTTTGCGCCGATGCAACATAGCCGAGCAAAAGCGCGATGGTGAATACAAAAAATGCTCCAAATAAATGCTCAAATGTATAAACGAGGAAGTGCTGTTGTTTGTGCGGGCTTTTCATTTTTACTCTATTGTCTTGCGATAACTTTCTTTGCGGCCTCAGTGATAGCTGTGATGCCCATTCCGTAGTGCTCGACAAGCTCTGAGGGAGTACCTGACTGTCCGAATACGTCATTAACGCCGATGAATTCTTGTTTGGTTGGGCTCGTACTTGCAAGAAATTCTGCGATCGCACCTCCGAGTCCGCCCTTACGCTGATGTTCTTCGATGCTCACTATCGCTCCGGCTTCTTTGGCGACTGCGAGCACGAGCTCTTCGTCGAGCGGCTTGATGCATGGGACATTGACCACCTTGGCACCTATCCCCTCTGCCTCAAGCGCCTTCGCGGCCATGATCGCATTATAGACGAGAGAACCGGTGGCGAATAGCGCCACCTGTGTACGGAGTCCCTCTTTGGGGGTAAAAAATACCTCGGCTTTGCCTATCGCAAATGGGGTTTCTTCTGTCGTAACGACAGGAGTACCTTCACGCGCAAGTCTGATGTACACAGGACCTACCCACTGTGCCGCGGCGATAGTTGCCTTGCGTGCTTCAATAGCGTCACATGGTGCAATGACTACCATGCGAGGAATGACACGCATGAGCGCGAGATCTTCTATTGCTTGGTGTGTGCCACCATCAGGGCCGACTGATACTCCGGCGTGACTTCCGACAATTTTACAATTACTACCGTTATAAGCGATGGTTGTGCGGATCTGCTCCCAATTGCGCCCTGGACTGAACATCGCGTATGAAGAAAGAAATGGAACCTTTCCCATTGCTGCCATACCTGACGCTACGGACGCCATCGATTGTTCCATGATCCCCATCTCCACATAACGCTCAGGGAATTTCTCAGCGAATTTATTCATCGTGGTTGATTCAGTGAGGTCCGCGCACAGTGCCACCACTTGATGGTTGGCCTCCCCCGCAAGCACAAGTCCCTCGCCGAATCCTTTGCGGATAGCGACCGACTCGACATCTTTATCAAATAGTTTTGGGTTAAGCGGAATATTCATAATTATTTCAAAACATTAATTTTTTGATGAAGTTCGAGGCGTCGAAAAGCGATACCTCCCGATGCGTATGTTGCATACGGTGAGCGGGGTTCGCTTTGATGACAACGAAGAAATTCACAAAAAATGGATGTTTTATTATTCATGCTCACTTTTTATTCTGCCGCGCATAGTACGTAGATCTGCAAGTGCTTGCTCACCCTGCTTCTCTTTCGAGACCACATCCGCTGGACCTTTACCGGGTGGATTACCGTGCCACTCAAAACGGCGCTCAGCGAAGTCGACACCTTTTCCGGGGATAGTGTGCGCAATTATGACCGAAGGCTTGTTGAACACAGCCTTGGCTTCATTGATAGCGTTATTGATGGCGACAAAATCATGTCCGTCTATTTCCTGAACATGCCAGTTGAATGACTTCCATTTCTCAACCAACGACTCGAGCGGCATAACGTCTTCGGTAAAGCCATCGATCTGAATATTGTTGCGGTCAACGATGGCGACGAGGTTGTGCAATTTTTCTTTTGCAGCGAGCATTATTGCTTCCCAATTCTGACCTTCGTTGAGCTCACCGTCACCAAGCAAGCAATAGTAGAAGCGGTTTGATTGTCGTCCGCGGTCCATACGGTCTGCGAGCGCCATTCCGACAGCTTGCGAGAGTCCTGAGCCGAGTGGCCCAGAAGATGTCTCAAGCCCTGGAAGCCATTCGCGGTGTGGGTGCCCCTGCAGGCGTGAACCGAATTTGCGTAGTGTCTTTGTCGCCTCTTCAAGCGAAAGGTAGCCGGCGTGTGCCATGGTTGCATAGAGCACAGGACAGATATGCCCGTTTGAAAGCACGAGCCTGTCGCGATCTTCCCAGTCAGGCGCATGCGGGTCGTGTCGAAGCGCATGAAAATAGAGGAGCGTAAAAATATCCGCCATACCGAGTGGTCCTGCGGTGTGCCCTGAGCCAGCTTCGACGAGCATCTCGATGATGGTCTGACGAATGTCGTTGGCCTTAAGCTCGAGCTGTTTTATTTTGTCATCGTAAAGGTGTTCCATAGATATGAGCATGAATTTTGCAAATTTCATCGTTGTCATCGAAGCGAACCCCGTCAACGTATAGGACATACGCCTCGGGAGGTATCGCTTCTCGACGCCTCGAACTTTATCAAAATTCCTAACTCATATAACATTATATCCCTCTGGCAGTAAGAATGCATCCACAAATAGCTGTGTTTAGTCTACTTATGCTGCTGCGAGTCCGCGGATAGCTTCGCCCACATCCTCTGCGCCAAATACTGCTGAGCCTGAGACCAAGCGAGTTGCTCCCGCGGCTTTGAGTAGTGCTGCGGTTTGAAGTGACACTGCTCCGTCAACTGATATGGGGATATTTGGATATGCCGCGCGGATCTTATTGATGACCTCTAGTGCGCGCTCGTCGAAAGCCTCACCCTGAAAACCAATGCGAGCAATGCCCATCACCTGCACAAAGTCTATTTTCGTCATATGGGGCAAGAGGGTTTCAAGCGGAGTGTCCGGGTTGATGGCGAATCCCACTTCTATCACCTTTTGTCCGCCAATATCGCGCGCGCCTTCTTTCCATATGTCGTGTGCCCAAAATGCCTCAATGTCAGCTATTGATTCTATATGAAAAATAAGTCGGCTTGCTCCGAGCGGCAGCCACTCATCGATATGAATTTCTGGCTCTGCGATCATCAAGTCTAGCTCATAGTCGAGCTCATCAAAGAACGGCAGAGTCTCATCTTGGTTCACCATTGCAAGAAAATGCTCTTCGTCTGCCTTCCCCGCATTTCTGTATGGCCAACTTTTCGACTTCACGAATTTCCCATCCATGATATCTATCTGCACAAGCGGAACAAGACTGCGCACTTGCGCCGCCTTCTTTTCGAGGTCAAAGAAACTGTCAGGCATTATCGCGGGAATGATCTCAGTCATAAGTCGGGAATATTATTGTGTAGTCTATTTGCTAGCGGTAAGGCCAAATCTGTTCGATTTTCTTAAGCCGGCGTGTGTGGCGCTCCTCATCTGAGAATGGTGTCTCAAGCCAGAGCTTAATCGCCGCCTTTGCCTCATCGAGAGTAATGAAGCGTGAACCGAGCGAAAGGATGTTGGTGTTGTTGTGTTCGCGCGAAAGCTTGATTATCTCAAGTGGGCCGCCATAGTACACTGCACAGTAAACCTTGGGGAAACGGTTGGCGACAATTGCCTCCCCTTGTCCTGAGCCGCCAATAACAATACCGCGAGAACCAGCTGGGTCATGCGAAACTTCCTGTGCAGCAAGCTGAATGAAGTCGGGATAGTCGTCGTTAGGGTCGTTCTGATGCGCGCCCATGTCTGCGACAGTGAAACCGAGATCTTTCTCGACATACGAAGCAATAGCTTCTTTCATCTCATACCCTGCATGATCTGTTGCGATGTAGATTTTCATTACTACTTATTGTAGCGCAATTTTTTGATTTCAAAAAGGTGCCCACTCTTCTTGAGTTCATTTATTTTCAAGACGGCTATAGTGAAATGTAACTTCCGTTAAGGGTTTTTTGTCCGTAGCTTTTGGGAGACACGCATATTTTTCTGCTGAAAAATTGCTGTTCTCGCGCCGCCGCGCTCCGAAAGTCTCCCAAAAACTCGGACAATGAGATGTTTGAGAGATGAATACGCGGAAATATTGCAAGAATTAAATTCGTTTAAATTGGGATGTTATGCGAAGTCTTGGACCGAAGCAGTATTTGAGAAGCTGTATGATTTATACTGCTTCCAAATCTGCTGAGGGAAAGACGAGCAGAACGCTCAATTTACACGAATTTCGCTACTTCGGCGACATGCATAACGAGTGTATTCGTATATCCCATCTCATTGTCATACCACGAAAGCACCTTCACCAAATTACCATCCACGACGCGCGTCATATCAAGCGATACTATTGCCCCATACAACTGACCCTTGATATCCGACGAGACAAGTGGCTCGTCTGTGACGGTAAATATTCCTGCCCAGTGTGGATCCTTTGCTGCATCACGTAATATTTGGTTTACCTCTTCAACGCTCGTATTGCGCTTGGCGATGAAGGTCACATCAGCTATTGAGCCTGCGATGACAGGGACACGAATAGAAATACCATCGAACTTGCCCTTAAGGTCAGTAACCGCTTCAGTGACAGCGATTGCTGCGCCTGTTGAGGTCGGGACCATATTCATTGCGGCTGCTCTTCCCTCGCGCATGTCCTTACCCCCGGGACCGTCAACTAATTTCTGGCTGCCTGTGTATGCATGTGTAGTATTAAGTATTGCCTTCTCTACGCCAATTGCTTGATTGAGAATGTGGATGACCGGAGATACTGCGTTGGTCGTGCATGATGCATTGGATGATATCTGACACGTCGCAAGCTTCTCTTGATTGATACCCATGAGTACGGTAACGCCTGTGATGCCTTCAACTGCGGGTCCTTTAACCGGTGCAGTGATAACAACACGCTTTGCTCCAGCATCGAGGTGCACTTTTGCTTTGTCATATGCAGTAAAGAATCCTGTCGACTCGACCACGATATCAATATTGTATTTCTTCCATGGAAGCAGTGTGGGTTCTTTCTCCTGCACGAGTACGACTTTCTTGCCGTCGACGATAAAGCCTGGCTCCTCTGCGCCCCCTGGAGGAACTATAGTAACGTCAAAGTCAGAACGTCCGTATGCACTGTCGTATTTCAAAAGATACGCCATATTTGCAGGATCACCTAAGTCATTAACTGCGACGATATCAAACTCGGGATGACTACGAGCGAGCTTAAAGAATGCGCGACCGATACGGCCGAATCCGTTGATGGCGATGCGGACTCGCTTGCCCCCTCCATTTGATGGCTGTGCTACAGGAGCGGCTTGTGGTTGTGGTGCTTGTGCGACTGGTGCCGCTGGCGCTGTGGCTACACTTGCGGTCGATGCTCCATACATATTGTTTCCCATAAAAGTAAGATTATTTTTTAGCTACGGTAATATCGCACAATTATATCAAATTGAGGGTTTTTGCGGAAACTACAAGAAAATTCGCAAGCATACATCAGAGACTGCTCAAAAGAGTTCAAACTTCCAAAACTTTTCTTCACGCGTCGGGCCATAGCTCGTCAGGGCAATTGGAGTATTAAGCTCTGACTCAATTTCGGTGAATATGTTGTGGGTGCCGTTCTTGAGTGCATGATGTGGCTCGAGCGGGGTCTCTCTATATAGAGGAGAAAGTGAGAAAAGCTCGTGTGTCAGCTTTTCTTGATGAGGATGCCCTGCCTGTGGTTTGAACTTGATGTCTCTTATTGCAAGGCCACTCTTATCCCCGTCAGGAAGGGTGAAGAATTCGTTCTCGTACAGGACTTTTTCTTTCGCACAATATGCATGCGCAATGCGCCATTTTTTAATACTGAAAAGTCTGTCGATATTGGTGACGACGAGCGCATCGACTTTTCCCGCTACAGCAAGTGCGTAGCGTGCTGATACGGCATCGAACCACCCAGCGCGAAAAGCTTGTTGCCATGCGTTCATGACATTATGTGTGTCGGGTAATTTGAGTGTGAGCTCATCGCTTTCTGTTACAAACGGACCTTTCCCGTGTCGCGTCGCATATGCACGCAAGACTCCGAGTCGTATACGCTTGCCTGCGAATCCGTATTCATCAAGTATCTGCTCTGCCAGTGCAAACGTTGTGTCACTCCATGTCGTGTAAGGATGAAAACCAAAGTCTTGATCCAAGAGCACACCTTGCGCACCCTCAAACAACACAACACCAGACTTTTGAAACAGCTTCGCTACTGACACCTCATCAACCGATCTAAATTTCTTACTGATAGCAGTGAAGTGTGCCGCCACATACGAAGGTGCACCGTCATCACAGAGCAAATTCCATTCTTCTTTTGCTGTGCCACCCTGTTCATCAAGAAATGCTGCATGAGCAACGAACTCTGCGCGCAAGGTTTCTTGCTGCAACTTCAGTTTTCTTAAAAGCTCCAGAGGATCTTCTGTATCCCCCACGTACAAGGCATCTTGCGGATGAAGTACTGCATAACTCACCGTCTCACCGATGCCCATTCCGCAGCTACCGTGTCTCTCCTCGCCTCGAAGTAGCTCACGCAAGCGATTGGCGGCGCGCGCAAATGGCGTAAGCAGGAGTGCACGCTTGTCGACAAATAGCCTTGCATACGCGTCATGCACGCCGACCGAGCGCAAATGCTCCTCTTCATTCAATAACGCAAGCGGGTCAAAATAAAAATGTTTAGAAAGATAGGTAGCGACCCCAGGAATAAATGTGCCGCTTCCAAATTGCGCAAAAGTATGAGACTCGCCCTCCGGAGTAACGACGGTATGCCCCGCTTGCGCGCCACCGTTATAGCGCACAACCGTATGCGCATTATATTTTACCGCCAGCGCATCAATAGTCCCACCCTTCCCCGAATCGCCATAGCCAAAATCAGCGATAATGATTGCGACCTGCTCATCCTTTCCTTTTTTCATAAGATGCTTATTTTACCAGAAACCAAACCCCCATAAATTACAAGGCAATCTAAGGTCATTTGAGATTCCTCCGCGTCTCCACTATTACATTTATTAATTTTTCAATCGAAACAACTTGACGATAATATAAAGTATGAAGGTGCTAGCTAGAGAAACTAGTAGCGCAATAATTGGCGCAAAAACTTTGCGCCCACCGTCACCTATATACCACATCCAGTACTTCTGCTGTTCTGCGGTTTGCTCTTCGGGAGAAAAAATCAAATCGTGATTAATGTCGAACTGATATACCTTGTACTCAAGGTATTGCTCAAATAATAATGCAGCAGCAATTAAGAGAATAAATAGTGAAGTGAAGTTTATTAAATACAGGGCATATTTCCCACTAAAATAGGATGGAAATGTGGAACGTAGTAAAAACATGCTTATCCACACGGCACCGACCATAATTTTTATTCCATAATCGTTCGCCAATACGCAGTAGACCAATGCCGATAAAATAATTACCAACACCAGAAAGAGGGCGATTAATTGTTTTTTGTGTGTTTCATTATTTAGTGTTAAGTCGGTATTTCCCTCTTTAGAATTTCAGAAATGAGTGAAGTTCGAGGATTCTATAAAACGCTTTAAACCGGATGGGATACGAGGCGGCAAGATCGTGATATCCCTGAGGCGTATTCTTATACGTTGATGGGATTCGCGGTTGCAGCCAACGACGTAGACCGCCGGTTTTAAGAGTTTACAAGGAAGTCTTCTTTGACCACACCTCCCTTAAGCTCCCTCTCCTCCGTTCGCAGCACTTCTTTGTAAGACCCATCAAGCTGCTTGGCTTCTACGGTCATGAAATATTTACCGGGAGGGACAAGGAAGTAGAAGCGGCCGGTCTCGTCGGAGACACTCTTCTTCACCACGGTGTTAATTCCCGACAGCCAGACCTTGATAAGCGCGAATGGAATAGGCTTGCCAGTATTCTTGTCGATAACGCGTGTTATCTTGTGCGACACACGCCAGAAGATCTGGAAAGCGAGAATGACGAAGTACACGGATGCGACAACAAGGTTGAGGATGCTGAACGTAATGATAAGCGAGAATATCGAGAAGATAAGTCCGAGGAAGAAAATGGTGTTGAATATCCACAAACGGATATTTTGCTTTTTTGAGTAGATCATGAATACTTTGTCCTGATTCTTGGCGTATTCATTCCAATCGAACTCTACCGGATCAAGCGGAATGTTGTATTGCACGACACCACCGTCGCGGACCTGGAAAGGATCTCCGAAATATAGATTATCGTAGAACTCATCGCGAGCCTTACCTTTCAACTTTTCCGACGGGAATTTGTAGTGGGTTTTATTTGCAACGATCTCATACTCACCCGGATTCAAGAAGAATCCATAGCGACCATCAAGATCAGTAATTGCCTCACCCTTGGAGCTCGCTGTACCTCGTATCTGAGCGATGACATATGCAGGATCAAGCGGGCGCTTCGTCACCGAGTCGTAGACCACACCCCATGGTTCATGGCGTTTTCGTCTGAAGAGTCCGGTCAAAAGACCGACAAGCTTGAGCAGTAGAAGATAGAGGTCGTATCCGGAAGTGACATTGGTCGCAAGCAACACTGCCTGTGCTCCACCGACCGCAACTCCGACTGGAGCTGAGACATTATTCACTACATTGATCGGCTCACTTACGGTCGTCAGCGCTTGCGTGATCGCTTCTTGCACCGCTGGAGGGAGGAACGTCGGCGGCTTGGGTAGGAAGAACACATCGAATACTCCCGAGATGCGGGTTATGGCCTTTCGCTCATGATCAAGAATCGAAAGCGTAAATGGAAATTGGTCAGTTGCTTTAAATGGCGGAATAACTCCTTCGTATGTCTTACGGGCATTATTGATACTCAATAAATATGAAGTGGTTGGATTATTTCCGCTTGGATCATCGATACTAATGGCAATTGTTGTAAGGACCTCTGGAAGTTTGTTGGTCGCAATTGAAATACGCAAAGGTAAGTCACCGTTGGTTCGTACGTTGCCATTACTTATTGAAAGCTCTCGCTCAGAGCCACCAAGTTGGGTGAAGATGAAGTCATTGAGTGTGAGATTCTTTGTTTGCGTGCTTGGCGTACCAGTTCCAGGGAAATCAACGAACGGCCCGGTTGATGTCGAGGTAATGGGTGGAGTAATGACAATGGGCGAAGGTGATGGCGACGTAGGCGAGGGCGAAGGAGTTCCGGGTGAGGGCGGTGGTATTCCGGGGGTTGGAGTTGGGGTCGGCGTAGGAGTTGGTGTGGGTACGGGAGGCGGAGGTGGTGGAGGGGGTGGTGGCGGTGTTATGCCAGTATCTGTGACTGCGGTAAATATTGCGCCCGAAGAATAATTAAAAGAATTATCGCGTGCAAACGCCGTGTAGTAATAACGCGTCCCAGTAGCAAGCCCTGTACTATCGAAAGCGACAGCATTGCCGTCATAAACGAGCACCCCATCAGAAGGATCGGCAGGATATCCCGTAAGTCTACGCATAATGCGTACTGCAGAGAAATCCGGATCAGTAGGATTGTTCCATGTGAGCTGAATATCATTCTGACCTGGGTTACCAGTAAAACTTCCCGGATTCGCTGGCGGGGTTGTATCTGGCGGGGGGGGTGGATTGCGCGTAGTGAAGTTGCCAGTATAGGGAACGCTTATATTATTGGCCGCGTCCTTTGCGGTCAGTCGGAAATAATACAAGGTGTTGGTTGCAAGCCCACTAATACTGAGGGAGTGGCTTGTGGTATACCCGACCTCACTTGCTGACCCTGCTCCATAGGCGGTACTTAAGCCCCAATCAAGTGTCGTCTGCGCAGACTTGTCTGTGGTGAAGGTTATTGTTGCGGTAGTGTATGTTGTCGTCGCAGCCACTGCTGAGATGACGGGCGGTGTGTTGTTGATGGTGGTAAATGACCAAACGCTGTTCCCTGAGAAACCTTGGAAATTATTTCCCGATGGATCGGCAAATGTTCCTGCTGCTGCTTCGACATAATACTGAGTATTACCGAGGAGACTTGCCGAGAGCGCGATGCTTACAACTGTCCCCGCAAGCGTCACCTGTGCTCCTGATACAGATACTGCTTCTACCACACTATTGTCTGAAAATTTTTTGATCGTGATGTTGCCTGAAACCTTGTTGACCAATTCGCTCATGGTCATCTGAAGAACGGTACCCGTCGCAACATTTGTTGATCCGTTCGCAGGTGAAAATGAGGCAACTGTCGGAGGAGTGGTGTCGCCAGGCCCTCCGCCTCCCCCGGCAGTTGTGGTCGCGGTCGCCGAACTCGACAATCCTGAATAATTAAAATTTGTGTCGTACGCCTGCACCGTGTATGTATACGCGGTAGTCGGTGAAAGTCCGGTATCTGAATAGGTAATTGCTGACGTGGACGCAATAATACTGCCCCCACGGCGGACGACATACCCTCCCACTGCAACGTTGTCCGTTGATGCCGTCCATGCGAGGTTGATTTGTGTGGATGAAATAGCAGTTGCAGAAAGTCCGGTGGGGGTGGATGGCGGAATAAGATCGGAGACAACAGTTACACCAATATTAAATTGATTAGAGGCAGCAAGCGCGGGTGAAGAAAAGAAAAAATAGAATAGGAAAAATAACGGTAATGCCGAAAAAACAAATACAAATTTAATGGCAAGAGTAGTTTGTTTAGTGAACATGTTTTCAAGGCTTCGCTCTATGTAATTCATGATCCTTATTCTTTCTTTCAATACTTATGGACTAAAGCGCGATCACGGTAAGGGTTGCGGTCGCAGTGTATGAGCCTCCTGGTTGGGTGTTGCTTGCACCCGAGGCAGCGCGGAATCGTACGGTTGTCGCGGTTCCTGAGGGGTGGTTGGGTGTTGTACGAGTGACGATAGTGTTTGCGGTAGTCGAAAGTCCTGACCAACATGCACTCCCTGAATCGAGCGCTCCGGCATTACAGGCAGCACCGTTATCTTTGTACTTTTGTACAATATCACTACCCTCAGGCGAGAAACCGAAATTTGCGGCAGCTGCGGCTGTTGTGAATGTGAAATCAGGATTGGCTCCAGCCGGCACATAGTCTGCAAAGTTATTTGCTCCCGACTTAAGTGCGGGTGCGACCGCAGAAGCGATATTCATCGTGTATCCCGCAGGGTCATCAGTAGTCACAG
>JAYTYM010000059.1:0-17048 GCA_043742365.1 bacterium | reverse complement strand
GAAAAGCGATCTAGATCATATCCTTGAACTATTTGATACAAAGCCAGAGATCCACAACAAAGATGTTATGGAGGCCCTAAGCGTCGTAAGCGCCACCGCCACAAAGTATCTCCACATCCTCACCGAATCCGGCAAGATCAAAATGGCAGGAGCCCCCCACGGCGGCCCCACCACCCACTACTCCAGAATATAGCCCTTGTAACTAAATTGAGCTGTACAGGACACAGCTCTGAAATATAAACGCAAAGGTATGGCGCAGGGAAGCCTAGAGGGGCAATCTAGAGTAATTCACAAACTTTTACAAAAAATGGCTCAAAATTGCCGGACCACTGATGACTGAATTATACACATCTATATGTTTACTTTTTAGACACAACGCGTATACTATCCTCATGTCTAAAAAAACTGGAGAATTCATACGCTCACTTCGTGTGACCAAAGGGCTTTCCCAGCTCGAAGTCTCTAATGAGATAGGGGTTTCCCGCTCTTCATATATCGCGATCGAACATGGTGCAAGGGAATTACAATTAGGTGAGGCAAAAAATATTGCCAATATGTTTGGTGTTACCCTTGATGAACTCTTAAAAGGCACAAAGGATGAAAGCGAAGTTGTGCTAGAAAGGAAAAAGTCTCATGTTATGACAACTAAAAAAGAAACTGAAAGAATTTCTGTACCCAGAGAACAAGTAAAAAAATTTAAAGAAGTATTTCTCTACATCCTTCACAAAGCTGGCGGCAAGCCCAATATTGGCCAGACTGCGATATATAAATTACTTTATTTTATTGATTTTGATTATTACGAGAAATTTGAAGAGCAATTGATCGGTGCAAGGTATATGAAAAATACTCATGGGCCAACCCCCGTTGCATTCAAAAAAATTCTCGCAGAACTCGAAGAGGAGGGAAAAGTAGAAGAGATCAAAAGTAAATTCTATAAGTATGATCAAACAAAATATCTCATTAACCCAGCGGTAACGCCGGACCTATCATCACTTTCAGCACAAGAACTTGCCCATATCGATTGGGAAATAGATAGACTCTCAAATCTTACTGCAAAACAACTTTCAGAGTTATCTCATTTGGATACTCCGTGGAAAGTTGCAGGAGAGAAGGATACTCTGGATTACGAATATGTATTTTACAGGCCGAAAGAAACATCCGTTCGCGAATATGAGTCGCTTTGATCGTCTACCCGAATTTGAAAAAGAGTTCGCAAAGCTTCACAAGAAGTATCGCTCTCTTGATGATGATTTATCCCGATTTGAATCGGTTTTAAAACTCATGCCGACTGGAATTGGTAAATCGTTTACTATTATTCACTCTTCAGCAGGGGTTATTATTGTTAAAGCACGACTTGCATGCAAAGCACTTCGTGATCAGTCACTGCGTGTCGTATATGCTTACCATGATGATATTATATCGTTTGTTCATATTGAGATTTACTTCAAAGGCGATAAGGAGAATGAAGATCGTTACAGAATAAAGGAGTATATAGAAAAATTTAAAGTCTATAAATATAATATAAACCAGAAGAATAACTCTAAGAACTAAATTTCACATGGACGAAATAACAACCCCAAACGATCACAACTCAAGCCAGCAGGTAATTGCGAGGATGGAGGAGATGAGACAAGAGAAAGAGGCCATTATTATGGACCTTTTCAAAACAGCAGACATGATCGAGCGCGAAGATGTCATGGCTGCCCTCGACTGCAGCGGCAGTAGCGCAAGCCACCACCTCCACAAACTTGTAGAAGAAGGCAAAATCCTCCACCACGGCAATCTAGGCCCCACATCGCATTACACTAAGACATAGTTATCTTCTGACTCACTAATTGATGAGGCGTTCAGTATTTAAATGCCGTTAGGTTTTAAGCTAAATTGAGTGTAAAATTAAACATCAATGAGCTTGGAAACAACTAAAAAGGTCATTCAGAGTAATTTTGATGTGAATCACATCTACGCTCACAGCGTCGCGCGACTGGCAGACAAAAAAAGGCTTCTTGAGTCTGCATCAGAAATTATAAATAATAAGCCTAAACCATTTGTGAAATGGGTTGGAGGAAAGCGGCAGCTTCTCACTCAGTTTAAAGAAATGGGTTTGTATCCTCCCGAATATTTTAATCCCAGTAAAAATAGATATTTCGAACCATTTCTAGGTGGGGGAGCTGTTTTCTTCGATCTCCTGCCTCAGCATGCGTTTCTTTCAGATCTAAATAATGAACTTGTTATCACTTATAACGTAATCAAGAACAACGTCGAGAGTCTCATCAAGGCACTGAAAAAACAAAAAATCGATAAAGAGTCATTTTTAAAGGTACGTGCAAAAGATGTTAGCAAGCTTACTGATTTGCAGATCGCCACTAGATTCATTTTTCTAAATAGGACTTGTTTCAATGGGATGTTTCGAGTAAATCAATCAGGTCAGTTCAACGTACCTTTTGGTTATCAAAAGAATCCGCTCATCTGTGATACAGAAAACCTACGTGATGTTTCAAGGGTGCTAAGGGGTGTCGAGGTGAAGTACCAAGATTATAAAAAAGCAGTGAAGAATGCAAAAAAAGGAGACTTTGTTTACTTTGATCCGCCATATCATCCAATGAGTAATACTGCCTCATTTACTGCATACACAAAAGAAACATTCGGAGAAAAAGAGCAGCTTGAACTCCGCGATACGTTTATTGAATTAAATAAGAAGGGTTGTTTCATCATGCTATCAAACTCTAATGCTCCATTCATAAATAAGATTTACTCAGATATTAAGGATAAGAAAGTACGCATAAACCATGTTTCAGCAGGACGAGCAATTAACTCCGTTGGCTCAAGAAGGGGGAAGATAAAGGAGGTTTTGATAACCAACTACTAGCTGTAATAACTAAGTTGACTAGTGGTATTGTGTGACGTCCAATCAAAAAACTGTGGATATCCCTGTTTCGTATATTCTATTTATTTTCTATAATTAAAAGATAAATTAGAATATAACTAGAAAACAGATATGGATAATGTTGAACAGATAGAAAAAGGAGTAATGAGCCGAAAGCAGATGCCTTCATTGTTTACACAAGGTTTTGAGAGTAGATACAAGTCAAACGTTGAAAATATTCAAAAGCCATATTACAAAAACGGTGACTTCACTCTCTATCAAGCAAATTGTCTTGATATCTTAAATTCGATGGCAGAAAATTCCGTTGACATGGTTTTTGCAGATCCGCCATATCTGCTTTCAAACGGTGGATTTTCAGTTCATGCAGGACAAAGGGTTAGCGTAAATAAGGGGGATTGGGATAAAAGCAATGGATTAAAAAAAGATTTTGAATTTCATTTAGCGTGGATAGAAGCAGCACGGAGAGTGCTAAAGCCCGATGGTTCAATATGGATTAGTGGTACGTATCATTCAATATATCAGTGTGGTTTTGCGCTTCAGGTTTCAGGGTTTCACGTATTAAACGATGTTGCATGGTTCAAACCAAATGCCGCACCAAATCTAAGTTGCCGTTTTTTTACAGCTAGCCACGAGACACTTATCTGGGCACGCAAGGATAAATTCGCAAAACATATCTTTAACTATGATGCGATGAAGAACGGCACATGGCCCGAGGATGCTCTTAAGAAGCCTGGGTTACAGATGCGCTCAGTTTGGTCTATGGGCACACCAAAACCAAATGAAAAGAAGTTCGGTAAGCATCCGACGCAAAAGCCAATCGACCTGATGAGAAGAATTGTCCTAGCTTCTACAAATAAAGGTGCACTTATTGTAGACCCATTTACTGGAAGTTCTACTACGGGTCTTGCAGCCGTAGCTAGCGGTCGTAAATATATTGGCATCGACCTGGAATCAAAATATCTCGATTTGTCTATTAAACGCTTGGAGGATATTAACATCCAATAAACTAAGCAAATTTATGAAAAATGAGTCATTTAAAAAAGTATTTTTTGTAGAAAACCCTGAGGTGCTTACACAAACTCAGTTTGAGAATCTGCTTATGTGTAGTACTAAAAATTGGAATCACTATTTTACCGGACTTAGTGTAAGAGCGAAAAAGAGCGCTATTTACGAAGAGATTAGGAATGTTGAAATTGTAGAATTTGCTTCGAAGAAATCCATGTTTAGTTATCTTAAAAAACTAAATCCGAGCCTATATATAGATTTTTCGGTTGAGCACGAAAAGCCTTGCTTACTTAAATATGCTTAAGTTTAGTGAACATAAGTGGGATAAGTTGATCTAACAGACAAAATGATCAATAGTATAGGCATGGGAGGCTAATTGCCATTTAAAAACCCACACTGCTATTATATGATCCAGGGCGGAATTGGCGGAGCAAATACTCAAACAGGACTAAGGTTCGAAAAGAAAACAGATATTCTTTTGCTACTCGCACAAAGATCGGGGTATTCAGTCGATGGTACATCAATTCATTTTCATGGAAAAGAAATAGCAAAACGCTATCAAAAAAGCGGCTTATATAAGTTTCTTAAAGGTGAAGGTGTTGATTATAAAAATCATATATCAAAAAAACTCCTTCCTGACGATGCAATCTTTAATATAGAACTAAACACGCTTTATATTATAGAGATAAAGTTTCAGAAAACATCTGGTTCTGTCGATGAAAAACTGCAAACTTGTGATTTTAAAAAAAAGCAATATTCCAAATTGCTCACCCCTTTGGGTATAAAAGTTGAGTACATTTACGTCCTGAATGACTGGTTCAATACTCCAGCATATAAAGACGTTTTAGACTATATACAGTCAGTTGATTGTCATTACTATTTTAACATTCTTCCACTCGAGTTTTTGGGTTTACCCATCTCTCAATAATTATATGCCAACGATTAATAATGCATCGCGAAAAACACTTTCTGGGGTATTTGATAGATCTGTTTTTGATATACCCAAATATCAAAGAGCATATTCGTGGGAGGAAAGTAATTGGAAAGAACTTTGGGATGACGTCAAAGGCAGTGTTGTCGATAAAGACAAAGAGCATTTTTTGGGAGCCGTAATTTATTACCATGGAAATGCTGTGGGTTCGAGTTTTTCACATTATGAAGTTATCGATGGGCAACAAAGATTGACGACGATTACTATTCTGATGAGGGTTCTTTATGAAAAACTAAAAGAAAGCAAAGAGGAGGTATATTCAAGATTTGCTGACGAACTATACGAAAACTACATTGGTAGTTTGTCTAATGACACGTATTACTTAAATTTGAGTAAAAAAGATGAATTATTTTTTAAAGATCATATACAAAAAATTGCTCCAGTCAGAAGGCAGGGAAAGCTCATCTCAAACAAAAAAATACGGAAATGTTACGAATATTTTGTTAAAAAAGTAGACGAACTAAGGGAATTAGAAAAAGAAACAAAGTTTGAAGAAGTTTGCTGGAATTTCAAGAAAAAAATTGAAAAAAATATAGTTTTTGTCGTTATAGACGTAACCACAGACGTTGATGCGTACATAATTTTTGAAAGCATTAATTCAAAAAGGCAAGGACTGACAATATCGGACTTACTCAAGAATTATATATTTTCATCAGCTGACCAATATGAAAGAGTAAAACCAGACTCAAGAAAACTATCTATCACAGAAGATGCCTGGGACAGGATGGAGCAGGATTTAGATAAAATTGAAATTAATCAATATATTAGACATTTTTGGATTTCAAAATTTGGAAAAGTATCAGAAAAAGAACTTTACCAGGAAATTAAGTCAAAGTTTAAAAACGACTTTGATTCTGTTTTGGATTTTTTTGAAAGCTTAACCAGTGAATCAGAGTCTTACTCGTCGATTATAAATGCAAATATACTAAACTTTTCCTTTGAAGGACTGCACGCACTTGGGCAACTATATAACTTAAGAAATCGTCAGTTTTATCCTTTGATTCTTTCTGCGATTTCAAATGAGTACAACGCAGAAGAGGTCTCGGCTCTAATCAAAGAAATTGCATCAGTTGCAATCCGCCGAGCTATTATTGGCAAAAACCCTAATGAACTTGAGGCCTTTTTTACCAACAATGCCTCAAAGTTGAGAAATGGCCACATCACAATTCCTGAATTAATATCAGAACTGAGTAAAGATTATTGGATTCTTGATGATGAAATTTCCAGGGAAATTAGAACAGCAACCTTTGAGGATCAAGAATATCTTGCAAAATTCATTTTAAAGGAATTCGAAATTAGTAAAAATCCAGCAATGGAGAAAACTTTAGGAAAAGTTTCACTTGAACATGTCTTACCCAGAACACCAGATAAAGTATCCGACTGGAACATGAGCGAAAAGCAGCAGGAGGAGGTTCTTTGGAATATTGGAAACCTTGCGTTGATTGGTCAAAAATATAATAGCAAGATGTCGAATAAAAGCTTTAAGCAAAAGAGGCCTTGGTTAAAAAAAACCGAAATAAGAACTACTGTAATCTTGGCTGCTTATGAAGACTGGACCGAAACAGAAGTTATGACTCGAAATGCCGAGATAGCAAAATTTATTTGTGATTGGTGGCCGAACTTAAAATCGGAAAACTAAACAGGGGGTAGGGTCAGGCACCACACAAATTATAAATTCGTGGTGAAATAAATTCTCCGAGAGGTCTTTGAGCCGGCATTAAGGCATAATGCAGCACGAGTGATCGTTGCTCATAATCATCCCCGAGGGGAGAGTGAACCTTCAGATTCAGATATGATCATCACAGACCGCCTCCGCGAAGCCGGCAAACTCCTCGGTATAGACCTTGTCGACCACGTCATCATCACCAAATCAAACTATAGAAGTTTAGCCGGTTAATAAGACAATATGAGAGGGTAGGGTCAGTCACAACTCGCACTCTTTTTTATCCCTTCTCATTCTACCATTCGCGCGAATGGTAGAATGGTTTCGTTAACCAAAGACTATAGAGACTGGGAGGGGATGGGGTCACCACGGAGAGTACTTCAATTTTCTAAAACGGAGTACCATTAAGAAAATTTGGTCGCAGGCACCGCACAAATTTAAAATTTGTAGTGAAATGAATTCCCCGAGAAGTCTTTGAGGCGGCATTAAGGCATAATGCAGCACGAGTGATCGTTGCTCATAACCATCCCAGAGGGGAGAGTGAACCTTCAGATGCAGATCTGAGCATAACAGACCGCCTCCGCGAAGCCGGCAAACTCCTCGGCATAGACCTTGTCGACCACGTCATCGTCACCAAATCAAACTATCGCAGTCTATCCGGTTAATATGACGAGGATCAGAGGGTAGGGTCAGGCACAACTCGCACTTTTTTTATCCCTTCTCGATTCCACCATTCGCGCGAATGGTGGAATGGTTTCGTTAACTAAAGACTATAGAGACTGGGAGGGGATGGGGTCACCACGGAGAGTACTTTAATTTTCTAAGACGGAGTACCGTTAAGAAAATTTAGTCGCAGGCACCACATGAATTAGAAATTCGATGAAAATTAATACCCCGAGGAGTCTTTGAGCCTGCACTAAGACACAATGCAGCACGAGTGATTGTTGCTCATAACCATCCCAGAGGGGAGAGTGAGCATTCAGATGCAGATCTGATCATAACAGACCGCCTCCGCGAAGCCGGTAAACTCCTCGGCATAGACCTTGTCGACCACGTCATCGTCACCAAGAGCACCTTCCACAGCCTAGGTGGTTAACTATCTATACATATAATTTTTCTTTTCTTCATTTCATTTTTCTTTTTTTCTTTCTTTACATTTTCTCATTCCACCATTCGCGCGAATGGTGGAATGGTCTTGTTAACTAAAGACAATAGAGGCTGGGAGGGGATGGGGTCACCACGGGGAGTACTTCAATTTTCTAAAACGGAGTACCGTTAAGAAAATTTGGTCGCAGGCACCACATGAATTAGAAATTCGATGAAAATTAATACCCCTACAAGTCTTTGAGCCGGCATTAAGACACAATGGAGCCAGTGTGATCGTTGCTCATAACCATCCCAGAGGGGAGAGTGAACCTTCAGATGCAAATCTGATCATAACAGACCACCTCCGCGAAGCCGGCAAACTCCTCGGTATCGACCTTGTCGACCATGTCATCGTCACCACGAGCAGCTTTCACAGCTTAGGTGTTTAACTATCTATACATATAATTTTTCTTTTCTTTTCTTTTTTTTCTTTAGATCTCTCCATTCCACCATTCGCGCGAATGGTGGAATGGAGAAAAACATGATATTGTAGAGTAAATCGCTAAAGAATATGAAAGAGTTAGAAAAACAAATTAAAGCACTTGCCAATAAACGCCGGCTGGCAATCATGAAATCACTCAAGAATGGTAAACCTCGCACCGTGGGGAACATCGCGGATGAAATAAAGCTTTCTTTTAAGGCAACCTCAAAGCACCTCGGAATTCTTTACGCAGTCGGGATGATAGAAAAAGAGCAAGCTAGCATGTCGGTAAATTATCGCCTCGCTCATCCGCTCCCGCAAATTGCAAAACATACGCTCAGTCTTCTCTGAACAGAACTCCACCCCCAGAGCGTGGTAAAATAATTTAAATGAAAAAAGTTCTAAAAATCAGGTGGTTATCTATCATGCAAAGTGTGGTGCCGTGGAACTTCGTGGCGATTTTTCTCATGAGACAGTTTGGGCAACACAGGCGCAAATTTCAGAAGTTTTTGGTATTGAACGTTCCGTTGCCACAAAGCATATTCGTAACATCCTAAACGACAAAGAGTTAGATGAACGTGCAGTATGTGCAAAATTTGCACATACTGCAGGAGACAGTTCTTGGAGATGACAGAGCTCAGCATTAGTTTATGGTGTAAACTAAGGAAATGAGATCAAGCGAAACTTATCTTTGGTACCAGGCATTACGCAAGCCAACATGGGCTCCACCTTCATGGTTGTTCGGTCCTGTCTGGTCAGTGCTGTACCTCATCATCGCGGTTTCTTTTGGGGCGGTATTTATGGCAGTATTTAAAAAAACCATTCCGGCGCTCGTCGCGGTGCCGTTCGTGCTTAATCTGATCTTTAATTTTGCTTTCACACCTCTCCAGTTCGGATTGAGAAGCAATGTGCTTGCGGCTATCGACATCGCACTTGTGCTCGCAACGCTCATTGTCGCCATGGTCGCCATCTGGCCTCACATGCGCTGGGTCGTGTATGCGAATCTTCCGTATCTTGCATGGGTGATGTTTGCCAGTGTCCTGCAGTTCACCATAACCTATCTCAATATGGGTAAGTAAACAAATCTTTCAGATGTGGTATGAACCTGCTCCTATAAAAAATGCTCTGGAAATTTCCAGAGCAATTTTTTGCTATTGTCATCTTGTGGTGCCAGTTTGGCCACTGTCTTGATACCTCGTTTTATCTGTTCCACCCGTGCCTGCCGTTCCCGTGTTGGGGACACCTGGAATCACGCCGTTTCCATTTGCGTCATTGGTAACTGCGGCTCGTGTCCCATTCCCACCGGTCGCATTATTTGCTGCGCTGCTCCCCATCATAAACAGTCCTATAATTGCGAGTAGACCAATGATGCCTACTGTCCACCATAGTGTTTTGTCATTATTATTTGTCTTATCCATAGATCATTTTGATTAAACTGATAATTTAACTTCAATTCGACCTGCGTCTCTATTGTAGTTTTTCAAGATGAAGAATATACGAACATAAATGATAATGCTCAGCATTTAATCCCCATACAGATATGCTAGGGTATCAACAGCCCAGAATGGCCTCACTCCGAGTCTGATCGATGTAATGGAGTATAATGATAGTTATAATTTAATTTTCAAATATGAATCATGAACTTTTGTTTCCTGCGCTTGCGACCATGATCGCACTTTCCGTGTACTATTCGCAGTCGATCTTTGTAACAAAGGCGCGTAAGAAATACGGCATTGTGGCTCCTGCTACAACAGGAAATCTTGATTTTGAGCGTGTGTTCCGTGTGCACTACAATACGCTTGAACAATTGCCGCTCTTGATTGTACCCCTTTGGTTCTTTGCACTACTCGTCAGTGGCTACTGGGCTGGTTGGCTCGGACTTCTTTGGTCAGCCGGGAGAATAGGGTATATGTATGGCTACTACAAAGCCGCAGACGCGCGCCATAGTTTCGGCTCTGTGCTTTCGTATATTGCGTGCATCATCCTTATCGTCGGCTCACTGTGGAAAATTATTTCTGGAATGCTTTAATAAGATTTATCTCCGGGGTAATTCTTGCCAAGATTGGTAAGGGGAGTAGAGTAAATACATATGAATGAAAATCACAATAGTTCTAATGAAGGTTCTAATGGAGCACACTCACGAGAGGTCTATCGTGAGCTTGATGTGATCAATACGCAGATTAGGGGGCAATGGCAGGAAGGGAATGATGGTGCAGAAGGTGAAGCCGCTGAGCTTATAAACGAAGTTGATAACTTTTTAGAACTCGCGGGCGGAGAGCTGTACTCAAAAGAAGAATATGAAAGACTATTGCAAAAGCTTGATACCGCGATCGCTATAAACAATGAGCCCTACGCTCGCGAACTACGCACTCGCCTCATCGAACGCTACGCAAAGTAAGTACAGACAACACTCGAGTAGATTTTTATAAACAGAATTTGGGAGTAAGCAAGCTACTTAACGTAATTTGCTATAATAAGCGTATGCCAAACAAAGACAAAAAATTTTTAGTATTTTCCTCGCTATTCGTGTTAGCCCTGCTCGCACTATCGTGCGTAGGATGGAAGATGTCAGCTGCTCCTCTTGCCACCCCCGTAATGCCGCACCCTATCGCCTGCACCGAAGAGGCGCTCATCTGTCCTGACGGTACAGGTGTCGCGAGAAGTGGCACAGCGTGCACATTCACTCCTTGCCCATCTCCGGGTTCGATAACTGGAGTTTACAAGAGCGACGCACAGGGCTCGCGCCTCGCAGTTGCCGCACCTAAGGGTGTAGGAAGTGGTGCAGCGTACGCAGTTCCACTTGATTTGAGCAGCTTATCGATCGACGGAAAACTAATCGGCAGCACAGTTACTCTCGAAGGCAGCTTTACACAAGGCAATACCTTTCATGTTTCGGGAATTATTCCGATAAAAAATCCCGATGCTACACCTAAGCCTCCGACCATATCGACAACAGCAAAGATCAAAGTTGGCGCCACAGCTTTTGTCGGCGGAATAAAGATCACTTTTAATAAGATCGTTTCAGATAGCCGTTGTGCTATCGACGTACAGTGTATTTGGGCAGGGAATACTACGGCGAGTATCACACTTAAAAGTGATACTGACACCGAGACAGTTGATATGGTTTCTGGTGTCGCACACTCATTTGATACGTATAAAGTCTTGATCACCGATGTGGAACCAGTAATGAAGTCCAATGTGCGCATCAGTAAAGATGGCTACACCCTGACATTTCTCGTCGAGCCGCTTACATCATCCACGACTTCTCCCACAGCTAAGTAGTCAATGGACCTAACAAAGATCGCAGAAGGGGAGCGCCAGCCTTGCGGCTCAGCCGGTGACTACGCTTGTAAATCAGAATCTTGAGCAAATTGCTCAGCTTGAAATATTCTAGAATTTATATTCTAATGTAATATCCACTTGCGAGAGTCATTGTGGAGGAATATATTTAAAATATCAGAAACAAACGATTCTGATACCTAATAAGACTTCAACTTCGGTTGAGGTCTTATTTCATTTCTAGTAGTCTTTTGTTTTACGGCGGTGTGTTTGACACTGCTTTATTTTAGATATATCATTCAACTATATGGTTGAATATAGTTCAGCATTAGATGCAGTATTTCACTCACTTGCAGACCCCACGCGTCGCGATATCTTGCGTCGCGTCATAAGGAGCGAGCTATCGGTGAATGAAGTAGCCAAAGCATACGATAAGCATATGACCCTTGCGGCAGTTTCTAAGCACATAAAGGTCCTTGAGAGCGCGAAGCTTATCAAGAAGCGAAGAGTAGGCAAGCAGCAGTTCATCGCACCATCACCTCAAACCCTGCAAGATGCATCAGGGTATCTTCTGCGATATAGGGAGCTTTGGGAAGACCGATTTGATAGATCAGAAGCAATATTAACAAATCAAAATAAATGAGTGAGAAATATAAATTAGAAATGGAACGGGTGCTGAAGGCCCCTCAAGATGGGGTGTGGGAAGCATGCACTGATGCGAAAATGCTTAGGAATTGGTGGGGGCAGCCCAAAGGCGCAACTGCGCCCGTTTTTGACGCCGATATACGCGTAGGCGGTTCTCTTCACTTCAAAGTTGAGCTTCCGGGAATTGTTGTGTGGGGGAAGGTTATCTACAAAGAAATAATTCCAAAAGAGAAGATTGTCGTACTTGATTATTATTCTGACGAAGAAGGGAACTTGCTCGATACTCCAGAGTTACCCGCATCAATTGTCACTCTCACGCTAACCCCAATGGGCGATGAGACAAAGATCAAGATCATTCACGAGGGTATAAGCGGGGTACACTCGATCGAAGATTATAAAGCAGGCTGGGCACAGACACTTGATCGTCTTTCGGAGGTGCTCCACTTATAAATTAATTAAAAAAAATATGAGTAACGAAAATAACAAAGAATTAACAATAGTACGAGAATTCGCGGCTCCTCGTAACAAAGTTTGGACAGCTTGGACCGATCCAAAAGAGCTTGCAAGGTGGTGGGGGCCACGCGGCGTGACTAATCCTACTTGTGAATGGGATGCGCGCCCCGAAGGGAATATTAATATTGTTATGCTTGCAGGAAGCGAGTTGGGGTCATTTGCAGGCCAAGAATGGCCTATGTCTGGTACGTTCAAAGAAGTCATACCACAGGAGCGTATTGTGTTTACAGGAAACGCCATCATGGGAGGTAAGGTGGTGCTCGAAGATCTTTGCACTGTCACTTTCGAAGACCTTGACGAAAGAACCAAGATGACTCTTAATATCAAAGTGACGATGATTACCCCTGAAGGTGAGGGGCCGCTCGGGGGCATGAAGATGGGCTGGACGCAAAGTATCGACAAGTTGGAAGAATTTGTCGAAGCAAAGTAATGATCAAAATTTTAAAAAATAATTGATGGCTAATATCGATATCGCGTAGATCTCATACACGTGGATGTAAAAAAGTTTCTAAAAATATACCATGACTGTAGCGTGGTATATTTTTATTTAATTTGCGCATTCATTCATTAGCGCCCACTTATGTGGGTTAAACGCAGAATTACTGCAATAAGGGTATACTGTACGCATGAAGAAGCTATTGCCATATTTTTTTGTTGGATTCGTTGCCCCGCTCACGCTCGTGTTCGTGGTTTTTTCATTCATTAAGGTCGAATCAGCGCCTTATATCAAAGCAACCACAGAAGAACTCCCTGACGAATATACCGCTATAGTACTCGGCGCGGGAATACTCCTTAACGGTGACCTATCTGTAGTGCTCAAGGATCGTGTCGATACAGCCATAGTGCTGTACAAAACAGGGAAGGTGAAGACTATTCTTGTGACGGGTGATGATGGTAGTGCCACGCACAACGAAGTGAATCCCTCGCGTGATTACCTTATATCACATGGTGTACCGACAGAAGCAATATTTCTTGATCATGCAGGTTTCGACACCTACAGCAGTATGTACAGGGCAAACGCTGTTTTTCATGTCAAAGAGGCAATTGTCGTGACTCAGCCATTTCACCTACCGCGCTCAGTGTTCATTGCGCGTAGTCTTGGTATCAATGCATATGGCATTCCCGCAGACCAGCATCCGTATCGTTTTCGCAATGATGTACGCGAGCTTTTTGCGAATGTGAAGGCAGTCTTCAGTGTACTATTTCACCTCAAGCCAAAATATCTCGGGGACGTAATCCCTATCACGGGAGACAGCAGGCCATCTATATAATTTCCCCACACTTTTCATTTAAACAATAAAATAAGACCCGACTTTCGTCGGGTCTTATTGCGAGAAAGCTTAGACTACTTATTTTTTGGGCGCGGCCGAGCTAGGCATTAGTGTGAACTTGATGTTTGCGGGAGGTACATACAAGCTCGGGTCTACACTCGATGCTTCACAGTGATAATTTGCCGCTTCGTTTCCTTGTGTATAATTTGCAGCTCCGGCAAAAGATGCTGAAGGATCATCATTTTGGTTTATTGCGATTTTCATGGCAACAGGAGATGCGTTCGACCAGTTATACATAAAACCATCCTTGACGATGATATGTGCATCGAAGCTTTGGCCTCCAGTGCTCGATGTCATATCCGCACGCATGGACTTACCGTTGATATAGTATGTTCCTTTTGACTCCGCTCCCTGCTCTTTTGATGCGAAGGTGCACTTGAAGCTACCACCTCGCGCAATGAGATCCTTTATCGAGGCCTTATCTATTTCAGTTGTAGTTGTCGTTGTGGTGGTTGTCGTGACCGTTTGAGTTGCGGGTTGAGTTTGCTCTGTTGGTGCAACGGCAGTTTCACTCACCGCCTTATTCTTTGATGACATCATCATCCAGCCAATGAGGACTACGACGATCACGACACCTGCTCCTATCGCTATTTTGTTGTTTTTTGAATCCATACTTCGTAAAACTATAAATAATATTTATTAACTGTTACCGAACTTCTTACCTGTGCAATGACTTGTAAGTAGGTTACATAGGATATTATAGCTCATTCATAATGAAAGTTTAGGGTAGATTTAAACAGTGGACTTGCTATTTATTTAAAGAGTGGTATGGTAAAAAAAGTAATGAACTTTTGACCGAAGTAGCAGTACCAACCAGAGGAGTAACACCATGCACACTCGTTCTGAATGGAAGCAGATCTCCAAAGAACACATCGCAGTACTTCGCCAAGGTACGCCACACTTCGAATCGTATGGCGCCGCCATCTTCTCGATCTCAGGCGCAAACGGCATCAGGCTGTCGGAGCTCGGTATCGACGCCGGTGAACTCAGCTACTTGATGCAAGACAACGCCGTCGCTCTCGTTAAGCAGCACGTCGCAGCTCTTCGCCGGAATACTAACAGTAGTTTTGCATCATATATCGCTGCCATCCACCAAGTCTCGTCAAAGTATCGCTTCACCCTCGAAAGTGCCAGCACCTCGAGGGATGAGCTCGATTCGCTTGCGACGCAGCATGCGACCGAGATTGCACGAGAGCATGTGCAAGTGCTCAAAAATTCTCCCGCATTCGCAGCTACGTTTCGCGATTCTATCTTGGAGCTCATCCGCATGTATAAGGTCACTCCGGCGAGCATCGGCTTCGATGTGTCCATGATGGCCAACTGACCACACCCTCGCAACAACCACCCCTACGGGGTGGTTTTTTATAGTCGAGTGCGAAAGCGCATAGTGTATTACTTCATTACCGCTCCGTGTATCTTTGTTATAATTAAAACCTATAAATAAAAGCAGATTATTGAACATATGAGCACACCGATCACTGTTTCCGTTATTATCAATGCACCACTTGAAAAAGTGTGGGATTGTTTTACAAAACCTGAACACATCACAGGCTGGGCATTTGCATCTAATGACTGGGAAGCACCTAAAGCCGAAAATGATCTCCGCGAGGGTGGAAGATTTACTACCGTCATGGCCGCAAAAGACAAGAGCGCAAGTTTCGAATTTGGGGGTATATATACGCTCGTAGAAGACAAGAAAAGGATCGACTACCTTATGGACGAAGCTGGGAGGAATGTTAAAACGCAATTTACTGAAACACCAGAAGGAGTGAAGATAATGCAGACCTTCGATCCAGAAAAAAGTAATCCAGAAGAGATGCAGCGCGCAGGATGGCAGTCCATCCTCGATAATTTTAAAAAATATACTGAGGGCAATAGCGAGAGTAATAAATAGGATGACCCACGAAGCATGGGTACGTAGGTATTTATTGGGTGTCTTCGTCAGGAAAGTTTTACCTCTCCCTCGAGAACTTCCTCAATCTCTTCTTTGGTCTATTCGAGGTCAAGCTTGGCTTTCATTTCTTCAAGCTCCCGGTCTCTTTTCTTTATCCCTAGTTCGATATGCAAGAGATCAAGTAGTTCGAGGATTTTGGTCACCTCTTGTTCAGTACGTACGTTTATCTCAAGGTCTATCTGTTGGCGGATCTCTGCGACCCTACCTTGGCGATTCTGGCTGATGAGGACGATTATTGATAGGAGGATAGCAAACAGCGAGACAATGGTCATTAGGAGATTAAAGGGATACGGATCGAACACGGGAAGTATCGGGAGTACTCGAGTGTTGATAAATATCCAAAGCGATATGACGGCTATATTTAAATTCAAAAATGCTAGTGTGCCGAAGTAGCCTACGAGATATTTTATGAATATTTCTGGTGGTGATTTTTCAAATTCAAGTTTTGATTGCAACGATTCACCCGAGAGTGTTTCGTCTTTAGTTGTGTGTGTATTTTATTTTTATCCATATAATTATTGTCTTTACCTTAATAATACTATCGCTCCCATGAGTGTTGGATGAGCTTATATATGGACGCTTGAAACATAATATTGATGTGCTAGCATGTGGCGTATAGCTGAGTTAAATCCACAAAACAAATGTCTGAGCAAGCCCGCAAAACAACGCTAGTAGAAACACTTGAGATCGCAAACGAACTTTTTGAGAAAGCCACACTTACGCGACTAGAAGCGCGCGACATACAAAGCGGCGCTGATCCGTACATTTTTCGACAAGGTGATAAATGGCATCTTCTTGTACAGGGAAATACGAACCCCACCCCTTTTGGCCATAACGGTATTCACGGCTATACCATTAGAAGCGCAGAGCGTATCGAAGACCTTCCTCATGCTCCAGAAATACAAATAGTGATCAGTGAACAGCCTGAGGGCCTCTATCAGGTCTGGGCGGCGGAAATACATTTTGACAAGTACATGTATGTAGCAATTTCTGATGGCGATAACAGAACGCATCGTATGCATATCTACGAAACAGAAAACGATGTGTACGGCCCATGGAAATATACTGCGAAACTAAAGATCCCAGAAGATAAATTCTGGGCCATAGACCTCACGCTTGCGAGCCTCCAAGAAGACCAAGTGCAAAAACACTATGCAGTATGGTCTGGTTGGGAACATCCACACGATCGTGAAAGTGCTCCAGAAGACACTGTTGT
>JAYTYM010000058.1:0-6397 GCA_043742365.1 bacterium | reverse complement strand
GCAGCTTCCCCACTCATAATACCGCTCGTAAATACCCCCCACGCAGAAGTAGGCACAGGCTGAGCTACCCCTTTTCCAGTCTGGAGCGCTGCGTCACTTGCCACACTCAGCGCCGCCTTAACTACACTTTTGTTTGCAGACTTGGCTTGGCTCACACGAACATCTTCCATAAAGCCAATAACGGGAATGGCGGTATTGGATACAGGAAGCGGGGCGTTATCGCTTATTGACTGCTCCAGCGTTTTAATGGGATTCACTGGGAGTATAGGCGCGGGTGGTGGAGGTGGTGGAAGGACTTCCTTCGTGAGCGGGTGTGGGTCTTTCCCGTCTGGAATGCCGTCTCCATCGGTATCGGCGTTGAGTGGATCTGTACCGAGTTTCTTTTCTTCAGTATCACTTAACCCATCTCCATCGTCGTCAGTATCTATAAGATTTCCTATCCCATCGTGATCTGTATCGAGATCGGCAAACCTTTTTACTGAAACTGTTTGAGTGGTGGATATTGGGGTATCGACAACGCCACCCGAAACTTTATCAAGCTGATTCTCAGATATTTTGGCACTGAAATTATGTGTACCCTTTGTTACGGTCCAAGGGAAGGACACGACTTGCGAGCCTCCACTCGGAAGCACAGTAAACGTTTTTTTGTCGACCGTTGTCGTTCCGTCTGTGAGCACCATTGTGCCGCTCAAGCGGTAGTCACTTGAGTTGAATACAAAGGTAAATATTGTAATAGTGTCTCCGACAAAGAATGGGTCCTTGGAGAACCAGATCTGATCCTTCAGCACTCCTGCGGGTATTGCGCTCGCCGAAGCTCCTAATGGAAACATGAACGATGAGAAGAAAAGGGTTCCCAAGTAGAAAAATAATGTGATTTTTTTATACATAATTGATCTACATGTATTGCATTGCGTTATTGTACCATTCACTTTCGAGAAGTGGTGCAGCCCAAATATTGAGCATTCCAAACTGTCCCAATATAAGCAGAACACCGATAAGGATGAAGAATATTCCCGCAGCTTTTGAAATCATGGGGAGATATTTTCCAAGCGAAACAACATACGTGAATGCGCTCCCATATAGTGTGGCAACCAATAAAAATGGAATAGCCAGACCGAGAGAGTACACAAATAGCAGTAGCCCACCCTGAAATGCTGTTCCCGAAGTACTCGCGAGCAGAAGTATTGTCCCAAGCACAGGACCTAGACATGGACTCCACCCGAGTGCGAACAATATCCCCAGAAGAAATGCCGAATAAGGGTTGCCCGGGCGAAGCATGGCAGGCAGCTGCGACCCCCCAAACAATCGTGGGGTCGGAATGAAGCCAAGCATCATTACCCCAAAAAAAATGACGAACACACCACCCACGGAAGCGAGCGTCGCGCGATGCAATATAAAAAATTTTCCAATAGTACCAGAGATAGTTCCGAAAAAAATAAAAATGACCGAGAAGCCAATTGTAAAAAGTAATGCATTTAAAAAAATGTTCAACCTGAGACTTCTTGATCTGCTACCGCTGTCTTCTTTTTTTACTCCCCCAGCCAGAAAACCAATGTATGCCGGTATGAGCGGTAGCGTACAAGGCGCAAGAAACGTAAGTATTCCACCCAGAAAGGCTGATATGAGATTAACGCTTATCACTTATTCATTTTAACACAGCATGATTATATGAGCATGCTAAAACTCGCTTGTGAAATTTAAAACTCTCTGTCCGCTTTACGCACCTTATTTTTGGTCGCCACAAGTTAAGATCTGAGTCTTGATTAGCTCATCAACAGCAAAAAATCCCTTACGGGGACTTTTGGGAAAGGTGACCAATTTAAATACTTAAATTACTTTTCTTGCTGTACATCACTTTTTCTTCCCGATGGTAGAGTCATGGGAAATGCTGCAAGTGAAAGTACGCGAGGTCTCGTTAAAAGAGGTGTTGGAGCAGCAGAAAGCCTTGCTTCTTCCTTGAGCTTTCTCTCAATGGCACCAGCGACCTGCTTATCAGCGTTCTCTGATTCAACAAGCACGCTATAGACGTACATGACCTTCTGCACGTATCCATAATCTGTTGCGGGATATTGCGATAGCCATCGGTGAGCACGTGATGGTCCCATGTTGTATGCGACCAATGCTTCTTGTGGAGAGTCGAAGCCATAGTCTGCCTCAAGAGACTTAAGATACTTGGTGCCTGCAAGAATATTCTGGAAAGGCTCCCTTGGGTCCTTTGCGCCCATTGCCTTTGCTGTACCAGGCATGAGCTGCATTAAGCCCTGTGCACCTCGATGTGAGGTTGCAACTTCGTTTCCTTCTGATTCGACAACAATAACTGCGAGTATGAGCTTATCGTCATAATCATGAAGGAGGGCTGCGATATTGATCATTTCTCCGTACTGAGCCTTAGTTTTGTCTATAAAACCGGGAGCATTCGCATGTAAATAGCTATAGCTTGCTGCAAAACTTGTGAGTGGAAAAGCTAAAGAAATGCCCGAGAGCATTATTATCGTAAAAAATTTTTTGTGGAGGGATCGGGGTGACCCCATCTGTTTACCAATATCAAGACTAGCTGACATGTTTGCATTCATAGGATGGTTGAGATTCGTTACGTGGGATAAAACCTACTCTAGAAACCGAGCTCAAACTGACTTTTTTTACAATAACACAAATTACTGTATTCGTCAATGAATTCGGGTGGGTATCAAGAGTACCAAAGGATTGTACCCTGCGAGAGATTTGAAGCAATAGGCATTTTCAACACCTCCTTTTAGTTATATTTATAGGCATATTATTACGTTTTTATAAAAAAGTATTTTATTCTTCATGAGCAAATTGACTCTTATTTTTTTTGACATACCAGTCAGAAAATGTTAAAATATGTCACATCTGTTGGTTTTAAAGGCTAATTTGACAGTTTCTGACTTTGACTCAAAATATTTGGCACTGCTCTGTGCCGTCAAAACTACAAATATGCCTTTACTTATGGCTCTTTTGGGACTATCATCTGACATGACAAGCAGCATTCGGACAAAATACACATGACTTACTTGGCAAATTTTTTAGTATATGGGCTCCTTTTCCTTACAATGTACTTCGAGGTTTTTCTTCTTGTGACTTATTTTGAAGAGAAGGAAGAGTTCTCGACCGACAAACCACAAAAAGATCGGATGCCAGGCAAATATCCAACCGTAACTATTGTTGTCCCGGCTTGGAATGAGGGCAAAACTATCATCGGTACAGTCAATTCCCTGCTCTCCCTCGACTACCCGAAGGATAGGCTCACTCTCTTTATAATAGACGACGGCTCGACCGATGACACTCTGTCCGTTGCCAAAACCTTTGAGGGAAACCCTCAAGTAAGGGTGTTTTCTAAGGAAAACGGTGGCAAATACACTGCACTTAATCTTGGAATTGAGCACTGTACTACCGACCTCATCGGCTGCCTTGATGCTGACTCTTTCGTAGACTCACTCGCGTTAAGGGAGATCATCCCCTACTTTGATAACCCTGAAGTCATGGCAGTAACTCCGTCTGTACAAATTCATAAACCAGGAAACATACTTCAAAAGATGCAGGAGACCGAATATATGATCGGCGAGTTCAGTAGAAAAGTTTTCAGTCGCATCAACGGTCTATATGTCACGCCTGGTCCTTTCTCTATATATAGACGAGAGATCTTTGCCCGTATCGGCAACTTCGTTCATGCCTACAATACTGAAGACATGGAAATGGCATTGCGACTCCAGTCACATCGCATGAAGATCGAAAATGCCCATACCGCTTTCGTATACACGGTTTCACCCAAATCACCACGGGCACTTTATAAGCAACGCGTGCGCTGGGTATCAGGCTTCCTAATGAATGCAGTCTACAATTACCGCTTTATGTTCCTTTCTCGCAAGCATGGTAATCTTGGTTTGCTCGTTTTACCGTTTGCCTTCATTTCTATATTCATTGCACTCTTCTTTACCGTTCTTTACGTCAGAAGCGTATTGCACTTCATATATGAGCGCTACATACAGTACCTGGCATTAGGGTTTCACCCACATCTCAAATTCGGCAACTTTGATTGGTTCTCCGTTGACCTTAGTTTTCGTATTCTCATCATCTATGCGCTTTTCTTCGCAATGATCTTCTTCATACTTATGGGGGTACGGATGGCCAAAAAAAGACTTTCATTCAGTATCATATACTTCCTCGCACTATATGGATTTATAGCGCCATTCTGGCTCGCACGCTCACTGTTCAACCTCATAATGGCGAAGGACACACACTGGCGTTAATATTCTCACTTATTGCGTACGTTCAAAAAGTTGGCAGAATCAGTGAATTAAGGTAAAACTTCAATAATGCAAAACATCAGTTCAAAGAAATACATCATCGTTTTCCTCATCACGCTTGGGGTATTTGCAATGGTATTTTTGCTTTCAAATTATCTTTATACCCAGCGCATCACACAGGTCAAAAGCCTCGAAGATAATATTAACCGCAATATTCTTGAGTCTGAGATACAGTATGCCCTACTCGCTGATGCAACCTGTGAAACTGACGCCAACAACAACCCCCTCATGATCGATGAGATCAACAGCCTCTCAAAGCGCCTTTCCTTCATGGAAGACCAGCGCGGGACCGACGATGCTGAGGTCATTACACTCAAGAAATATTATTCCTTGCTACAGGTTAAGGACTATCTCCTTTTGCGTGAGCGCGCAAAGCAGTGCGGACAAAAACCCTCAAGCATTCTTTATTTTTACTCTAACAAAGGAGACTGTGTAGACTGCCAAAAAATGGGTTATGTCTTGACTTCGATGCGCGAAAGTTATGACCAGCTGCATGTTTATGCCTTCGACTACAACATCGGTCTTTCTGTGGTTGATACTCTTAAGTCGATCTACAAGCTCGACAACGTTCAGCCGATCCTCGTAATAAACCGAAAGCCGTACTATGGTTTCAAAACTCAGCAGGAAATCGAAGCGCTCATGCCTGAACTTGCACAAATGACGGCATCATCTACAAAAGCCACAAGCACACCAAAGAAAGCCACCACGATGAGATCAGGAAACTAAACGTGTGAGCATGAATGACCCGAGCATGGCCACGCTCCACAAGATGAGCGTGATCCATGACAATTGCGCTACGCGTCCCTCAACCTCCACAAGTGAGCGACCCGCCAAAACATAATATGATTGACTGATATCACTTCCCTTAAAATAAAGTGCAACAACTGCTTGTCGCCTAGAGCGTGCTGGCTGCCAGGTGAATCTATCCTCCCCGTTAGTCTTTAGGTACTCAAATACTCCCGCAGGTGGGCTAGGCAAGACTCCACCGAGCGTACCTGTACCACTTAAGGGCTTGCCCTGACTATCGTAGATGATCACATATGGAGACGAGGTCACCGCCATGTCTCTTGTCTCATGTTTGAGAATGTCGCCCACAGGAACACCACTTTCGAGTCTACTCACCACTTCTCTCGCGAGCGAGAGCTGTGGGTCATTTGCCCCCGAACGTAATTGCTGCTGTGCGAGTATGTATATAAATAAAAAGATCGTTGTGACAACAAACCCAAGCGGCGCCCACTTCTTGAGTGCGACAAAAGAAGAAACACTGATATATCTCATATCAGTGTTAACCTCGGTTGCGAAGCGCAGGTTGCAGTTCTTATTTTTCTGCAAACGCTTGATCTATTGCAGCCTTAATTTGTGCGTATGGCTGTGCCCCCATAACGAGATGCTTACCAGCGATGAAGGCGGGAGTACCTGTTACTCCATACATTGAGCCCTCAGACTGATCCGCCTGCATTCCATCTTTATATTCTTTTTCTTTGCTTGTCATGAGTGCCTCAACCTTTGCGACATCTAAGCCGGGAATAGTCTTCGATAGCTTTAGAATGTTGGCTTTCTTTGCCCAGCCGCCATTCTCGCTCCCCTGATTATCAAATATCATCTTGTGCCAAGAGTAGAACTTATCAGGTGCAACTTCCCATACGGCCTTCGCAACGAGAGCTACCGTTACAGAATCTTCTCCGAGAAATGCGTAGTCTTTAAAGACTATTTTTGCCTTTCCTGTGTCGACGAATTCTTTCATCATGAGTGGCATAACTTGCTGTTCGTGACGCTGGCAGAACGGGCACTGGTAGTCAAACCAATATGCTATCGTTACCGGTGCATCGGGATTACCGACAAATGGCTCTCCTGCGATGGTAACGTTCTTTACGTCAACTGCTGCTGCCTGTGGAGCTCCTCCAGCTTGTGGTTGCTGGTTTTGTAGAGCGAGCTTTTGCTGTGCAACAAGCGCTGCGGTTTGTCGTTCGTTCGTAAATAGCACCGAGCCTGCAATGAGAAGGCCGGCAACAACTATGGCGAGTGGAACTGCGATAGAATTTGCGTTGCTTGTTTGTGCGGTGTTCATTTCT
>JAYTYM010000057.1:0-8543 GCA_043742365.1 bacterium | reverse complement strand
GTTACTCGGAATATTTTTCCTCGCTCGTGATATTGGCATGGATGCGCTCTACTATTTCTCGGGTTATTATGGGGGAGACACACGCTTTGCAAAAAAAATACTCAAAAAATTAAATATTGATAGTGATTTGAGCGGTGTGCGTAAGCAGTGGGAGATGCATCCTGCGAAAACACTAATCGTGGGCAAGCTCTCATACGGTATCGCGGGGGCGTTTATTTTCATTGCGGGGATGATCAAAATGCGAAAGTTAACGTTCTTTAAATACGCCGCACTTATCGCAATCATCCAATACAGCTCGCTGCTTCTGTTGGGATATTTCTTCGGCAATGCCTTCGGGGGAAACATCACACAAATACTTGAGAATATTATTTATGTCATAACCGGACTGACACTAGTTATTTCAGCATATTATATTTTAAGCTGGTACTTCCGTAAAAAGTTTTTAAAAAATTGAAGCAGACTCTGTCATCGGGTTAATTCATTGTTGACTCATGCAAAAACCCTTACACTGTGTAAATGACTGATCTGCCCTGTACACACAAAAATGAAATACACGATGTTACACCAAATGAACTTGGTGTGTGCAAAGCGTGTCAGGCTACCCCTGACTCGTGGGTGAGCCTGCGCATGTGCCTCACCTGTGGCAATGTTGGCTGCTGCGATAGTTCAAAGAATAAGCATGCGACCAAGCATTTTGTGGAAACTGCACATCCTGTAATGCGCTCGGTGACTGACGGAGAAGATTTCTCGTGGTGTTATGTCGACAAGGTCTATCTTTAGGCCCCCATTGAGTATCCGGCACGCAATTTTTTCCGTAGGTCGCATGGCTTAGCCTATTTGAATTACTCATGCACACAAATATTTTTATATAGTTACTTCCAGTGTTTAGTCAAATTGACACGGATGAGTTGGAGCGTAATGTAAAGGAAGATAGTTTTAGCGAGTGATCTTTAAGGAGACAAATATGAGTACGTCAAAAAAGGTGGGAGCAAAACCCGTCTACGTAGAGTTGCAGGCAAAAAACAATCTGCTTATAAAGGCAATGAGGCGGATGCACATCACCAGGGTATCTGAACTTGCCCGCTTAAGTGGCGTTTCGGCAAAAACAATCAGGGGATATTTGCACCTTCGTGTCAGTCCTCTTGCACAAAGCGAGTGGAAATCGTCCGCACTTGCACTCTCAGTATTCTTCACGTGTGCCCCGGAGGATCTGTTTTGTCATGAAGAACAATTACTCAACTTCGAGATCAGTCGATTTAGCGCAGAGTTAAGCTTTCTCGAATCGCAAAGATTCTTTGTCGAAGATGAACAGTCGACGAGTCTGCTGCCCGAGATACTTGCGTGCGCCAACGATCTCCGCACTGTGATCGATAGGGTTATCGGGGATCTCAACTTGCGCGAACAAGGTATCATCCGCATGCTGTTCGGTGTGGGTAGTGGGCAGATGTGTGCTCGTGATATCGCAAAGGTATTTGATCTCAAAGATGAATGTGCAACTCGCGAGATCGCATCGCGTGCCCTGCGTAAGCTCTGTAATCCGGAAAAACTACGAATGCTTGAGTGTGCAGGCGCCCTCGATAGTGATATTCGTCTCGCGTTAAAATATACTGAGGCCAAAGAAACCTAAGGAAACACACCGAGTCATTTGGCTCGGTTTTTTCTTGCTGCGCATTACGGATGTGTCCTAAAGTCGAGTGTGGTAATTGTATTTTGATAGTTTAAAAAATATATAGAACAACTTACTCTACAAAATGCAATAAACTTGCGATAATATGCTCATGGAAGAGCAACATCATAATAATGGCAGTCTAATCCTCGAGGCAGAAGTGGGAGCACACGATGTTATCTATTTGACCGTTTCGGGTAAAATAACCAATGAACGTTTTTATGCATTCGTTGCATGGACGGAAAAGGTGAAAAAACTCGTAAGAGAAATGTCAGAAAAACATCCGGGCAATGTGCTCATATTGAGTGATGTAAGTGGAGTATCCCACTTTGAAAGCAAGCCCATCGTTCCATTGCGCGAATTACTTAATTACAACAAACAGTATCCGGCGAAGAGTGCAGTCGTAGGCGCTCGAGACCTGACCCGCGTATTGCTCGATACGGTCATCTCGCTTACATCGCGGGTAAACATAAAACAATTCAAAACTAAAGAAGAGGCACTGGTATGGCTTATGGAAAAACCGCTGACCGAACCCGTAGTCGGGGTCAGCCCTTTGCCAGTCATATGATTTAAGTAAAACAAAAAACTCCCCATTGATCGGGGAGTTTTTTTAATGACTACTATCAGCGTGTTACTGAGTCGTTGTGAACGAGATCTGACTTGAAGTCGAGACATTGTTTGCGGCATCGCGAGATTCGACGATGGTGTAGTACGTCGTACTTGCAGAGAGACCTGTAAGCATACTCGTGTGAGCTGTTACGAGTGCTGCATTGACCACGTTCCAAATCGACGCCGTGGTGACGGGTGAAGTGGTTCCATAGTAGGCCTTGCTCGTAGCGGCTTCATTGGTCGTCCATGCGATAGTTGCAGTGGTCGAGCCTGTTACCGTTGCGGTGAGGGCGGAAATCGTCGGTGCAGTGACATCAGCAACCGCGTTTGTCATAAATGATCCTTGTGCGGATACAGACGAATTGTTCGCTGCATCAGTGCTCATGATGACATAGTAGTATGTCGTGTTCGCAACAAGGCTTGTAAGCGGAGCGCTGTGTGAAGTCTGAAGTGTCATGTCTGTCCAGCCTGCAGTGCTTGTCGAGACGGGTGATGTGGTGCCGAAGAAGACCTTAGAGGTAGCTCCCTCGTTGGTTGACCAGACGATCGAGGCACTTGAAGTGGTGATACTTGCAGCTGATACGCTTGAGATGACAGGTGCAGTCGTGTCGGTAATAACGACAGGAGGTGTTGTTGTTCCGTGATCTCCGTCGTGCTTACAGCGGGGAAGTACGAGGTCTTCATTGTCGTCATTGTCATGCTTGTCTCCCTTCTCTTCTTGATGTCCTTTGCCTTTCTTGTCACCCATTTCGCCTCCGTGATGCTTCATCCATCCTGGTGAAACTGTGTGACCGATAGCTTGGGTAAAGCAGAAGTGAGAATTGTGTCGGCCGCCTGCGCCGTGCTCGCCATTGTCTGTACTTGTTGCGTCATTATCCTCATGCTCTTGTGCAATTGCGGTTGATGAAGCACTGAGCATCTTGTTGAGCTCAGAGCGCGTCATTGGTCCGACAAAGCCTGTTTGTGAGATACCGTGATTCCTCTGGAAGCGCTTGACTGCATTGCGGGTCTTATTTCCGAAGAATCCTGATACCGTCCCCTCAGGGTAGACAGTCGAATCAGATGCGAGAAGCACCTGAAGCAATTTTACCTGCTCATGGGTCATGCCGGGCTTAAGTGTGATGATAAGCTGCGCGAGCTGGCTCATCGAAGTGGTCGATACTGACGTCGTCGATGTTTCTGCAAATGCGGTGACTCCAGAAAACATGAGCGCGCTCGCAAGTGCGGTAATAATGATCTTTTTCATACGTAAAATTATCTAATTAAAAATACTTATAAACTTTTAATATTCATTCTAAAACTTACCGATTTTTTAGATCTGAAGCATGATGACCATGCTCGATTTAGGTAAGGCCCCGTTCATAAATAAGTTTCCCTGCAATATGAAGGTGGCACTAAGGGTCCGTAACGTAAATAGCGAGGACGCTATTACGAACAGTCCCTCAGCATAATAGAAAAACAGATGTAATCAAGGTTTGTGACAGCAGTAAATAGTTAATTGATAAAAACACTGGAACTGTCAACCTTACTATCATTATTTGACATGGGTGATGATTGTGACGTGAATTTGTGGATTCGTTTTAAAAAACGCACTTAGCTTGCTTGCGAGTTTGTTGCGTCACACTTTCGCTTACGCGCTGTTGTCTATATAGTGAAACTATTATGAAACGAACACTTCTCACAATTATTTTTTGTCTCTTTCTTGCGAGTCCACTTGTAGCGTTAGCCTCCACGCCAGCAAAGCTCGTATATGCAGGCTGGATGCCGTACTGGAAGAAGGCGAGCGGCACCCCTGAGGCCATAGCCCACATTGCGACATTCTCTGAGCTTTCTCCATTTGCTTATGAAATGGAAGATGACGGCACGATAGGCGACTCGATGAAGCTCGCAGCTGCACCATGGACTGATCTTATGCCTGTCGCAAAAGCAAATAATGTGAAGATCATCCCAAGCATTCTCTGGATACACGGCAATGCAATATACGCCACGCTTTCCGCGACCTCAAGCCGACTTAACCATGAAGATGATATCGTCTCGATGGTAAACCGCAATGATTTTGCTGGTATCGACATCGACTATGAAAATAAGCTGCTTGCGACCAAATACTACTTCAGTAAATTCATTAAAGAGCTGTCAGTGAAACTGCACGCACACAAGAAGATCTTCGTCTGCACTATCGAAGCGCGCACCCCGCCATCGTCACTCTTTCGCGTGTTGCCAGCGAAGATAGAGCACGTGAATGACTATGTCATCATCAATAAATATTGCGACGAGGTACGCATCATGACCTACGACCAGACAACCGCAGATATTAAGTTGAACGATAGCAAGGGAACGCGAGAGCTCTATGCGCCCGTTGCAGATACGGACTGGGTCAAGAAGGTCATTAAGGAGGCGATGAAAACTATTTCAAAGAAAAAGATCATGCTCGGAGTTGCAACCTATGGCTACGAATACTCAGTGGATATGAGTACCGCAACCTCAACATATTCGCGTATCGGTGCAGTAAGTGATGCGTATGCGCGTGCACTCGCGCAAAGCCAAGGTGTGAACTTAAGTGGCTCTCATAATGCAGCAGGGGAGCTGAGCTTTAATTATTCAAAGGATGGGGTTACGCGCTATGTCTCATGGAGTGATGCCAATGCGGTTGCTGAAAAAGTGAAACTTGCGAAAAAACTTGGCATAAAAGGCGTCGCGATATTTAAAATTGACGGCGGTGCAGATCCCGCTATCTGGGATGTGCTTAAGTAGGAACTTTAGTGGGAACGCTTTGAAGAATGAGCATGCCCACGACGATAAATATTCCGGCCACAGTAAGCGCGGTTACGCTACCGGCTTGTTCCCATAGATACCCCCCGACTACACCCGCAAACAAAAGTCCAAAGCCTGAGGTGGCGTTCACGAGTCCAAATGCGCCGCCTCTCGATTCTTCTGGCGAGAGTGTCGAGGCAAGGGCGCGCTGCACGCCATCCGTGAGCGCGGGGAAAAGTCCGAGCACAAGAAATGCCATGATAAGTATCGGGGTACTTTTGGCATAGATAAGCACGGCATAGCCTATGAGTAAGATAATGTAGCCGAGCAGAATGATGTCTTTGGCGCCATGTTTATCGCTTAACTTTCCGCCGAGATATGAGAATGCCGCATACGAAAGGTTGTAGAGCATATAGAAGAGTGGAATCGAGGCAAGTGTGAGGCTCGCCACATGCTGTGTTGCAAGCAGGAGCACTGCGACAGGAACGCTTCCGACTGAAAGCAAGAAAAGCGCAATGAGGTAGCGTTTGAACTCGGGAGGGTAGTTGGCGATGACTCCAAGCGTAATATTTTTTTTACTCAGATCCCCAATGACGTCCTTGATGAAAAGCGTTGAGAGCACTGCGAAAATACCGATGATGAATGCAGTGATGAATACTGTGTGGAAGCCACCAGGGTATTGTCTCAATATAAGATAGGCAATAAGCGGCCCGACAATAGCCCCGAGGGTATCCATTGCACGGTGGTAGCCGAATGCGCGACCGAGTTCCTCCTTTTTGGTCGAAAGCGAGATGATGGCATCGCGTGGGCCTTCGCGCAAACCTTTGCCGACACGATCGAGGAAGCGCAAGCCAAGCACAGGCAACAAGCTTCCTGCAAGTAGATATGCAGGACGAATGATGACCGAAAGTGAATAGCCCAAAACGATGAAGGGCTTTCGCGTTGCGAGCCTGTCGGAGAGTCTGCCTGCATATATTTTTATAAGATTCGAAGCACCATTTGCGAGGCCCTCTACTAGTCCAAGTGAGCTCGCTCCAGTTTTTAATACTGAAACGAAGAATGCGGGAAATATTGCAACGATCATTTCCGAAGAAACGTCATTGAAGAAACTGGTAAGTCCAAGGATGAGGACGTTGCGTGGGGGTTTGTAGAAGCTCATATTTATTTTGCGTGTTTGCGTGAGACACGTTTGGCTTTGTGCCATTCAAATAAGGCGGGGAGGAATGAGACGACGATGATAGTGATGATGATGGGATAGAGGTAGTGATCGGCATTCTTTACGTGACTCCCAAGTCCATATCCGAGGAGCGTCATGCTCGAGACCCACACAACTCCACCAATGATGTTGTAGAGCGTGAACTGATGTGAGGGCATTTTAGCGATTCCTGCGACAATAGGAACAAAGGTGCGAACAATAGGAAGGAAGCGCGCAAAAAATACCGCCTTGTTACCGTGATGGACAAAGAATGCGTGTGCACGATGTACATGTGCGGGATCAAAGAATCGTGACTTCGTCCACGTAAAAAGCATCGGACCAACCTTGCGACCGAAAATATAGCCTACGCTTTCGCCAAGTATTGCCGCGATGACAGTGAACAATATCAGTTCGCCAATGTTCATGTGCCCCTGCGAAGCGAGGAATCCGGCAGTGAAAAGGAGGCTGTCTCCCGGTAAGAAGAAACCGAAGAAAAGCCCACATTCGGCAAAAACGATGAGAATGATACCGAGGTACCCCGCATTAGTGACGATGGTGACAATGTCGAACATTTGCGAAGTATAGCATAGTGAACATGAGGAATCTTCACAGGCGTTTGATATAGTGTATATTGAACAGTAAGACTTATGAGCAAAAAGATATATAACGCAAATCCACCTCTCAAATTCGCCATATTGGCGGCTGATACGGTGCTCTTTACCATAAAAGACCGAGTATTATTCGTCCGACTCAACCGTATCGATCGCCCACCGTATTATATAAACATCAAGGGGCTTCCCGGGGGGCTGCTTGGTGTTGATGAGACCGCACCCATGGCCGCGCTCCGCCACCTCAAAACCAAGACCGGCATCACATCGAACGCGCTCTATGTCGAACAGCTTTATACCTTTAGCGCTGTCGATCGCGACCCGCGCGGGCGGGTAGTTGCCGTCGCATACCTCGCGCTCGTCCCATGGGACCTATTGAGTACAGATGAGCAAGAGGGGAATGATGAAAGTGTTTGGATTCCAGTCGCTGATGTAACGAAGCTTGCGTACGACCACAACGAAGTGTTGAGTATGGCGCTCACGCGCCTGCGCTCGCGTATCGCCTACACCAGTCTTATTGCAAAGCTCCTCCCGCACGAATTCACCCTGACCGAACTTGAAGAAGCATATGAATGTATCCTCGGAAAAGATATCGATAAGCGTAACTTCCGCAAGAAGATAGAAAAATTAGATCTCCTCGCTCCACTCACGCGCTTCCGCGCAGGTACGCGTTCTCGCCCCGCACGCCTGTATAAATTCCGCAGTAAAGAAGTAAAAGAAATAGCAATATTATAGTAGAGAAGCATTGCATATTATAGAGTAATAAAAAAATGGTCCGCATAAGCGGACCATTTGAACAAAAGAACTATTCTTGAAACGAGGGTCAATGCACCCGACTTGCTGCAACGTTTGCGAGCACTTCGCTCCACGAATATTCACGGATAATCTTTCCGTCTTTGAATACCAAGATGAGCTCTCCGGATGCTTCACGTGCCCAGTCGACTTCATCGACGGTCATGTAGTTTCCGCACTGGTCTCTTTCGAGAACCATGAGACCCTTGAGTGACTTCTTGCCCGCATCCGTGATCGGGTCTTTCATGATCGCCCGCTCTACGCCACTGACAACGACATACGTTGCTTTGATGGCGAAGCCCATTGCGTCACGACTGTGCCCGCGCAAGATTCCACCGACGCCGATAACCAAGTTCGATGCGGCATAGCCCATCGACTGCATACGGCGCAGTGTGCGCTCGAAGCGGTCAAAGTACATACCGTCGCCATAGATGAGCCCGACTGCCGGATTCAAGACTTTGTAGCCTTTGTTGTTCACGCTCGAGCCAAACATCTCATCGAGAAGGCGGATCGCACCTTTCCATTCGGGGCTACCTTCGGGTGCGTCAGGGTTGCCGCAGATGACGTATTCAGGATTTCCTGAGTCAGGGCGGAAAACCACTTTGCTCCCAGCAGGACGCGCCAGAATGGTGGGCTTGAGGATCTCTGCGAATTCGGTGAGCACACGATAGATGTTGAACGTATCCGATACGATGCTCACGATACCCGTGGGGTATGTATGAAGCATGTGCCGGAATGCCGCCAATTCATCTTCACGCCCGAACGAGCACATAACGCTATGTTCGCTTGCCGGAACCGAGAGCATCAGAGGCGCATTCGCGTCTTGCATCTCGCCTTGATAATGGCGAACGATGAAGGGGAGTGCGGGGACGGTGTCGCTTCCCAGGCCGTGGTATCCCGCGAGGAATGCCATGCCGGAGAG
>JAYTYM010000056.1:0-4964 GCA_043742365.1 bacterium | reverse complement strand
CACTAGGCTTATCCTCTTCTTTGAGTGCCACAAAACCTGCCAGTGTATTGAGTGTGTCCTGATACGCAGGAAGTTCCTCTGTTTTGGTGACTCCCATATGTTCGAGTAGTTGGAATGTTGGCTTATAGAGAAAGCTTCTTTGGTCGTTTGGATTGTCAACCTTTTCAACTAGTCCACGAATGAGTAGATTGCGAAGTATGAAGGTGGAGTTTACCCCTCGAATGTAGTCTATCTCCGCGCGAGTAAGCGGGCCTTTATAGAGAACGATAGCGAGCGTCTCTAGTGAAGCCTTAGAAAGATCTTTTGAAAGCTCTTCTTTTGTTATGGCTTCAATGAGTGCGGAAGCGTCGGGTGATGTGCCAAGCGTCACTTCCCCGCCATTTGTGAGCAAGCGTAGACCAGTCGCAGAAAGCTTATCTTCAAGGACCTTAATAGCCTCCATAACCTCAGAATCGCTTCGCTTAAGCAGTGTTGCTAAGCGAGAGACCTTCATGGGCTCAGCTTGATAAAACAGTATTGCTTCGATTGAGTTTGCGAGTTCCATGTTGAGGGTATCTTAACGTAAATATCTATATTTTAAAAGGGTCCTATGGTTATTTATAGTCTCATGATTAGCCATAGGAAGGAGTCTCAAATTGATGAGTCTCGATATCAATATCGCCATAGTCCTCTGCCTGTGTGACATGCACAACCCCTTGCTTAACCAATTCGAGCATTGCCAAAAATGAGACTATTATTCCAACCCGCTCTTCCTTTGGGATACTCTTTCCCTTTTCATACTTGGAGAACTGTCCAAAGCTGGTTTTAAGTGCTTGAGTGACACGTTTGGCGAGTTGATCCATCATTTCCTCAATAGAGACTATCTTTTTGACGGTAGCTTTTGGAAGAATGATCTTCTTGGGCAACGCATGTATGACATCTACAATAGACGTGCTTATCTGCCCTATTGTTATGTGTGCGTCGGGCGCAAACACGGGTATCATTTCTGGGCGACCACTGCGCTCATATATAAGCTTGCGACCATAATCTGTTTTAATCTTAACCGCAAGGTCACGAAACATCTCGTACATTGCCAAGCGACGCTTAAGGTCGTCGATGTCGGTTACCTCCTCCTGTGTAAGATTGAGCTCAGGTAATATCGCTTTTGATTTGATGAGCACGAGCGTCGAGGCGACCAATAGAAAATTCGCCACATCATTCATCGGAAATGCTTCAAAGCGGCGGATGTGCTCGATGTAGTCATCAGCAACCTTAGAAAGCGCGAAATCACCTATGAAAAGCTTTCTTTTTTCGATAAGAGAAAGCAGTAGGTCGAGTGGCCCTTCAAACTGCTCAGTTTTAATATGATAACTGACTTTATGATCTCCAAGCGTCTCTGTTTCCATTTTTTGATTATAGCAAATTTAACAGCAAAAAAGCGCAGGTTATGCGCTTTTTATGCTTATTTGATTATGCGAATACCTAGCTCAATTAGCTGCTCAGGCGAAACATCTGAAGGGGCTGCCATCATGAGGTCCTTGCCTTCACCAGTTTTTGCAAAGGCGATAACTTCGCGGATGTTGGGCTCATTCTGAAGTATCGCCATCAGCCGGTCGAGTCCCCAGGCGATGCCGCCATGTGGTGGGGCGCCGTATGAGAAAGCCTCAAGCATGTGTCCAAAATTAGCCTTGATACCCTCTTCGGTGTGACCCATGATCTCAAATACCTTCGTGAGCGCAGCTGGAGTGTGGTTTCTTATACTTCCTCCGCCAATTTCAAATCCATTGAGAGCGACATCATACTGAGTAGTGAGTATCTCACCAACACGCTCTTTATTTATCAGCCACTCCATGTGCTCGGGCTTCGGAGCAGAAAATGGGTTGTGGGTGAATGTCCAAGCACCGCGATCCGTCTTTTCGAAGAATGGGAAATCAATCACCCAGCAGAATGCGAGCAGGTCGGGATCATTTTTGTCTTCGCGAATGTCGGGTTTGTCATTGCCATACTTTTCCATTGCCTCGGCATAGGTCATACGCGGAAAAGGTATCTGCTGGATCTTTTTTGTCGGATACAACGCCTGCACGAGTTCTATAAGGAGCTTCTCGTTAAGGGCCATGACATCTTCGCGCTTAACGAAGCTTATCTCCATATCAAGCTGTGTGAATTCAGGCTGTCTATCACCTCGCGTATCTTCGTCGCGCATACAGCGAGCAAACTGGAAATATTTTTCAAATCCGGCAACCATCAATAATTGCTTGTACTGTTGTGGTGACTGTGGAAGTGCGTAAAACTTACCCTGCTCCAAGCGGGATGGCACGAGATAATCTCGCGAACCTTCCGGAGTAGACTTTGAAAGTAGTGGAGTCTCTATCTCGATAAAATCTTCCTTGGAAAGAAAGTTGCGAACAAAGAGTTCAACTTCGTGGCGTATACGAATATTCTTCTGTAATCGTGGGCGGCGGAGGTCGAGGTAGCGATACTTTAGACGCACGTCCTCGCCAATATCCTTACCATCTCCACGCAAGTCGATAGGTGGTGTCTGTGCTTCATTTAGGACGACTATAGAGAGTATTTCGATCTCTACTGTGCCGTTTTCCTCATTTGGGTTAATGTTCTTTTCGGGGCGAGCGTTGACCTTGCCGGTGACCTCGAGTACCCATTCAGGGCGAACAGTGCTTGCAGCTGCGACCGCTTCTGCGTGAAATGGCAATGCAACCATCTGCACCTTTCCTGTTACATCCCTAAAATCAATAAAAATAAGCTTTCCTTGATCACGGCGGATATCAACCCATCCCTTAAGGGTCACTTCTTCCCCTACTTTATCTTTCAAAAATTTGATCAGTGTTCGTTCCATAGAAATGCATAATATCTTATAACAACTTTCATGAGAAGCCGTAGCTCGTGTGATAATTCTTAACCGAAGTAATTTATCTTCATGTGCGTGCGCACGTCATCGAGAGTCTCTTTGGCGGTCTGTCGTGCGAGCTTGGTGCCCTGATTTAATATGTCCATGACGTGCTTTGGGTTGCGAGCAAGTTCTTCTCTCTTTTCGCGTATTGGGGTGAATTTTTCATTAAGTATCGCTGCAAGTCTTTTCTTTAGTACCACGTCACCTAATCCACCCTTTTTATACTGCTTCTTAAGTTCTGTGAGCTCACCTTGGTTTGTATCAAAGACATCAAGATACATGAACACCACATTTCCTTCTACCTTACCTGGATCACTTAAGTGAATATGTTTTGGGTCGGTATACATTTGCATGACCTTTTGCTCGATCTCTTTCGCAGAATCAGAAAGAAATATTGCGTTATTTAATGACTTCGACATCTTTGCCTTACCATCGAGCCCAGGCATACGACCATTTACCGACACAAGTGGCTTTATGCGCTCAAAGGTCTTTCCATAGAGGCGGTTAAAGGTGTCTACTATTTCATTTGCTTGCTCGAGCACAGGCAGCTGATCCTCACCCACAGGAACACACGACGCTTTGAACGTAAGAATGTCTGCTGCTTGGGAGACGGGGTATGCAAGAAAGCCCGCGGGAACGTTTTCGCCGAATCCCTTTTGCTTGATCTCGGTTTTTACCGTCGGGTTCTGCTTCAAGCGTGAGACGCTCACAAGATTGAGAAAAAATACAGTGAGCTCTGCTATCTCTGGAACCTGCGATTGAATGAACATCGTAGTCTTCTTTGGGTCCATGCCGCACGCAAGGTTATCGAGAGCAACCTCCATGACTGCACCCCTCACCTTTTCGGGATTATCGGCATTATCAGTCAGGGCCTGAACATCTGCGACCATATAAAAATTCTGACCGCCTTCATCTTGAAGTTGTAATCTATTTGTTATTGAGCCCACAAAATGCCCCAAATGGAGCTTTCCTGTGGGACGGTCTCCGGTGAGGACTGTACGTTCTGTATCTTTCATTAAGGCCAGTTTAGCAGACGAAGCCAGAGATTAACAGCTTGAAACAAGCGCTAAAACGACTGATTAAATACAGGGCATATTAGGAAAAATCAGACTTCTTCCTCTGCGAGTAGTTCTATCGCAAATGTTGATCCCTTATTCGGGCCCTCAGAATCTACCCATATCTTTCCGTGCATTGCTTCAAGCATTTTCATCGCCACGTACAGTCCAAGCCCGGAACCATCGGTATTCTCTCTTTGTCCACCTGAACCACGCGTAAACTTCCCAAATAGATGGTGTATGTCGTCCTGTGAAAGCCCGATACCGGAATCCTTCATACGAACCGTGATGGTGCCTCGCGCATCATCTTTTTCAAGAGAAATATTTACCTCGCCTTTTGGAGTATATTTTACCGAATTATCCATGATATTCGAAAGGATTTGACGCAACTTTCCTTCATCGGCAGTAACGACATATTTTGTGTACTCGTCGAAATTCGCATTCATCGTAATATGCTTTTCTTTCGCGGTTGGCGCAAACTCCTCAATAAGATCACTGAGCATATTCTTAACGTCTACAGAAACAAAATTGTATGACATTGTTCCCTGCTCGATCTTGGATATATCAAGAAAGTCAGTGACCATATCAGCGAGGCGTTTCGATGAGATGAATATTTTTTCAACGGGTGGCTTTTGTTTTTCATTGAGGGGTCCGAAAGAATCTTCTAAGAGGAGCGATGAATAGCCTTTTATTGCAGTGATGGGTGTGCGAAGTTGATGAGAGACGATGGAGACAAATTCACTTTTGCGCTGGTCTATGACTCGTAGCTGCTCATTGATGCGTGCAAGCTCCCAGTTGGTTTCGCTTAGGCGCTGTGCCAAGAGCCTGACCTCTTCACGCGCCTTTACTTCTTGCTTAATACTGCGCACGAGTAATATTCCAAAAAACGCCGTAGCGACAAGTATGGTGCCGTCGATGATTCGCTCACGAGGTGAGGGCGAAATAAGTACCTTGCCGATATACAGCATCGTGATGATAATAACGAAACTCTCTGTGGCAATTATCTTGAGATCAAAAAGTCC
>JAYTYM010000055.1:0-9695 GCA_043742365.1 bacterium | reverse complement strand
GCATCAGACCTCGACTCATACTTAGATGATGTCGGCTACACAAACGTCGCCACAAACGACAGCATCTTCGACTCTGTCTCAGGCGCCACCTCCACCCAGTTCGCCTATGTCTTCAGCAAGCACGACACCGTCAACACCGACCAGATAACCGCCACATGGATAGGGCAGGTCTCCCTTGCCACCTCCACCTATCTACAGGTATACGACAATATCCTCGCTAAGTGGATAGGATTTGCCACCAACACCACCCCCACAGCTAATACGAACTTCACCCTCACCACCACACTCACTACTAATCTTTCCAACTACTACGACTCCTCATTCAACGTCGCCGTGAGAGTCGTGACCGGTACCACCACCCAAGCCACTACTTTGAGGACCGATCAGATAACCATCACCTTAGGCGCTGCAGGCTCTGCCAACCAAACCCTCATCCATTACAGATGGCGCAATGATAACGGTACGGAAGTCGCCGCTACCTACGCACAAGCTGAAGATGCACCCGTCCCTTCCTCAAGTGATGTATACAAAGGCGACCGCCGCCGTCTGCGCTTCACTGTTTCAAATGCAGGCTCAGCTTCTGCCTCAAACATCACCTATCGCCTCGAATACGCTTCTTCCTCATGCACCTCATGGCTGCCTGTGCCTGCATACAACACTCAGACCTCACAAGAGTGGGTGACTGATCTCTCTGGCTACCTGCCTGAAGGCGCGGTAACCACCCATTCCTCGGGTATGAGTGTACCCCCCGGAAAGACCTTCACGGCAGGTGAAGCACGCCTGTTCACTAATCAAACCACTGCACACACACTCACCAGCTCGCAGTACACCGAGCATGAATTCGCACTACGCTCAACCACATTTGCACAATCAAACCTGCTCTATTGTTTCCGTCTCACCAACGCAGGCTCTATCACCAACTTCACCTATGCAACGCAGCCGCAAGTCACACTCAATCCTAATGCGCGACCGCAGTCGGGAGGTACAGGCTCAGACCCCACAGGAGCTGGTACACCGCGAGCAGGTGGAGTACAGAGTGGAGGCGCACCTGTTGACCCGCCTGCAGTGGGAGTACCGCACGGAGGTGGAGGACAGAATGGTGGTGGGGGAGATAGTGGGTAGAACACGCTAAGCCAGACCCTCGCTGCAATATAATTGACGAAAATTATTAACGATGTATCATTTGTTTGGACATTCTGTCATTGAGTGGCTGTTCATCAACATTTTGAGGTAACAAATGCAACACAGTACAGTTCTACCCCGCGGCGGAAATGCCGATCTCTTGAGCAAACTCTTCGATCAGCAACGCTCTGCCGCGAGCACAGGCAGACCCGTTGACCCGAAGCTTCTTGCTGAGATCGAGGCCTCGTACACGCCACCCCCACGACCATTTCCCAAGCAGGCACCGCCTGCGACCGGTATCTACGGCGCAAACGCTTAAGCGCAAATGCGCATCGAACGCCTCCACCCCGAGGCGTTTTTTATATCCCCAAGAAGCTGTGCATGGCGCTATTGACGAAAATTAAATGTGCTGTACCCTCAAGTTATGTCTAACCATGAAGCACAGATGAATTTTGAGCAACTTGAAGGTGTCGCTATGGGCGATATGCCAAATCTTGAAGGCTTTAAAGATCCTGAGGTTATGAGTGCACTCACACACATCGATGAGGCTATTCAGAACGCTGACCAAGAGGGGGAAGAGAGGTACGGTGCTGAAAATTGGGATCTCATAAATGCAAAATAATCATCATGCGTGAGTCTGATGCACAAATGCTCATCACGATATTTGGCGGCAAGGTTATCCTCGCCAATGCCTTAGGGGTTACACGATATCCAGATGAGGTGCAGACTCGTATCCTAGAGCGATTTTGTGAATGTGTTTTCAAGCGCGTGCTTTTGTGCGTCCCCGAAGAGCATATAGGCGGCATGATAGACGCATTCGAAGACCACCGCGCATCAGGCCGGACCTTTGATCCACTCATTGATTCACTCAACCGCTATGTCCCCAACATGGATACTTGTGTTCGTGAAGAGATCGAGCGTGCAGTAGGCGAATTCCGCATCAAGGAAGCAGCAAAAGCATAAGCAAACACAAGGGCAAATGACAGGTGACTCCAGCCTGCTATAATAGTAAGCAGCTACAATATTTAGTTGCGCTAATTTTTTTATATGAATGATTCCAAGTTTCCACCTTTAACACCCAAGCGCGTCGTGCTCGGCGTCATCATGGTGATATTATTTTTTGTCGTCTATGCAAGCGTAAAGAATACGATGGATTCGACGCTCGGGTTACACACCAGCGGCTCTAATTACGGGCTCGCAATGGCACCTCAAGCGATGATGTTTGATGGTGCAGCTAAGTCTCCCACCTCACCATCATTTGGCGGAGCGATGCGCGAAGTGGCCATGGATAAGAAATCTGCCTACATGGAAAATGATTCCGTAAGTATGGAGAGCTCCAACTCAATGCCTCCAACCAACACAGGCACACCTCCCTCAGGCAAGTCGAAGATCGTTAAAACCGGTAGCTTAAATCTTTTGGTTAAGAATGTCGAAGAGGCAAGTGCGCACATTACTGATATCAGAAACCAGATGGGTGGCCAACCAGGTAATGCGACTTTCAACGAATATAGCCCAGGGGTACGCTCGGGCGACATCACCATCTGGGTGCCTTCCGACAAGTTCGACGAGACAATGATCGCGCTTAAGAAGTTGGCACTTCGTGTGGAGAACGAAAGCATCCGTGCCGACGATGTTTCAGCACAGTTCGTCGACCTCTCAGCGCGCTTGAAGAACCTCCATGCTGCCGAAGCGCAGTATGTTGAGATAATGAAACGCGCAGGTACGATCAACGATATTTTGAATGTCACCAATCAGCTAAACAGCACACGCTCACAAATAGAAGAGTTGCAAGGTCAGCTCGACTACCTCACACATCAGGTCGCTCTTTCGTCTATTCATATTTCGCTCACGCAAGAAGCGGTGCCCGGTAGTGTGACCACAGAGTGGCGCCCACTCACCGTCATCAAGGAAGCAATGAAACAGTCACTCAATGATCTTACGGATTTTGTAGATATGTTGCTTGTGTTCCTCGTCCGCCTGCCAATCCTTCTGCTTAATCTTGGTTTCTGGGTCCTTATCTTCTGGATACTTTGGAAGCTGAGTAAATATGCCTATTATCGCTTGAGAAGCGCGAGCACTGGAGTATAATAAGACCTCACGTGACGATATTACCAAGTAACTGAATACACACACATATATGGGAACAATACTATTAGTCATCATCATTATCGCGGGTATTTGGGGAGTCGGACTCTACAATAGATTCGTCTCGCTCATCCAGCGCTCAGAAGAGGCATGGGCTGATATCGAAGTTCAGCTCAAAAGGCGCTACGACCTTATCCCTAATCTCGTCGAGACCGTGAAGGGCTATGCAACGCACGAGCAGGGGACGCTCACCAAGGTGATCGAGGCGCGCAATATGGCAATGTCGGCGAACGGCAATATCGCAGAACAAGCAAAGTCTCAGAATATGATCACTGACGCACTTAAGAGTGTGTTCGCACTTTCGGAAGCGTACCCTGACCTCAAGGCGAATCAGAACTTTCTCGCGCTTCAGAGTGAGCTGTCAGACACCGAGAACAAGATCCAAGCCGCGCGCCGCTTCTACAATGGAAACGTTCGTGACCTAAACACCGCCATCATGACCTTCCCAGGCAACATGATCGCTAGCATGTTCCACTTTATGAAGAAGGAGTATTTTGATCTGCCGGACAACGACTCAGCCCAAAATCCGGTATCGGTTAAATTTTAGAGGCAAGAGTAATTCGGGCGCACTTCTCGTCTTTCCTTCGCCGAGTTTGGAGGACGTACCCCCAAGTACGCCCTCTCAAACATCGGCTCAGTCCAAGACTTCGCGTTGCATCCCGAATAACTCTTGCGAGGTTCTTGAACCTTAACTCAAGAGAGAAGATGAAAATCAATATTGGAAAAATAATGGTGATGGCTGGCTTGGCAATGCTCTTGCCGGCTTTTGCGTACGCAGAGGGAGATACGGGGAGGTCGTATTCATATGATGCGATCGTACAGACGTATGTCGTGCATGAGGATAGTACGGTTGATGTCACCGAAGCGCAGACGTTCAACTTTGTCGGTGAGTACCATAAGGGCTGGCGTTCGATACTTCTAAGGGGAGTCGGTTCGATTGATAATGTTTCAGTCGTTGATCAGGCAACCGGAATAGAATACAAGGGTTTTGGAAGTACGCTCGAGAAGACTGACCCAAAAAGCTGGGGCAAATTTACCACCTATACAAAGGACGGGCACCTCGATATCGAATGGTATTACAACCTGAAGGATACCTCGCACACCTTTGTACTTAAGTATCGCCTCCATGGCGCAATAGGTTTCTTCGCTGATCATGATGAGCTGTATTGGAACCTCGCGACTGAGTATGACGTACCCATAAAGCACATTGAGGCGACTGTCGTAATGCCTAGGGATGTCGGCAAAGCAAAGCTGAGTGGATATTTTTACGACAACCAATTACCCGCAGTACCCGTTGTAGCAACTAACGGCAAAAGTATTTTCTTTTCAAAGGAAGAAGTTGCACAACGCGAGCAAGTAACTCTAGCTGCAAGCTGGCCTAAGGGTGTGGTGTCTCACGCGGCATATTGGCGCGACCTTTTTCTATCTATCTGGGGGTGGATACTCGGACTTATCGCCGCATTTTCTGCACTTGTCTTTGCTTTCTATTACCGAACTGTTGCAGTGAGAAAAATGGGCAAAGGAACCATCGTGCCTCAATATGATCCTCCTGAAGATCTTCCGCCCGCTGAAGCAGCGGTACTCGTCGGAGGTCTGGCGACCTCAAAAGTGTGGGCAGCGTCAGTCGTCGATCTCGCTATTCGTGGTCATATTATTATCACAGAACAACCGAGGAAAAATGTTTTTATACATCCGGCACTAATAGCTTCTGTCATTGGAGTTGTGGCGGAAATACTGTTCACCTTCCCTTCGCTGAAATCTTTAATTATCGTGGTGCTCACACTGCTGATAGTCTCATGTGCGATAAAGATAAATGAAATAAGCAACAAGAAAGTGAATCTTTCTTTCTTCTCACCACTGGAATATATCCTTACGAGAAAACTTTCGTCAGATCCTTTGAAGATGTATGAATCGGAATTTCTATCTGCTCTCGAATTAGTTGTTGTTGGGGCTACATTCTCAACGTATGAGATAAAAAGAGACCATACAAAAGCTGAGAAGCTGTCAGCATCTATGATGGGACTCAGCTCCACTCTTCGCCTAGAAACAGAAACGGAGACAGGCGGATATGATACTCCACAGATGAACGGAATGTGGTTCGTGGTGATTATCGGCATACTTTTCATAGTTGCAGTGTTCATGTCACCTCAAGTTTTTCTGCTATTTTTCTCTACACAATTGACCACATTACTTTCACTTCTCGCTATCGGTTGGTTCGTAGTTTATACAGCAACACACACTAAGCGGATGAATCAAAAGGGTGAATTACTTAAGGAAGACTGGCTTGGTTTTAAGATGTACCTACAAACTGCTGAGCGTTACCGTATGCAGAACCTTACTCCTGAGACGTTCGAAAAATTTCTTCCCTACGCGATGATATTTGGTATCGAGAAGGAGTGGGCGAAGGCATTTGCGGGAATTAGCATGACGCAACCTACTTGGTACACGGGTGCTGTAGTTTATTCAGCAGGAAGCTCCATGGCAACTTCAAGCACTCCGACATTTTCAGCCTCGTCATTCGCCTCAGGATTTAGCGCAAGCTTCGCCTCTTCTTTTGCGTCCTCAGGCGGCGGTGGCGGGGGAGGTGGAGGAGGTGGTGGCGGAGGTGGAGGAGGCGGTGGAGGAGGCGCAAGCTAAAACTCCACCACAAATTGTTCTGCCAATATTTCTTCAAGATGTTAGAATATAAGTACATAACATGAGGACTTTTTTGACAAAACTTTTTCTACTACTTGGACTTTTGCTTATTCCCGGCCTCGCCTTAGCAGAGTCGGTATCGCCCCGTACATACCATTATGCTGCGATAGAGCAAACATATGTGGTCAATAAGAACAGTACTGTTGATGTCACTGAAACTCAGACCTTTGAATATGTAGGGCAATTTCATCGCGGTAGACGTTGGATACCGATAGATAAGCTACGCGCGATAGACAACATAAGTGTTGTCGATGGTGAGTCTCTTGTCCCGCTTGTGTTTAGTTCGACAACGCTAAGTAAAGACGATCCACAGAGCTGGGGTAAATACACATATTATGTAGAGAATAATGTGTTAAGAATTGAATGGTATTTTAACCTTCACGATACGACTCACCGCTTTACCTTTCATTATCGTCTGCATGGTGCTGCTGGCTTCTATGATAAGTATGACGGCCTCTATCTTGACCTTGTTACTAATTATGAAGCCCCCATCGATATGCTCACTGCCTCTATAGTTTTGCCTCAACCAGTACCGAAAGACGGCATGTCGGGAATACTCTACGGTAACGCCATCGCCCCCACTTCGCCCGAAAATGCTGTTATTTCTGACGGCAAGATAAATTTTACCCACAGGAACGTTGCTCCGCACGAGCAGATAACAATAGCGACAAGATGGCCCAAGCGCACAGTATCTTTCATGAGCTATATTCAGGATTTCCTCGGCAGGATACGTTGGCTGAACCTCTGATCCCACTCAGCAGTTTGACCTGATTTGTATTTCACTGGCAATGTAATAAACTGTATTTAACTATGGCAACCTTATACACCCATCAAACCGAAAACATCACTAAGACATGGCTGTTTCTTAGCATGTTCTTTGTTCTTATCATTGCTATTGGTTTTGTATTTTCAGAAGCGTATGGCAATGCGAACATTCTTTACTTTGCTGTTATTGCGAGTCTTGTAATGAATGTCGGTAGTTATTGGTGGAGCGACAAGCTCGTGCTGTCTATGGTGCATGCACAAGAGATACAAAAGGCCGACAATCCTGAGCTCTGGAACATCGTCGAGAATCTCGCCATCACTGCAGGGCTGCCAATGCCCAAGCTTTATATCGTGGATGATCCATCTCCCAATGCATTTGCCACCGGTCGCGACAAAGAGCACGCTGCAGTCGCAGTACACACTGGCATACTTCCGCTACTCAATAAAACTGAGCTCGAAGGCGTACTCGCACACGAACTCTCACATGTGGGCAACCGTGATACTCTTGTCTCAACCATCGTTGTTGTTCTTGCGGGCATGGTATCACTCCTGTCACATTTCTTCTTGCGTATGTCGATGTTTGGCGGAAGAGATAGAGACAATAAAGCAGGGGGGATATTTATGCTCGCGGGTTTTGCGCTCGCTATACTTGCGCCATTTTTTGCATTGCTTATTCAGCTTGCGATATCACGCAAGCGTGAGTTCTTGGCAGATGCTTCCGGCGCACTCCTGACGCGCTACCCGGAAGGGCTAGCAAGTGCACTTGAGAAGATATCGGGGGCGGGGATACCATCGACGACTGCAACGGACGCAACATCCACACTCTATATTTCAAGTCCATTCCACTCAGGCTTTAGTGGTTTCTCAAAGCTATTCATGACCCACCCGCCAATGGAAGAGCGCATCGCCCTCCTGCGCGAAATGGAGACGAAGTAAGCCTCAAGTTTCGTGCGACAAAGTCCCTACAAAACGCTTGACAAAGTACCATAAAACATGCTACTATTCCAGTAGATTTGGAGCAGCATTAAGTTGCCTCGTTCCGATTCTAAAGATCTTTTTTCAATATTTTATATGGAGCTTAAATGCCCAATCAAGTCCTCGTGGTGGTCAAAGGCGTACGCGGTTCCCGCGTCATCAACACCAATTCTCGGAGTGCCATCACGGCCGACGAGATCTCCACGATCCAACGACAGACTCCTAGCCGTCAGTCGCATGGTCTCAAGCTGGTCCCCGAGACCCACTCGTCCACCATGCAATGTAGCGGCGCTCGCTGCACCGGCGACCCCAAGTCGCTCCGCAGCAAGCACGTCAACTACTGAGCCACCGCTCAGCCCAAAGGCCGCAATCGCGGCCTTTTTCATACGTTTTTTGCTTTATCCACGAGATATTACTGAATATTGAAATGACCGCCTTTCCATAGCCAAAGTTTAGCCCCCCTGCGCTAACTCTAAGTTTAGTATTTGACAAACCCCGATAAGTTTGCTATAATTATTTTGGATTCGGTACAGCAGTTTTTTGCTCGTTGCCAATCGAAAGCGCTCAATTCAATTCATTAACTGGAGATTATCCAAATGTCCGGACCCACGCTGTGCGGTGTCATCAACAAGTTCCCGTCGAACAACGACTGTGCTCATTTCGGAGACATGTGCGACGGAACCGGTGACGAACCCGGTGATTCCTACGACGAAAGGCGAAAGTACGCCATCGACGGTCGCTACTACGACGTCAGCTTCGAAGGCTTCTGCACCTCGGATGACCTCCGCGATGCCGACGACAACGAAGACGAAGAAGGCTCGACCGAAGACGACATCGAAGTTCGCGGCGAGTACGCGCATTTCTGTGCCATGAGCTTCCGTCAGCAGGCGGCATACATGGCCACCATGCGCGTGCAGATCTGCAGCTTGATCGGTGTCTCCAGTTTGGACTGGGAGCCGAGCGATGCCTTCATCCTCGACGCAATTCAAGACGAAACCCCGAACGAGGCCCTTAAGGAAATGGCCTACGCCGCTTATCTCGCGACTCCCGTGCCCCACGAGTGTAATCCCTCCGACGTGGAGCCGGACCTGCCTGCGGCCGACGACCTGATCCGCGTGTCCCAACAAGGCTCGTCGGGAAAGTCGGAAATTCCGCAAGACTTCGGCCTCTCTCGTTCGTATCGCACCCGCTGCAAGGAGTCCAACTCGCGCAAGAAGAAGTGCTGGCACTCAAATCGTCGGGAGACGATCCGCCGCAACGCCGACTTCTTCTTGGAAGGTGTCGGTGAAAACCACAACTTCATGGATCAGTACGTCCAGTTCGAAGCCACGGGTCATGACGGCGAGTTCCTCACGGTGCACGATCAGATGCGTCTCGGCATCGAAACCGAGCTCACGCTCGAGCAGCAGCTCTGGCTGGAGGATATCCAGTTCCGTGAGTACGAGTACGAGTCGTTCGCTTACTACGATTCGCGTGCGCGTTATCGCCGGCCGTATCGTCCGTTCGACGATTTGACCAACTGCACGTGCTCGATGTGCAATCGTGGTCTGTTCTTCGATGATTTCGACCGCCTCGACTCATTCGACTATTACGACCCGTATGACGACTGGGATCGATACGCCGAGCCACAGGACGAGGTGCAAGACCTTGTCGAACGCTTCGGCGATCGTTTCCAAGATCAGGACGACATTTTCGCAGGCTTCGGTGAGACCGATGCCGACATCGATCGTGTCTTTCCGAAGTTCAGTTCTGGTGGCCGCTTTTCGTATCGCTTCCGTGGGCTCTCAAAACGCCAGCAGGAAGCGCTGCAACGCTAACAACAAGTACCTTCAACGGACAGCCCAGGCTGTCCGTTTTTCTTTTTCCAAAAAAATGTTTCGGCTTGTTTTTGTTGTATATTTGCATGCTATACTTATGCAAATGCAACAATTCATCGAGCATATTCAAAAAAGCATCTTCAGCCCCGAGTACTACCGCGAATTACTCACTCG
>JAYTYM010000054.1:0-2325 GCA_043742365.1 bacterium | reverse complement strand
GCAAGGAGTCGACTTCTTTGCGCTTTCGTTCGTGCGTCATGAGAACGATGTCCTCAAGCTAAGAAAGCTGCTCATTGCGAAGAAGTCGCATGCAGGCATCATCGCAAAGATAGAAACACAAGGCGCAATGGACCGTATCGAAGAGATAATCCATGTGACTCGTGGGGTGATGGTCGCGCGTGGTGACCTTGCAGTAGAGATTCCGAGAGAAGACGTGCCACTTGCGCAAAAGCGCATCATTCGCGCCGCCAACATCGCCGGCAAGACCGTCATTACCGCCACGCAGATGCTCGACTCTATGACCACGCAATCAACCCCCACGCGTGCAGAGATAGGTGACGTCGCTAACGCTATATTTGATGGTACAGACGCGATAATGCTCTCGCAGGAGACATCTATTGGCGTTGACCCCGTGCATGTTGTCGCCACTATGACCTCTATCGCGCTTCACACCGAGCAGAGTACTCTTTATCGTGATGAGGTTGTCCGCCTGCGCGGTACCGCAGAAGGAGTTGTGGATACAGTATCGTCGGCAGTCGCACGAAGTATTCTGACCTCAGGCGCTGTTGCCATCGTTGCACTGACTGAATCAGGCTTCACCCCGCGCATGGTCTCCCGTCACAAGCCGCAAGCTCCAATACTCGCGCTCACGCCCATCGAGGAGACACATCGCCAGCTCGCGCTCACCTACGGGATCACCGCCAACATGACAAAGAATGTTCGCAATATCAATGACGCCCTCACATTGGCGCGTAAAGAGCTGCTGCGGACAAAACTCGCACAGAAAGGCGATGTCTTTCTTTTGGTTCTCGGCATCCCCTTCGGCAGACGCGGCGGAACGAATGCACTGGTTATACAAACACTTTAGTCTTCTTTCGCTCAAAAAAGATTGCTGTTCTTAATATACTGAGCTATTGCCCGTGCAAACTACGCATGGGTGCAAATGATGACTCAAACAGTGGCTCGAGCGTCATCACGCCTGCGATACTGAGATGGTTTTCGTCGCGATAAAGTAAGTATCCGTTTCGCATAATATCGCAGCTCATGCCGCTTTGGCACAACACCTTTGCGAGATCAATGATGTGAACATTTTTTATTGTACTTATGCTATCGATGGCGTTATTCGCAAGTGACTGATATTTTGCGTTTTCACGCTCTGATACACCTTGAATTTCAAACTCCGAACTTTTGCCTAAGGCACGATAAAATGTTGTACGTGGTACATAGCTGAATTGCTCAGGTGCTTGTTTTACGATATATACATTGCGGCCATCACCTGTAAGATTTTGCACCATTTTGGAAAGATAACTTCTTAATGACTCGCTGCTTTCTTCGCGGGTCTTTGCGGTCGCTTCACTTGTATTCCTAAAGACAACGCTTATCTTCTTATCACTCTCCATAATGTAATTACTCCATCGTGCAACGAGGTAGATATTTTTTATATTTTTTTCTTTTATGTAACGAAGTGCGAGTGCGTTATGCGCTATACATTCGGGTGCTGGTGATTCCTGTTTAATGTCTACGATAGGCGCACAGTCAGCCTTTGAAAATACTGTTCCCTCTACCCCATATTTCCAGCCCATCTCAGAAATGAGCGGCACGTCGGCATCTGCATGACTGTCACCCCAGAGGACGAAATCGGCCTTAGTGACCCTGCTGTCACCAATATGACACAAACCTGTGTACTCCCCAGTTTCAGCATAGAGAGGAAAGCACATCCCGTCACGTGCGCTGTTCTCAGCGAGTACTTGTAGTATTTCTGTAGCAAGTGCGGGAGTTGATTCTCGAAATTCTGACCGCATCAACAAGAATCCGAATGTTGCCATACTGACAAGGGCAGCTGCAGCCCACAAGAAAACACTTTTCCTTTGAGTGATATATACCTTTTTAAGAATTGGAGTCTCAATGAATCGAAACGAGACATATGCAATGCCTGCGGAAAGCAAAATTAGGCCGAGCATTGCTATCGGCGTAAGTGAGTCTGGAAATAATATGCGTGCAAAAACAAATATGGGCCAGTGCCAAAGATAGAGGGAATATGAGATAAGCCCGATCCAAACTAATGGCGCAGAGCTCATTATCTTGGCGGAAAGAGTTCTTGCTCTCTCATTAGCGACAATGAAGAGCGACGCCCCAAAAACCGGAAGCAAAGCCGCTAGTCCCGGAAATGGCGTTTGATCATCGTAGAAGAAAATTGCAGAGAAAATTGCGAGTAATCCGGCAAGGCTCAGTATTTCACTCAACACAACCGAGCGCACCTTGATAGAAAGCAGTGCGACGAGACCACCAAGACCAAGCTCCCAAGCACGAGACGGGAGCAGGTAG
>JAYTYM010000053.1:0-16405 GCA_043742365.1 bacterium | reverse complement strand
TGACTTCATGGGGTTTGTTTCTGTCTTCTTTCAGATGTATACAAAGTCTATGTGTTTGTATCTATTATGTCAATAGATGTATACAAAGCTTACAACTCCCCTGCAAATGCTTTTTTGAGCACGGATTTTTTAAGCTCTTCAAGAGCGGCGAGTTTTTTTGTATAAATTGCTTCAAGTTTTTTTGTCTCGATTGAAAGTGCGTCGAGTTTTTTGACGATGGATATTTGCTCGGAAATTAACTGTGGCACAGGTATCTTGAAATTCACCAAAGTCTTGATGGGTAATTGAGGCTGCGCTGCTCCGGATACATACTTATTCATTTGAGATTTCATAACACCAGATCGAAAAATAGCGAAAAGATACTCAGGAAGTAAAATTGTTGTATTTGGTCTAAAAATTAACATCCCTGAATTAATCCGTATATTCTCAAATGGAACACTCTCATCATAAACCGCAATATTTCCTATTGTTCCACGGGTAGTGAGTAGTACGTCGCCTCGTTTTAATTTTCCATTTCCTAGTTTTTCATCTTTAATCTGCGTGACAAACATTGTCGTCTGAAAATCAAACCCATCTGGGCGAACATTTTTCGTGTTCAAAAATAAACAATAACCCACTGATGCGAATTCGTTTTTCTTTGGATAGTTCTTACCTCGGTCACCATCAATAATTTGCACAATAGTTTTGTCTCCCAATTTTGCTTCATTCCAACTAATACTTTGTTTCGCAAAAACACTCTGCAAATACGATTCAAAAAGCTCTTTTGAGTTTTGTAAATTCTTTTTCGCACTCTCCTTCGCCTTCGCAATCCCATCGAACATTTCATCAAGAATTTTCACAATCCGCTTTTGTTCAGAAAGAGGTGGTAGTGGGATTTCAAGCTCTTCGAAGTGTCGTCTTCGCAACGATTTTGCTGTTGCTCCAACGGCAACTCTTTCAAAATACTTATGCTCAAAAATTAAATAGTACTCAACAAACTTAATATTCGCCTCGTTGCTAAAATTCAACAATGCATAGGCTCTTTGATGAAGATCGAATTTCCCTGCATAGGACTTAGGGAAGAACTCGGCACCCTCTCCTGGAATAATTAAAGCCTCTGCATCAAAAAGGAATCGATTGCTTTTTTTGATTATTTTTGATCTATCAAAAAAAGCATATTGCCCATCAACAACAGCGTCAACAGTATTCGAACTACCTGTTGTTATGTCGCAAAGTTCTCCAAGGTTTTTTGTTTGCCATGTCATATTAAAATGGAACATCATCAGCATGGATATATTCAATTTCAGACAGAGTAAACTTCACATCAGCATCCTGTAAAGTTTTTCTTAAGTCGTAAAATCTTTCCTGACCCGCTTTGTCTAATGATAAATAAAAAATCTTCCAAATTTTTATATCCCAATTACTTTCAATTGATTTTTGCAATAATATTGAAAAAAAAGTTGGCGCACGGCTCGCGTCTACCACTTGATTATAAGGACCAATACTATTGGTACTATTCTCCAGGCTTGCTTTAAGGATTAACTCAATCGCCTCTGGGTCTACGAGTTTAACCTTGGTTTCGACTGCCCGCATGATCTTATTTGCCTCTGCGAATGTATTTACATTGCTTAACAAATCTGGGATCCTTGTTTTTAATTTTAAAATTGTATTTCGCTCGTACTCCTTTTCCTCCTCCTCTTTAATTTTTTCTTTTTCTTCTTTAGTAAGGTCTGGAATGTCAGAGAGTCGGGAAAGTAGTTTAACACTTCCTCCGCTTATTTTTTTAAATTCCTTCTGAAGCCAAGGATCGAACTCTAGCCTATCTGTGACTCTGGACTTCCAAGCAGTGTTATCACGAGAAACAAAAATAAGAGTTGGTTTTTCCTTTGGTTTTGCAACAAAGTATGAGAGAAGAGATTCCCAAATTAATTTATCACCAATTTTTTGACCATCAATCGGTGGGTTTCCTTTTTCTCTGCGATGAAACGCAGCATTGCGGATTATTTCTGACTCATCAATAACCTTAGCGAGTTTGAAAAGCCTATTGAGCTTTACTCTTGATTTACTTTTAGATGACAAAAACTGCATTTTTGACTTCTCAATTTTTTTAATAATTTCTACTTTTTCTTTTAAAATTTCTTTTTTTATTTTAGATATTGCTGCGTTGGAGTATTTTTTATATTCGAGATCAAGTTTTTCAGTCAATAAATTAAGGCTTCGCAGTTTATTATTGAGTGTATTCTGATTATCCAAAAACCATTCACCTAAATAATTTCTTTCAACCTCATCTTGGACCTGCTGGGGAATAAGAAAACAGACACCCGCAACGGTTACTAGCTTTTGCACAAACTGTAAAAATTCGTCTGAAAACTCATCAGACTCTGAGAACAAACTTCGATACATATTTGCATCAAAAAACAGATATTTATTTGTAGTTTTATTTATCACTTTGCATTTATAACTTCATTTTTTCTATTATGGCACGACTTTCATTATCCAATTTAATGATTTGCTCCATGATCTCCTTAGGCTCACGCAACATTGCCTCATCCTTTTTGTTCGGATTTTTCACCGACAGATCAAAGGTGGTTTGATCAACCTCCTTCATGTCGACACTCCATGAATTCTCAGAATCTACCTTTGTTTTCTGAAGGTCGACAAAGTGCGCGAGATCTTTTTCATTCAAGGGATTAGTCTTGCCAAGATTACGCCCTGCGTTGAGTTGGTAGTACCACACTTTCTTTGTAGGTTTTCCTTTCTCGAAAAAGAGGACCACAGTCTTCACCCCTGCGCCTTGAAACGCACCACCAGGAAGATCAAGGACGGTGTGGAGATCGCAGCTCTCGAGTAGTAGTTTGCGTAGTGATACTGAAGCATTGTCGGTGTTTGAGAGAAATGTATTTTTGATAACTATTCCGGCTCGACCCCCTGCTTTGAGTATCTTGATGAAGTGTTGAAGAAAGAGCGATGCAGTCTCGCCAGTTTTGATGGGAAAGTTTTGCTGAATTTCACGCCCGATACCCGCACCAAAAGGCGGGTTGGCGACTATTACATCAAAGCGGTCTTTCTCTTGAATGTCATTGATATTTTCTGCCAGTGTATTGGTGTGCTTGATATTCGGCGCCTCAATCCCATGAAGAATCATGTTCATAATGCCGATGATATACGCGAGCGACTTTATTTCTTTGCCATAAAAAGTCTTACGCTGAAGAATATCCATTTCTTTGGATGAAAGTTTGGACTTGTTTTGCGTGAGATAGTTGTACGACTCAACAAGAAACCCAGCTGACCCACATGCTCCGTCATAGATCTTGTCGCCGAGCTTCGGTGCGACAACTTTTACTATCGAGGTGATGAGCGGGCGCGGGGTATAGTACTCCCCGCCATTCCTGCCAGCGTTCCCCATGTTTTTGATCTTGCTTTCGTAGAGGTGCGAGAGCTCGTGCTTTTCCTCTGAAAGCTGGAAATGCATGCCGTCGACGATGTTGAGAATCTCACGGAGTTTGTACCCGCTCGAGATCTTATTCTTGAGCTCACTGAATACTTCACCTATCTTGTACTCAATAGTATCGGGCTCTTCAGCCTTAAACTTCTTGAGGTACGGAAAAAGCTTGTCATTCACAAAATCCTTTAGATCGTCGCCGTCGAGTGCGTTCTTGAAATCGATCTTTCCATCAGGAAGTTTAGGACATGCCCACGAATCCCATCGATACTCCACGCTGAGAATATGGCTGTACTTCTTGCCAGCAAGCGCAGATTCGGTTTTCTTGGTCTCCTCGAGATCATCAAGGTACTTTAAAAAAAGGATCCAAGACGTTTGCTCGACATAATCAAGCTCAGTCGCAGACCCCGAATCGGTATGAAGGATGTTGTCGATATTTTTAAAGGATTGTTCAAACATGGTTGGTTATTTAAGAAATTGGGGGGCATCCACGAGGAGTATCGACCCATTCTGGGTCAGTACCCGTTTTAGCAAACTCGGAATAGGTCACAAGTTTCTAATTCGCCTTGCTCATAAGAACTTTCGACCCCGACTCGGCGACAAGCTTTCAAGGCTAAGCTCGTAGACCGCCTCCGTCTTTCGATTCCTCGTGGACCTCGCAACGAAATATCAATAATCTCCTTGCGGAGATTATTGAATCGTTGGCGGGCCCACGAGGAATCGAACCTCGGCTGGCGGTTTTGGAGACCGCCGTTCTACCATTAAACTATAGGCCCTTGTAGGGAGAATATAACACGCCGATAATAAACAATAAACCCCCGAGCGGGGGTTTATTGGTTCAATATCAAGAGAGAATTACTTCTTTGATTCCTTGAAAGTAACGCGCTTGCGGAGCTTTGCGCTGTACTTCTTAAGTTCGATCTTGCGAGTAACAAGCTTCTTGTTCTTGCGTGTCCAATAGACCTCGCCTGTCTCTTTGTTCTTTAATTGTATGAGATTATCCTGTGACATATATTTTGAATTTGTTGTAGTAGAAGACTAACAAATAAGCTCAAAAAGCGCAATAGGGCTTCGTATCTTTGCTGTTGCCCTCTCCGGAATAAGAAAAACGCACAGCAAGTGTGCGTTTGTTGGGTTTCGCCCAAATTTGGTTGAATTTAGCCCATGCCGCCGACGTTCACCACATCGAAGCCAGAAAGAGCAGGTTTTGCAAATTTCACACTTTTCTGAAAGTTATCGACAGGAAAGCCGACAATACTATCGGGCGGGCCCGAGATGATTTCTTCAGAATCCGCAGGAAGCTCAGTTCGATAGAACGCTCGGGCGGCGCCACAAAAGCCGAAGTTTTCGTAAGTATTTGGAACGCCATTTGTACTGCCAATGGACGACTTTTCGAAAAGCACTTGCCGTCGTGCCTCTATTGCGGTTTCCGCCTTGCGGAGTTCGTCGGTACTTGCTGTCGCGATCCAGTCGAATGCGGCAGCATCTGATGCACGGTTGTGACTCATGAGTTCTCCTGTAACGAGCACATGCTCTGATGTTGACTATAACGTATTATTAAGAAATGTCAATCTGGCTAAACTCTTCTTATTTATAGATCTTTTTCATAAGCGGATTGAGCCGAGTCACTATTTCATAGTGTGTGGTGGCAGCAAATGCCGCCATCTCCCCTGCTTTTATTTCAGTTTTTTTGTCTGATCCAATGAGTGTGGCAATATCACCTACTTTAGCCTTTGGGATATCGGTGACATCAACAACAATCATATCCATAGATACACGACCCAAGACACGTGCGGACTGCCCGTGAATAAGTACCCGACCGCGGCCCGAAAGCAGGCGTGGAAAACCGTGCCAGTATCCTATTGGGATAACAGCGAGACGGGTGTTACGCATGAGCATTTCGGTGAGGTCATAGCCGATACGCTCACCCTTTTTAATATTTTTAATTTCACTTACGACGGCCCTCCATGAGAGAACGGGGGCGAGCTTGAGTCGATGCGAAAGATATTCTTCCGCTTCACGTGATGGCCACAGACCATACATACCAATGCCGACACGCACCATATCGAAATGTGCTTTGGGGTACAGGAGCGTTCCGCCAGTGGCACTTGCATGCGCAATGGGTTTGATGCCTGCGTCGTGAAATGCTTTAAGCCAAATTTCAAATTCTTTTATCTGCCTTCTCGTCGTATCCCCTGCTCGTGGATTTTTGGCTTCAGCAAAATGGGTGAAGAGTCCTTCGAGATTGAATACTTTTTTATTTGCGGGATCTTCCAGTAAGCGCATGAGTTCTGGAAGTTCTTCAAGCTGGAAGCCCTGACGATGCATGCCCGTGTCGACTTTAATGTGGATGTTGATGATCTTCTTGCTCTTTTTTTTGTGAAAGACTTTCCTTAATGCTTCGAGCATTGCAAAGCTTGATATCGTGATGGAGATATTATTATCGCGCGCTGTTTCAAACAACGTCGGTAGCGTGTGACCCAAGACGAGGATGGGTTTTCGTATCTTTTCCTCGCGTATCGACAAGCCCTCGGTTATCGAATCAACCCCCAGCCAATCGATACCAAGACACTCCAATTCCTTGCTGAATTCCTTCAAATTATGCCCGTAGGCGTTCGATTTTACGACTCCAAGTAGTTTGGGGCCTTTGCCAACGAACTTCCTAAACAAGCGGTAATTATGCGCAATCGCCTTTTTGTCGATTTCGACCCAAGTACGCACAGAATCAATATCGCCTTTCTTTTGCATCATACATAAATGATACCATGCCTCACCCTTTTGCATTTTTGTTATCGAGCTTATCGGTAGAGTGGTCAATTGCAATATATGTGTTTTTTGCTAAAATATTTTCATGGGTAGTAAATGGTCTGCACAGGAGGAAACAAAATATCAGAAAGAACTTTTTGATCTTTACGTGACAAAAAATATGACCATCAAAGAGATAGGAGTCTCCCTTGGAACAGCAGAGCAGACGATTTATAAACGTCTCAAAAGGTTAAACATTCCAACGCAACCAGAAAAAAAGCAAAATTATCGGAATCAGCGCCATGATGTCGTATTACCAACAAAAAAATCAGATGAATTAGCTGAGTTCTTCGGAATTATGCTTGGAGACGGCAAGCTCGCGCCATATCAGGTTATTGTAACGCTTGGGACAAAGGAGCATGCGTACGCCAAGCATGTCTCGCAATTAATAACGACTATTTTTGCAGTCACTCCTAAAATCGGAATACGAAAAACTGGATACACGGACGTCTATTTCGGTTCCGTTCTGGCAAGTAGGTGGCTTCGAGAAGAAGGCCTGGTCTACAACAAAGTACTCTCACAGGTCGATATTCCTGATTGGATATTTACCAAAAAGAGGTACACGACAAGTTTTTTGAGAGGTTTTTTTGATACGGATGGGTCAATATATTTACTAAAATTTGGTATACAAATATCACTAACGAATTACTCACTGCCACTTCTGTCCTCTTTACAAAAGATGCTACAGATATTACGATACAATCCATCGGCAATTAGTTCGCACAAAGTCTATATTACGAAAATTCCAGAGATTAAAAGGTTTTTTCAAGAGATACAGCCTGCGAATCCTAAACACCAACGTCGATATGAAAAGTTTTTAAATATCGCGTCGATCGGATAGTGGCAATTCCGGGAGACTGTAAATCTCCTGCCTTCGGGCTCCGCAGGTTCGAGTCCTGCTCGACGCACAAACATAAAACGAGCACCCTTCAGGGGGTGCCGTTTTTGTATGCGTAGAGCAAGCGTAGCTTGCGGGCAGGACTCGAAAGATTGGTGATGTTTCGTCTGCGAAACCACCAATCACGCGCCGTTAGCGAGAGTTCCTGCTCGACGCACCAGAGAAAACCGACCTTTTGGGTCGGTTTTTGCATGGTGCGTAGAGTGAGCAAACTGCTTTGCATACGGGCAGGATTCGAAGCCGTTATCCCATATTTCTGAGCGATTCTTATCGTAAAGAAATGGGAAACGGATACTGGTCGTGTAACGACCGAAACTCCTGCCTTACGTAGTAATAAATAGTAAAGAATGCAAATATTGGTAGTTGCTGTGTATTACGCAGAAAATAGCTATTTTGTATATTTTTTTGTGTTAGTATATAAATATGCGGGGTGTGAACTGATCCTTTCCGTCATATCAGTAATAGGGTTGCTTTTGACTTTTATTAGTCCTTTGATAATTACTATTACAATGAAGATAAATGTTGCATTTGGTGGGGCTGTCGGCGCGGAAAATGTGGTCATTCCCTTGCCAATGTAATATTGATGGATTTACAAGAATCAGTTCAGGTCACGTGCCCGACAGCGGGATGGGTTCGATTCCCGTCCTCCGCCTTTTATCTATTCAAAATGAACCAATTTATTTTTGGAGACAGACTTTCTGATAAGCTCAATGCGAAAATTAACTTTCGAGAGATAAACAAAATCGCCACAGAATGGCTTCATCCGTATTACCCCTTTATTTTACTGGGAAAGGAAATGGCGGCTTCGGGTGTCAGCCTGCTTGAAGCTTCAAAAAAGTCTAGAGAATCATATTCGGTTGCAATCCTTGCTTTTTCTTTGCAGCAAGATACGGGCAAGGAATGGTGGTTACACATCCCTGACGTAGAAACACCAGATGGCTATATTGTTACTTACGAAGATGAGACTGCAAAAAACCGAACTGTTTTGAAGGGCAAATTACGCGAAATTGAAGTTGTTGAACATCGCTTAGATGAAATTACGCTCATGGAGCGTTTAAAAACAAAACTACTTGATGCTTCATATAACCCCGACACCGTGATTGTATGTTTATTGCTTGTGGCGGGCGCACATGACCTCGAAGGTCTGTCTAGAGATTTAAAGAAAATATCATCTAAGTTATCCCACGTATTTGTTGTAATGCATGGAATACAGGCTTCTTCTGAGAACACTCTACCAGATTTAAGACTGACCACTATTCAACTTTTGCCAGAGTATAATTCAATAACTTTTGATTTACAAGATCAATATGAAGATTTTAAAAAGAAGTTTAATGTAGGACAAGAAATAAGGCTTATTGAGGGTAATGAAATCTATTTCGGAACAAGAAATCTAAAATTTCAAAAAAACTAAATACTACTCTGATCTTCCAAGTCGTTGTTGTCATGCAAAATAATTGCCTTTCGAACATCATCCCATCCTCTGCACAAGCATAAAATGAGCACCTTTCTGAAGGTGCAGTTTTTGCATGCGTAGAGCAAGCGGAGCTTGCGGGCAGGACTCGAAGACCTTGTCCCATATTTACGAAGGATTCCTATCCAGAATAAATGGGCGACCAAGAAAATAATGAGCAAAGCGAATATATTTTCTGAAGTACTCCCGGTGGTGAAACGGGTACTGAACCTGTAAGGATCGAAACTCCAGCCCTACGCACAGCGATAGACGAAGAGAGACGCAAGCTTATTTTTATTATATGTGTAATCGCCTTTGTCAGTTGATATTCTGGAATAGCATTAAACCCTACTTTGCCCTCATGCTATACTTTTTCCATATGAATAAACTTATTTTTTCGGCGTGTACGGGATTACTCGCATTCGGTATCGTATTATCTGCTCAAGCATTTACTATTACTAATTCCGGAGGCGTAGCTACTGGCGTTCCTTCCGTCGGAGTGGTCACATCGGCGGACTTGGGGGTGACTGATGTCGGCACACTACCCACAAGTAATTTCTATTTTTTTAAAGAACTGGGGCGTGGAGTTGCGGGCATGTTCACGTGGGATGCTGTTGCGAGTGCAGAATTAGCACTCAAGATCTCAAATGAAAAAGCTGCCGAATTGATTGAGGTAGAAAAAGCTGACCCGAAAGATTCAGGTGGAATTCAAGAAGCGATCGAAAATTATTCAAGTTCCGCAGAAAAGCTCAGTACCCGTCTCTCGCTGCTCAAGGACGACTCTAAGAATCCGAAAGTAGCCACACTACTTCAAAAAATTGACCTAGAGACCACTAAACACCTGACGGCACTTAATCAGGTCTCACAAAGGCAGCATCTCACTGCAACAGCCACAATGAGTGATGGTACAAATGAGAATGACGCAAAGTCATCGGGGGGTAGAGATGATGATTGCGATAGTAATTGTGCTGCGATAGATGCTGCCGTAAAGGATGCACAAACGAAAATCAATGTTACCCTTGTTGCGACCACAGAAAAAGATGCAGACATGAAGCAAAAAGCTGCTGACCAGATTGCGCGCGCACAAGTTGCAATAAATGATGCGGAAATGAGAATGAAAGCTGGACTTGAAACTGCAGGAGGAATGCTTGGAAATGGCGCGAGTCTCGTGGGTGGACTCGTCCCAGGAGGTGCGATTATCTCCGCAAAGTCGGCGACAGTTGTAGTGACCGGAAACCCTGGAGGGTCAGTTTCAAAATCAGGCACCTTAGTTGTCAGTGCAACCCCAGGTGGAACAGTGCAGGGCAAGGTGGGTGTCAGCGCTACCCCGCCTGTAGTCAGCTCTCCGGGAACAACCGACCACGCAATCAATACCAAGGGCACTGGCACTGCTGGAAAAACTGTTTCTTCCACTGATGTTCATGCTGATAATGCAATATTTTTCGGCAAGAAAGGCTATGACTATTACCAAACTGCAACAAACAAACTTCTGAGCGCCCAAAAGGCGTTTGCGAGTGGAAAGTACGGTGAAGCCTTCGGACAAGCACGCGCAGCAGAAGTCATCGCAATAGAATCAGCAAGAATGTCGATGAATATGACGATCGAGAGGCAAACCCCAAAACGTGACTTTGGAGAAAGAGCTCCCGCTTCGACGACTCCAATAGTAAAAAATCCTGTGGAAAAAGCTGAAGTGCAAATTCATACAACAACTGAGGCGGGTATACAGAAAGATGTGATCAAAGTGCCCCTTCCCACACTTCCCCGCTCGATCCCTGAGAATAGTATCGATGTTATGCCCCTACCCGCACCAACCCCGATGACACCACCAGAAACTGGGAAAAGTGTTGTTTGTACCGCAGACTATAACCCCGTCTGTGGCACTGACGGAAAGACATACTCCAATACTTGTCAGGCAAACGCAAGCAAGGTGAACATCAGCTACAACGGTGAGTGTAAGGTAAGTGGAGCAACTTCAGGTGGCGTCGCTCCAACAACACCCACAAATACGCCACAATAATTCATCACACACTTGTCCTAAAAGGCTCTATTGTTCAATCGAACAATAGAGCCTTTTTAAAATTATTTTTATCGCAAAAAACTATTACACTAAATTTCTAAGAAGGAAATTAAAATTTAAACTTGAGACCTCCTTTCTTTTTCGGCTTTGCGGCGCCTGCTTCATTCTTCGCTCGAGCGGAAGCTTGGGCGGCTTCTTCTTTCTTTTTCTTTGTCGCTTTATAGATCAAAAATCCCTCAATAAATATGAGAAGTATTTTGGGGCGTTTGGGTATTGAAATTAAAATTAAATCCACGCTAGGGCAATTTTACTTATATGAAATGATGCATCAATGAAGCTCACTGTTGACTTATCGTCTGCACACATGGAATAATTTCAACGGCTATTGTAATAAAGGTTCACCATGGAACGAGAAATCGAGAAGTACGATGTTGTCACTGGAAAAAATGCGAGAGATCTGCAAAAACGCATAACAGAAAGCATGTCCAAAGGGTGGGTTCCACAGGGCGGTATTAGCCATGATCGCATGGGCTATCCTGTGCAAGCCGTTGTGATGTACAAATCACCAAATCAAAATTAAATAAAAAAACACCGACCTACTACCAGGACGGTGTTTCTTGTTTATGTCTTCATCATTTCCCTTTCTTTGAGCTTCAACCCTTTTCGGATTTCGCTCTTCCGCTTCTCGACCTTGATGGTTATTTCCTCGTCTTTCATGCCGACGGTCACAATACCTCCTGCCATCATGCGCTCCTTGATGATGGTCGAAGCGACTGGAGTAAGAATCTTATCTTGTATAAGGCGGCGAAGCGGGCGTGCGCCGTACTGAGGGTTGTATCCTTGCTTGGCGAGGTACGCGAGTGCGTCGTTTGAGATAACGAGCTTAATGTCTTTGGTAAGTAATCTTTCTCGCAGCTTGTCTGCCTGTATTGCGACAATGTTCTTAAGAATATCCTGAGAAAGAATATCGAACATGATGATATCGTCGAGGCGATTCAAGAACTCGGGGCGGAAGAAATCTTTGAGGCGATCCATGATCTTCTCTTTAGTTTTTGCATATTGATCAACATCAGAGCCGCTGGCAAAACCAATGGTCTGCATCTTGTCGATAAATTCACCACCAATGTTTGAGGTCATGATGATAACGGTGTTCTTGAAGTTCACAACGCGACCCTTCGAGTCTGTGAGTCGTCCATCGTCTAGTACCTGCAAAAGAATGTTGAAGACTTCTGGGTGCGCCTTTTCAATTTCGTCAAAAAGAATGACAGAGTATGGGCGATGACGTACGAGCTCAGTAAGGCCACCTGACTCTTCGTAACCCACGTATCCTGGGGGTGCTCCGATCAGCTTAGAGACTGCAAACTTCTCCATGTATTCACTCATATCAACGCGAATGAGCGCCTTTTCGTCGTCAAAAAGGAAGCCCGCAAGTGCCTTTGTAAGTTCGGTCTTTCCCACGCCAGTTGGGCCCAAGAAAAGGAATGAACCAATAGGGCGTCCGGGGTCTGAGATACCCACGCGTGAGCGCTTGATGGCGTCTGAGATCTTCTGGATAGCATCATCTTGGCCGACAACACGTTTCTTGAGCTCGTCTTCGATGCGACCGAGCTTTGCAGCCTCTTCTTCGAGCATGCGCGAAAGTGGGATGGTCGTCCATTTGGCGACAACCTTGGCAATATCTTGCTCGGTGACTTCTTCGTGGAGAATGCGTCGGGCGCTTTGCAGCTTCTTGAGTTTCGCGTTCTTATCTGAAAGATTCTTTTCGAGTGCAGGGATCTTGCCGTAGCGAATTTCCGCAGCCTTTGCGAGGTCGGAGCGCATTTCTGCATTCTCAGCTTCGAGGCGTTCGCTCTCGAGACTTTTCTTGATCGTGCGGAGGTCAAGAACGAGCTCCTTTTCATTCTTCCACTTAAGTTCGAACTCGCGGGTCTCTTCGCGCAGGTCTGCTATTTCTTTGTCGATTATCTTAGTACGATCTTTCGTTTTCTTACCGCCTGGACCTTCGCTCTCTTGTTTGAGCGCTTCTTTCTCTATCTCAAGGCGCATTATTTTCCTGTGCGTAGCCTCGAGAAGCGCTGGCTTGTTTTCAAGCTCAATACGCAGGGCCGATGCCGCCTCATCGATGAGATCTACTGCCTTGTCTGGAAGGAATCGGTCGCTGATATAACGTGAGGAAAGATTAACTGCAGCCAAGATAGAGTCGTCGGTTATCTTCACGCCGTGAAATATTTCATATTTCTCTTTGAGGCCGCGCAATATAGCGACAGCGTCTTCTATTGAAGGCTCATTGATGTAGACGGGTTGGAAGCGGCGTGAGAGAGCGGGGTCCTTTTCGATATGTTTCTGATATTCCTTAAGTGTCGTTGCACCAATGGCACGAAGCTCACCGCGCGCGAGTGCAGGCTTGAGCATGTTGGAGGCATCCATAGCACCTTCGGCAGCACCAGCGCCAACTATAGTGTGTATTTCGTCGATAAAAAGAATGATCTTGCCTTCAGCGCGTTCAACTTCTTTCATGATGGACTTAAGTCGCTCTTCGAATTCACCGCGGTACTTCGTCCCAGCGATTAGCAGGCCGAGGTCAAGCGATACAAGATCTTTGTCGCGTAAGAATTCAGGGCAGTCACCCTTTGCAATGCGCTGCGCAAGGCCCTCTACGACAGCGGTCTTACCCGTACCAGCTTCTCCGATAAGAATAGGGTTGTTCTTCGTGCGGCGAGAAAGTATCTGGATGATACGACTAATCTCTTCGTCCCGACCTATTACTGGGTCGAGCTTGTCCTCGCGCGCGAGTTTGGTGAGTGAGCGAGTGTACTTGCCTATCGCACGGAGTTTCTTGGGTGAATCAATGTCATTTACATTGCCATCGCGCAGCTCGTGGAGAACATGTACGACGTTCTCGCGGTTAATATGGAAGCGCGTGAGAAGCTCTGCCACCGCGGAAGGAACACTCATGAGTGCGATAAAAAGATGCTCAGTTGAAATAAACTGATCGTTTAGATCCTTCGCAACTTGTTGTGATTGCTCAAGCGCTTGTGCAAGTTCAGGAGTAAGGTAGAGCTGGTATGAAGAAGCGGTTGTCGAGGCACTGGCCGCAGTTCCCTCTTCGATCGACTCAATAATAGACTCAGTTAAGAGTACAGGATCGATATCAAGTTTCTCTAGAATAGAAAGCACCATACTCTCCTCTTGAAGAACTAAACCCGCCAAGAGGTGCATGGGGGTTACGTGTGTCTGTCCGCGCTCAATTGCGAGTTCGTGCGCTCGTCTGATGGCGTCGCGTGCTTTAGTTGTGAAATTTGCAAATGGTGGCATAGTTTTTCAATTGATGAGATAAACAGCTGTAGACTCATATTAACTTCCAAATGTCTTCAGTGGTGGTATTAAAATATCACAAATAAAGACAATGGTCAATGGCGCTTTAAACGCCGCTATTTTCGCCGACACTGCCCTTTGCTTGGGACTTTGCACCTACTAATTCGAGAATACGAGAGATAGGATATACAAGTGACTTTGTGCTGTCTGCACTATCAGGAATAACGATTCCGACAACTTGACCATCAAGATTTACCACCAATCCGCCCGCATTTTGCTCTGGAATACGAGGAAGTGTTTCAATCCCGACTAAATACTGCACGGGGGTTGTTGTAGAGTTTGTTTTGTTGAAGCGCAATCGTGAAAGAGTTGTTTTGAATACCCCAGTACCGTCACTTCCTCCAAGCACAACAACAGTCTGCGCAAGCTTTGGGTTTTCAGTGCGGCCGTAGGTCACTGAATCCAGCGTGTCAGAAGTAGCGAGGTTTGCGATCTTTAAAAAGTAAACAGGAAGGTTGCTGGATTCTTGTCCTGGAACAGGGGCAGCAGAGTAGTTCTTACCTGCGACCGTAACCGTATAACTTTCCTTAGCTACTCCATCCCCAAGAAGACTCTTTGGTTCGGTTGCGATAAGACCATCGCGAGATACAACAAAGCCTATCGTTAGTGGTGCCGTGGATGATGCCCCTGAAAAAATCTGTACGACACGAGGCTGATTCTTTTCGACTGCGGTGATGACGAGATCGTCTTCCTTGGCGTAAACAGTTTCTTTGGTGACGTTGGTGACGGTCGATCCTGGGGTGGATTTTTCGGGGGTGCTTGAGCCGGTGACGACGCGCTCGATAGTATGCTCCACTACGCGATTGACTGTTTGAGTCAGAGTCTCAGGTGCAACCTGAAGCATGGCGACAGTAATGATTCCTGTCGCAATAGAAACAACAAATGAGACGAACATCGTCAACAAGATCATCTGGTGATTATTTAGCTCTTCCATACCCTAAGTATAAAGTATCTTGTTTGAAGTATCCAGTAGATAAACAAAAACAAATGCGACACAGAGGTCGTATTTGTCCTGCTTATCTTGGCTTTTGAGTTTAGGATTAGGAAAAACGTTTTTCGACAACTTCCCAGTCGATAGACTTGAAGAATGCTTCGATATAGTCAGCGCGTTTGATGCCGTAGTCGAGCATGAATGCATGTTCAAAAACATCCATCACTAAAAGTGGTGTAGCTCCTACGAGATGCCCAACGTCATGCTCGTTTACCCATACATTGAAGAGCGTGTCTGTCTCTTTATCGCAAGCAAGTACTACCCAGCCGATACCGCGCATTGCGCCAGTTGCCCTGAAACCTTTTTCCCACTCCGCAACCGAAGTCCATTGCTTACTAATCGCACCTGAAAGCGTACCACCCTCTTTTATTGCTGCTCCGCCATTTTTCATATTGCCGAAATAAAGTTCGTGCATACGCATGCCGTCCCACTCCCAACCGAAGCGCCTTTTTTGTTCTGCGTATTCAGGAGCGGCGCGCTTACCCTCTTTTGCGAGTGCTTCAAGGTTTGTAAGGATCGTGTTGGTGTTCTTTACATAGCCCTCATAAAGGGTGAAATGGTTCTTGAGTAATGGGTCGCTAAAGCCAGGAGTTCCCAGCAGGTGTTCGTAGGTTTTTGCAGTGTACATACGTATTCAAATTAATTGCTCATCCTAATAAGTGATTTCCTGCATTATAACATATTGTACTTTGGTATATTATACCCGCACCATCATAGTGTTCATTACCTCCTTCAGTGCAGCGATGAATGCATCGATGTCCTCGACTTGCGTATTTCTCCCAAGCGAAAGCCTGATGCCGCTCTCGGGGTGGTTGGTGCTATCTGCACGACGAAGTGCCAAAAGTACGTGAGAAGTATCTGCGTCAAATTCATTGCACGCGCTTTTTGTCGCAACCGCGAATCCTTTGGCATCAAGCGCCAGTGCAAGGAATTCGTGATCAACTTCGGGTATTGAGAAGTGCACGTTGTTGGGCAGACGCTCCTCCCTGCTTCCATTAAGGATCACCCCAGGAATATTTTTCTCAAGTTCTGCAAAAGCATAGTCACGGATAGCTATAAGACGCAGAGACTCTGCATCAAGCATTTCTCTGGCAAGTTTTAACGCCTCAGCAAATCCAACTATGCTTGAAACATTCTCAGTACCCGCACGCAGTCCAAACTCATGTCCGCCTCCTAGGGTGATCGGAGCTATAGGTGTGCCACGCAATCTTACGAGGGCGCCTATCCCCTTTGGGCCATAGATCTTTGCCGCATTAAGAGTCATAAGGTCCACGCCAAGTGCTGGAATATCAGTTTCGCAATAATTTATCGCCTGACATGCGTCGGTATGAAATAGTGGATAGATTTGATCGCCCTCTGGCTTGCCTATCCTTGTGACACCGCGCACATCTTTTTTCCACTTACGTATCAGCTTGGCAATATCTTTTATGGGCTGTATTGTTCCGATT
>JAYTYM010000052.1:0-6394 GCA_043742365.1 bacterium | reverse complement strand
TCTAGGTTCAACAAGTAAGTGCAACACTCCTATAATATAGTAAGTGTTATGAACTATAAGCATTTCAGCATTGTGGAGCGCGAAAAGCTCCAAGACGGACTTTGGGCAAAACGGTCGATACGGTCCATTGCCGAGGAACTCGGCAGAAGCCCCTCCTCGGTTTCTCGCGAAATTCGCAAGAATAAACCACTGCACTTCGAGCGATACACCCCACGTCTTGCACACGAACGAGCACTTATCTCTCGCAGTCGCCGCGGAAGGGATGAACGACTCAAGAATGACACCATACGCACCTATGTGCGCATGAAGCTGAAGGAAGGTTTCTCTCCTGAACAGATTGCAGGGAGAATCACCATTGACCTCAGGGAACATATTTCCCATGAAGCAATTTATCAGTTCATCTATGCACAACTCCATCGTGGTGGACGGGGGTCGGTGAAACCCGACCACGAAGATCTGCGGCCATGGTTGAAGCGCCGACGCAAGGTGCGAGCAAAGCAAGGATTCCGCAAAGGAGCACGTGTCCTGCGGCCCTCAGGGCCATCTATCGACATGCGCCCGGCAATTGTTGATCATCGCACACGCCTCGGAGATTGGGAGAGCGATACGGTGGAATCCTGTCTGCATCGACCGGGAATCAATACCCTCGTGGAGCGAAAGAGCGGACTCCTTCGTGTTACCAAGCTTGCAAGCAAAGATGCGCTCTCAACACGCAGAGCCGTCACAAAGAGACTCGCACACCTTCCGGGGCGACTGCGTCGCACGGTCACATTCGACAACGGTCCCGAGAATCGCCAGTGGGTGGAGATGGAGCGTGAGGCAGGCATTCGTACATATTTCGCCCATCCCTATCACTCATGGGAACGTGGGACCAATGAGAACACCAATGGACTTATTCGCTGGTACTTTCCGAAAGGAACAGACTTCGGTACGATATCGGATGAGGAACTCACACGTGTGGAGTATGCCATCAATACACGACCGCGGAAACGGCTGGGGTGGAGAACCCCATTAGAAGTATGGAGTGTTGCACTTCGGGGTTGAATGTACCTTGATAATTCTTTCTTCTTTTTGAATCCGCACTTTTCGAAACTTGCACAAAAAAATTGCACGTGGTACTTGTTATAAAACTTATGACAACCGCTTCAAAGAAAAAAACTCTTGTCATCGTCGAGTCCCCGGCGAAAGCCAAGACCATAGAAAAGTACCTAGGAAGCGAGTATATAGTACGCGCTTCGGTGGGTCATATCCGCGATCTTCCCAAATCCAACAAGCTGGCTATTGATATTCCGGGTGGTTTTGTCCCCCATTATGAGATATCTGTAGGTAAAGACAAGGTGGTAGCTGAGCTAAAAGACCTCGCAAAAGGTGCCAAAGAGGTGCTTCTTGCAACCGACCCCGATCGTGAGGGTGAGGCTATTGCATGGCACATTGCCGACACTTTGGGACTCAAGAATGCAAAACGTATCGTCTTCCATGAGATCACTGAAGCTGCAATTAAAGAAGCTTCGACTCACCCGCGCGATATCGATATGCACTTAAAGAGCGCGCAGGAGGCACGCCGCGTCCTTGATCGCTTGGTAGGCTACGACCTTTCTGGGCTTATCTGGAAAAAGGTCCGCTACGGCCTCTCTGCAGGCCGCGTTCAGTCACCAGCCTTGCGCATCATTATGGAGCGTGAGCGTGAGATACGCGCATTCATTCCCGAGACATTCTGGAGACTCACCGCACAGGTCACCTCTCCCAAGAAAGAAGCATTTGAACTTTCGTGTAGCGAAGAGCCACGTGACAAAGCGCTCGTTGATCACATTCTCGAAGAAGGCAAAAAGCGCGCTTGGAAAGTCCTCGAGGTGAAAGAGACCGAAGCATCACGCTCCCCTAAGGCGCCCTTCACTACCTCAACCTTGCAACAGACAGCGAGTACTCGACTTGGCCTTTCACCTTCGAATACTATGCGTATCGCACAGAAACTTTACGAAGGCGGTTTCATCAGCTATATGCGTACAGATAGTACGAACCTCGCGGCAGTTGCAGTGAGCGAGATTCATGCAGTCATCAAAAAGACCTACGGCGAGGATATGGTAGAAGCGCACGTATATAAGACGAAAAGCAAGAACGCTCAAGAAGCACATGAAGCCATTCGCCCCACAAGTGCACTCAAGAAAGTTGCGGGCACAACCCCTGAGCAGCAGAAACTCTATAAGCTCATTTGGGCACGTACCGTCGCATCACAAATGAAAGACGCGGTCATGCTGCGCACAAAGATAATCGCGAATGTAGAAGAGGCATCGGCTCCAATACCGGATTTTCATGCCAACGGCTCTCGCCTTCTCTCCCCCGGTTGGCTTTCTGCTGACCCCGACGCACAAGGAGAAGAGGTCATGCTTCCAAAGGTTGCGAAGGGTGACAAGCTCGGACTCAAGGACCTAAGTGCTGAGGAAAAGCAGACCGAGCCGCCCGGTCGCTACACCGAAGCTGGACTCGTCAAAGAATTAGAAAAGCGCGACATCGGCCGCCCGTCAACGTACGCTTCGATCATCAAGACCATCACCGACCGCGGATATGTGACCAAAGAGGGCAAGACTCTAACCCCCACCGACACCGGTGACGTTGTAAGCTCATTTCTAGAGAAACATTTTTCAAGTTATATTAGTGACACCTTTACCGCAGAGATGGAGCAGAAGCTCGATGACATCGCCGCAGGTAACGGCGCCTACTTAAAGACGTTGAAAGATTTTTATGGTCCTTTCACAAAGGATGTGAAAGACAAAGACAAGATAGATAAGATAACAAACCTAGGAGATGCAGATCCGACGCTCCTATGCCCCAAGTGTAGTGGCGCGATGATCATCAAGCTTGGCAAGAATGGCAAGTTCCTCTCGTGTGGAAAGTTTCCTGAGTGTGACGGCTTGCGTGGTATCGACGGCAAAGAGATCGAGGGCCCAAGGCCAACTGGCGAGATCTGCCCAACTTGTAAAAAGGGCGAGCTGTTGGAACGCGAAGGAAAGTTCGGACGCTTCATTGCATGTGGGAATTATCCTAAATGCAAATACATCAAGAACGACCCTGAGACCGCCAAGCTCAACTCAACAGGCGTAAAGTGCAATCTCTGCGCCGATGGCGAACTTGTCGCCCGCCGTGGCCGCTTTGGTCCATTCTTTAGCTGCTCGAACTACCCTAACTGTAAACTCGCTATCAAGGCCAAGCCCACCGGCAACAAGTGCGCCATGTGTCAGTCCCTCATGATGGAAGGCACAAAAACGATTCCGGAACGTTGTTCAACCCGGGAATGTCCCATGCACAATCCACATAAGCTTGTGCCAAAAGAAGAGAAAGCTGCTAAGTGATCTTCATATTACTCCGCTCAGTTGAGCGGTTTTAATTTGCAAAAAATAAATTTGCACGTATGATATTTTAATGGAATATGTCAAGAGCCTCGATGAAATAGTGCGCGCAATGCAGAGCAAGGAAGAAAAGGATACTTCGCTTGTTTCGCGGGCATATGCATTTGCAGAGAATGCCCATCATGGCCAAAAGCGCTATTCAGGAGCGCCCTACTTTGTCCACGTATCAGCAGTCGGCCTAACGCTTGCAGAAATGGGTATGGACGCCAATACTATCGCTGCAGGACTCTTGCACGACACGGTTGAAGACGCAAAAGTTTCTGAAATTGATATTGAGAATGAATTTGGAAAAGAGATCAGATTTCTCGTTGATGGAGTCACCAAACTCGGCAAGCTCAAATACCATGGCATCGAGCGCCACGTCGAAAGCTTGCGCAAACTCTTCGTATCAACCGCAAAAGACCTTCGCGTCATCATCATCAAACTCGCAGATCGCCTGCACAATGTAAGTACTCTCAAATATGTCCCGAAAGAAAAGCAGAAGCGTATCGCGCTTGAGACTCTTGAAATATATGCCCCACTCGCAAACCGCCTTTCTATCGGTAAAATAAAGGGCCAGCTTGAGGACTACTCATTCCCTTTCGCCTACCCAGAAGAATATGAAAAGGTACAAACCCTCATACGTGAGCGCAGTAAAGACAGTGAGAAAAAACTTGAAAAGGCGTATCGAGGAATGCAGGTTGAGATGGCCAAAAACGGTATCTTGAATGTCCGTGGTGAATACCGCATCAAGCGTACCTATAGCCTCTACAAGAAACTCGTGCGTCACGACATGGACATCGGCAAGATCTATGACGTCTCCGCCATTCGCGTTATTGTGCCCACGGTCGCTGATTGTTACCGCGCGCTCGGAATCATTCATAGTGTGTGGAGACCACTTCCGGGGCGCATCAAGGACTACATCGCATTCCCGAAGCCAAACGGCTATCAATCACTCCATACAACTGTCTTCATTGGCGAAGGCGCCATTGTCGAAGTGCAGCTGCGCACAGAAGAAATGAATACCGGGGCTGCTTTTGGTGTCGCTGCTCACTTTGCATATAAAGAAAGTGACAACAAAGTCCCACATAAGAAGATCTTGGGTAAGCTCGATTGGGTCAAGCAAATATCAAACCTACAAAAGTCAGGCGATGCATCGCACGACTATCTTGAGAGCTTGAAGATGGACTTCTTTGAGGACCGCGTTTTTATCTTTACCCCCGATGGCGATGTTATCGATCTTCCGCGCGACTCAAGCCCGATAGACTTCGCATATGCAATTCACTCAGACATCGGTGACCACACCTCGGGCGCTAAAGTTAACGAAAAATTTGTCGCCCTTGATACGGCGCTTAAGAACGGAGACATCGTTGAGATCATCACCAAGAAAGCTTCAAAGCCCTCACAAAAATGGCTCGAGTACGCGCGAACAACATTTGCAAAACGCCACATCCGATCATATCTTCAGCGTGAAGAAGAAAAGCGCACCAAAGAGCGCTCTCGATAATAGGCAAATACACAGCTATTGACTTTATTCAATAGTATGATATTTAAATATAAGCACAATAACAGGAGTACGCACTTGAAGGTTCTTATCGGCTACAAATTTACTCGTCTCGGTCCGGCAAATGGTGATGAGGTGAGCAGCATGTTCACGACAATTAGTGCAATGCCCGAGAACGTAAGTGAGCTCAAAGCGCTCGGCGAAACTGTCTTAAAAGAACTGAAGCCAAAAAGACCAGTAGAGTGCAGAGTTCACATCATTTCAATCTCCCGACTTTAAGCAAAACAACGCCCCTGTGGCGTTGCTTTTATTTACAGTTAGATCGAGAAGCCAGAGACCGAGTACAGTGAGTCATCTTCATCTTCTTTCCTGTCATCTTTAGGCCTGTCGTCGTATGGAGTCTGAAGAATACTGTCTTGGTCTATCTGATGTATAACCTCATCATTGCTTTCGCTTTGAAGCATTTGCATACGAGGTTCATGTATCATCGGCGGAAGCTCCTGACTCACTTCTTGCACTAGTAGGGGTGCATCGTTAGTACGTGAGAGTTCTATTGGAGTGCTGTCTTCAATTGCAACCATTGCCTCGGCGGTCATTGCTTCGTCACTACGCATTGTACGCATTGCTTTTAGCTGCTCAGCGAAGTGCACCTTATCGAGCAGTAATCTTAGATCGTCGCTTGAGAAAAAATCGATAACGAGCTTCCCTCCTCCGACCTGACGCTGTTCGATAGAAACACGAGTACCCAGTGACTCTGCAAGCTCTTTCTCGATGCGTTCCATTTCTGGGTCACGAACGACTTTCTTGCGCACGCGGTCATGGGCGATATGTCTTGCAATCTGCTCTGCCTCACGCACGGTGAGCTTCTTAAAGATTATCTCCTTATAGAGTGTTCCCTGCTCTTCTGTTCTATCGGCAAGCATCATGAGCGGGCGAGCGTGACCTTCGGTTATCTTTCCCTTTGAAAGTGCATCGAGAATGTCTTGAGGCAGGAGAAGGAGTCGGAGACTGTTGGAAACATACTCGCGACTCTTGCCAACCTTTTTTGCGATCTCCACATGCTTTAGTCCGAACTCTGTCGCCAGTTTTGAAAATGAAATAGCTCTATCGACAGGATTGAGGTCTTCACGCTGAAGGTTCTCAATGATAGCAAGCTCAAGCTTGAGCCGTGGATCAACATAGCCCTGCTGGATAAGCACTGGCACTCTCGACACTCCAGCGAGCTTTGATGCACGCAAACGGCGCTCACCCGCAATAAGCTCGTACTCGACAGCAAGACCATCATCGTGAGTCGTTTCTTTGCGTGTGACGACCAAGGGCTGAAGGATGCCGTACTGGTGTATAGAGTCGGCAAGATCTTGAAGATGCTTCTCGTCGAATTCCTTGCGCGGTTGATAGGGATTGGGCTTTATCTTTTCTACCTCAACCCAAAATATTGCATTGTTCTCAAATTCATTCATGCGAACATTGTAACATGAGTTTGGATTGCGCAAAAAATTGCGCGAAC
>JAYTYM010000051.1:0-8177 GCA_043742365.1 bacterium | reverse complement strand
GTAATCGAAGCGTCGCTTCAGTTTCGTAAAAACTCACAAGAAAATCCCTCGTACACCGGGCAGGTGGTTTCCGCACTACGTAACCAGTTCGGAGGTCACGATACGCGAAATACAAAATAACGATTGCACCGCACAGTAAAACGCTCCGAGGGTTTAAGTGGGTACGCTCAAATACTCACATCTGTCCTAATAGAACGAATACCTGCGCTTATTTGTAATGTGAGCTCAGCAGTCGTGCAGCCCTCATTGACTCATCATCACTGTGTGATAGCTTTATGAAATGGACAATGAAGATACGAGTGAAAATAGTAAGATTTTGGCACGGCAGCAAACCGACCAAAATTTAAGCGTTGAAAGAACCAAAACCGACCTCGCCCTAATTGAAAAGAAGAAAGCGACAGAAAAAGGCAGCGACTTAGTTGTTAAAAAAGCGCGCGAAGAAGCAGATGAAGTAGTTGATACAGCGCGCGAAGAAGCTGACGAAAAACTTTCTTCGTCATCTCAGTCACGCGTAATGCCCAATGTTGCAAAAAGAGAAAAAGATGATGAGGTTATTCGACAAGAACGTCTCACTGCCGACAAGACCCTCATGCGTAGCCGACAGGATGAAGCCTTGGCACTTAAGCGCTTATTCGCGCTAGAGCGAGAAAAAACGGACATAACTTTGTTGACGGAACGTGCAAGGTCAGATGCTGCACTTTTAAATCGTGACGACTTTCTCGGCATGGTAAGTCATGACCTCAGAGATCTACTGAGCGGCATTCTTTTTAGTGCGACATTACTCACGCAACAGGCAACCAATAGTGGCGAAGGGAATCGCATGCGTACCGTAGGGTCAAATATTGAGCGATATGTGGCACGAATGAATCGTCTCATTGGCGATCTCGTTGATGTTTCGAGTATCGATGCGGGCAAGCTTTCGATGTCGATGGCGGAAATTGATACTACCTCACTCATAAATGAAGCGGTCGAGGCATTTATTACCTTTGCACGCGAGAAGAACATCTCGCTTGTTTCTGAGCAGTCAGATAAACCCCTTGTGTTGGCGGGCGATTACGATCGCCTGCTGCAAGTGTTCGCGAATCTTATTTCAAATGCGATAAAGTTCACTCCAAGTGGTGGCAGTATCGAGATTCGCCGTGAAAAAACAGAAACCATGGTCACATTTGCCGTAACGGACACAGGTCCAGGCATGAAAAAAGAAGTGCTCGAACAGATTTTTCAAAGGTTTTGGCAGACTGAAAAAAACACAAAAAAAGGACTGGGGCTCGGGCTCTATATTTCGAAGTCCATCGTTGAGGCCCACGGAGGAAAAATCTGGGCTGAAAGTACACTCGGAAAGGGGAGTTCTATTTTCTTCACACTCCCTTGTGGGTCTACTATTCATAATTAAGCAGTTTGGATGTACGTACTGACTAAGTCTGACCTAATCTTTGCGCAGTATTGTTGGGGAAATGGCGTCGGATGTGCGCAAGCAGAGCAAAATGCGAGCATGCAACAAGAATACACCATTATTTTCTGAGCGTTTCCTGATAGCATTTTGTCGTAACCAAACATATGTTTTTACATAGGTCTGACCTCTGTAAAAACTTAAGGGGATTGAGCAGTCATAACTTTCCAATTTTAACAAACACCGTCTTTAGCATTAGCTATCTCGAACGATCGTCCGAGATAGCTAATTTGTATGTCATCGGCAAATTCCATGGTCGTCATTGAGTACTTTATGTATCTTGGGCGTTCACAAAGCTTCCAGCACACTGATCCAAGGGTACCCCTTGGATAGATCGCCATTTCCTTTTACACTTCAACCCCACTTTTTATACCTTACAGAGGTCTCACCTCTGTAGCATTCTGGCCTTTTGGTCGGGAGTATTGCGCTTCAGAGTTGAATGTACCTTTACAGCAGTTGACAACACTTGCAGAGTGTTTATTCTTAGCCCAGAACTTTTCATAAGGAGCATATACATGGACATACTCCAAGATGACGGGGTTCCTCACGTTGAGTCGGATGAGGATTCTCGAGTTTTCTTTGCGGACCCACACTATATTCACTACGCAGGAATGTTAAGCCCTCCTCGGCCGGGTTTCGCTGACTGTATTCAGATGCTTGAACATACCCACTTTGCCCCGGGCACACTCCGCAATGACCGCTTTCATGTGCGTGTTATCAATTGGCAGGGCATCATCTGGGCTATCGTGAGCATCCCTATGGCAGAAAAAGAATTGATGATGAGAATGGCGAAGGTCAACGGTCTGCGTATCGCAAACGGCATCCCAATTATGCTCGGCGATGGTGGAGTGCATCGATTCCCCGTCGACAGTAGGAATCTTTTTGTTCTTGAAAATGTTTCGGGACATCCCGTCTATCGTCAGTCCCAATGACTACAGAGCGCCCCCTTTCGAGGGCGCTTTTATTTGTTCAAAATTAATAATACTTTACTTTTTATAGTATTTGGGGTATGATAGAATCACAGTAAGCTACAACTCACCAAGGTTATCGCACCACATGTGAGCAAGTCTATATTTTCTAGCGTCACATACTAGAAAAACTGATCGCAAAGCCGAAAGCAAATGATGAATTTGCCTTTTTCATTGCTAGCCGAAAATTCCTTTAAAGCAGGAGTTGCTGTCACAGAAGCTCACGCTCAGTGTTCTTTTACAAGGTCGAATATTAAATAAGAATTTAAACACAAAATATATAAATAATAAAAAAGTTATGATGAAAAAAATAAATTTTAACAAAACAAGCATCGCGCTTCTCGGAGCTGCAATGATGATTATGAACGGAAGCGTCGCATATGCGGCAAACCCATCATCGGTCAACTTGGGAACAGCAGGCAATTATGCAATTTTGGCACAAACCGGAGTAAGCACTGTGCCCACTTCAGCAGTTACGGGAAATATTGGAGTTAGTCCCGTAGCCGCAAGCTACATCACGGGATTCTCTCTCATAAGTCCTGTCGTTGTCGATGCAGCGGGAAATTATACTACCTCACCTCAGGTGACCGGAAAGATATACGCAGCGGACTACAATACGCCCGCCAATCCTACACCTGCGAATCTCACAACCGCGGTGGGCGACATGGGTACTGCTTATACAGATGCCTCATCACGCGCACCTGATTTTACTGAGCTTGCAACAGGCAACATTGGCGGACTCACAATGACTTCTGGTGTTTATAAATGGGGAACAGGAGTGACTATTCCTACCAATGTGACTCTTTCAGGAAGTGCAACTGATGTGTTCATCTTTGTAGTAGCACAAGACATCACTATGGCTGCCGGTAAGTCAGTCATTTTAAGTGGTGGTGTACAGGCCAAGAACATCTTTTGGGTTGTCGCAGGACAAGTCACCCTCGGCACTGGCGCACACTTTGAAGGTATCGTACTTTCAAAGACCGCTATTCACCTAAATACTGGCGCATCTATCAATGGACGCCTCCTCGCACAAACTGCAGTCACCTTAGATCAGAGCGTAGTAACAGCTCCTGCCTCAAGCGGAACCGTCACACTCAGCTCTGAGAAAACCATCACCGGCTTCACGGTGCTTGGAAATACAGGAGTTATTAGTGGAAACAATATTTCAGTGAACGTACCTTATGGTACAAATGTCACTGCTCTTGTTCCTACAGTAATGTTAAGCGGAGGAACAGTCTCGCCGCTCTCAGGTGTGGCACACGACTTTACGGCAGCTTCGACTTACACAGTCACCGCTCAGGATAATTCGACAAAGTCATACACTGTGACTGTCGTTGTAAGTGCAAATACTACTGGAACTACTACACCACCTACACCTACACCTACACCTACACCAACTCCAGCACCAACACCAACACCCGCACCTACTCCATCACCTTCAACAGGAGGAAGTATCGTTAACCCCGCATCACAGGCAGGAGTGACTCTGACGACGACTTCGGTCGGAACTCTTGGATGCATGGGAGGAGAGAAATTTAGCACAGTTTCAGGCATGCCCTGTGTCGCTGCAAGTGGGCAACAGTTCGGTGCAGCCGTATCTCTTTATGCACGCTCACTCTCTCGTGGCTCACGAGGCGCAGAGGTGACCATGCTTCAGCAAAGACTGTTGGACGAGCATGTCTACACTGGACCTGTCACAGGCTTCTTCGGACCCCTGACAGCGAAGGGTGTAATGAAGTATCAGGCAAAAATGGGTATTGCTCAGGTCGGGATGGTTGGACCACTGACACGCGCAGCACTCAACAAATAGTATTCGAATCGTAAAAAACAGACCTATCACTAGGTCTGTTTTTTTTGTTTCGGAAAATGATGCGTTATTAGACGGTTTCTTGGTTGTCGAGCTTTACTGCGGCTTCAGGTGTTGAGACAGTTTTACTCATGATGAATGCCTTGATGATGCCAAAAGCGACGAGCCAATAGACGAACATCGCAAGCAGTGTCGTCCACTCGAATATGCTTCCTTCAACGTAGGTGATGCTAAAGACGTTCAAGAATGGTGCAGCAAATATATACGTTACGCCGTAAATGAATTTACTAAAACCTGCACCTGGATTCGCTCCAAGTAATTTGAGGACAAAACGAAATGCAAGCAATACCTCAAGCACCGAAAGAATTCCCCAGACTATCTGGGTGCCACGGTAGATGGGTCGTGTTGTCGATGATGTGTACGATGAATCCATAAAATTGAACTATTATTATTACTAAAACTTAAAATAAGATGAAATTATTCATCTCAACTATATAACCGCCAAATAAAGAACTTGTGATATATTATCATAAAATTTATGCAATGAAAGTATGTTTTTACCATTGAATTGCTCGCATTTTGTACATCTTCCTATATAGTACGAATTAGCTGAACTTTTAATTGGAGTACTACATGAGTGTAGCCAATAGTCTTAATGTCGATGAGTGCTTCGTTGACCCTGATATCAAGAAAGCAGAAACATTGCCTGCGCGCGCATTTCGGGACAAAGAATTTCTCAAGCTCGAGCTCGACACCATCTTCAGGGACTCATGGCTGCCTGTGCCCGAGCCTTCGTCGCAGGACTTTGCAAATAATGCCGAGTCGCTCGCAGATTTCATGCGCATACGCGGTGCGCAGACACCGTTTTCGCTTTTTGGTCACCCGTACTTTTTGCAGCGTGATTTCAAGGGCGAAGGCAAGCTGCACTGTTTCCCGAATGTTTGTACGCATGCATGGTACCCACTGGTGCTTGGTCCTGGACGCTCCAGAGAAAAGCGCATCATCTGCGCGCAACACGGAAGACAGTTCAATTGCGACGGGAGCTTTCTTTCGCAGAAAGGATTTGAGGCTAGTGGTGATTTTCCGCGAGCCTGTGATGCACTTCGCGATCTCCCTGTTGCCAACTGGAAGCAATTCTTGTTTGTTCGCCTTGGTGGCAATGGCAGTAGCCTCGATAGCCACTTCGCTCAAATGACGCAATCGACAGCGCATATGCAGGTCGAGGAATGGAAGAGAGCACCACAGGCAGGAGAAGTGCGCGAGGTGAGGGGTAATTGGAAACAACATGCATGGAATTATATGGATACGTTTCATATCCCATTTATCCATCAAGCACCCGAGGGTCTTGCTGATGCTATTGATACGGCAACGTATCAAACCGAACTTTATCCTGATTCGGCACTGCAGTGGGCGTATGCAAAAGATCCGTCGAGGGGATTTGACCCCAAGATGCTCCCACCGCGCTTCCTTGATCCAAGCGACCCGACCAAGCGAGTCTTCGCACTGTGGTGGTTCGTGTTTCCCAATATGACCTTCAACTTCTACCCATGGGGACTCTCCGTCAATGTGTACATGCCAGTTCCCGACAAGCCAGATCGAACAAATTTCTTTTGGTATCACTACGTGCTTGATGAGAAGAAGTATGCCGACCGAAACAGTTTGTGGCTATCCAATCGCGTTGACGATGAAGACACCGACGCTATCGGTAAGGCTTTTCGCGGGATAAGCTCGCCCTACGCAGTTAAGGGCAAGTTCGCACCGACTAATGAGATAGGACCGCACTGGTTTCATCGACGGGTATTCACGAGCATGTTCAAATCATGATCACAGCGGCCTCCGCACGAGGCCGTTTTTTAATAACAGGTACATTGTTGTATGATGTTAAGCAAATGTCTACCCGTCTTTCATCTGAGTATTCTACGCTTTCACTTTCTTGTCTTATCCGGAAATCGTCAGGTGACGCTACGTACTCGCCATTGGTGATACTCTTGCACGGCTATGGCAGTAACGAAGCTGACCTCTTTGTATTGGCTGAGAAATTCCCTCCAGAATTTCTTGTCGTCTGTGCCCGCGCGCCGCACACACTCTCGCTGGGGCAGTATGCATGGTACGCTCTAGACTATTCTTCTGGAGTAGCAGTGCATGACGAAAAAGAAGCAGGAGAGAGTAGGTTACTTCTTAAAAAATTTATCGATCAAGTCTGTAAAGAATTTGCGGTCGACACACAAAGAATATTTATCATGGGATTTAGTCAGGGGGCGATAATGAGCTATAGTGTTGCACTCACGTTCCCAACGCTTATACGAGGAGTGGGAGCATTAAGCGGTAGGATACTTGAGGAGATAAAGCCCATCGTGAATGTAGAGAGAAAAGTTGGGCAGGCAAAGCTTGCGGTATTTGTCGCACACGGCACACAGGACAAGGTAATACCAGTAGCACATGCCCGGGAGGCAAAGGAATACCTAGAGGGGCAGGACATAACGCTTACCTACAGCGAATATGCAATACCGCACGCAATTTCAGGCATTGAGGCGCAAGCGCTTATCGAATGGCTTCTACAAGTGAATGGTGTTTAAAATAGATTTCTCAAAATACGTACCCACAAGTGCTGATCTCCATTTTATCTTTTAAAATAAGGCTTTATACTGTATCGCAAAAATCTTCTCATACTTCATGTGGAATTCATGCAAATCTGGTTTATTGTGTTATTACTCATAATTCCAGCCCTTGTGTACTGGCACAAATCAGAATTTCCCCGCCACGACACACTTATGTCAAGGGTTGACGGACGGGAAATTCGTCGCAAGTTAAAAGCTGACAAGAAAATATCGCACATGCCCATCATCATGATACCCGCCACGCGAGATGTGATAAACTCAACCAGAGATGCAGGCGCTTATGACTTTATCGCAAAAGCGTTCGAGATGAGTGAGCTATTAAATAAAGTTAAAAAATATATAGATCGATAACATATGCAGAATGATTCTCAAAATAGTCGCTTCGCCCATGATCTACGCAACAGTCTAAGCGTAATATATAGCTATACGCAGATGCTTGAGCATATGCTTGATACCAAGGCGACTCAGAAGGAGCTTGATATCGCCAAGTCTATCCGTGCGTCGGCGAAAAAGATGAATGCACTTATCTGTTCTCATGAAGAAGGATTGCTCAGTCCTAGTGAGGCGGCAGCAACAAACGCGCGGACTGCCGAAACAGAAGGGCTATCTTGCTAGGTGCTGACATGATACAAAAACAGCCCGCATATACGCGGGCTGTTTTTGTGCTGTGCATTAAAGCGGCTTCGCTTGTAGCTCAACTCCGCTCGAAGTGCCTGCGGTCGTACATGTGCCTTCATGGCTTACAGCGACATGTGCTCCTCCCGCCATGCAGGAATTTGAGTATGTCTTGCCGTCAGTTCCACATACTGGCTTGTATTCTTGTGTACACATTACTGCTTCTCCCTCAGGCTTCGGTGCAATGTTTTCGCGAGGAGCTTGCGGCTTGGGCTCGCTCACATCCACGGGTGGTGACTGTCCGTCATGCGAGGGGATTGGCGGGGATTTCATCTCATCTCCGTGCAGTGTGGCATCTTCGGTTTTGCCATGTATGGGCATACTTCCTTTGGGTGTCTGATTAACACCCCCTACTTCGAGATCGAGTTCTTCGATTGCGCGCATATCGCTTGCTGCATTAAGTTCAGGCGCTTTCCATTTCACTGGCCATGCTTCAAAGAAATTCTGTCTCCCTGTTTCCTTGCCGTCTTTATCCAAAAAGATTACCGAACCGGACTTTAGCTCAGTTTTGCCATCGAGAACTGCTTTACGCCACGCATTGATCGTATCGCTTTTAATGATGCCGTTCCTGAGAATTATATGAGAGTATTTTGTCCGTCCGGGGCGATTGGTTTCCGTGCTGCTTGCGTTATGTGTCATGCGTTCTGTTTCTGACTCAA
>JAYTYM010000050.1:0-9035 GCA_043742365.1 bacterium | reverse complement strand
TCTTCCAAATTCTCGATACCTCAAGTATGAGGCATATGCACAATGAGGATTTAAACTTTCGTGCTTTGGTCACTGAGAATCATCTCAATAGAGGAGCATAAGAGGTATCCGTAGGTGTGTCTATTATACATCATGAGTCAGTAATATTGACCATGTTGATAACTCTGAAACGAGATTCAGCCTTATTTACCGAGTAGAAGCGCAGCCAGATTGACGCCTATGAAGAGTATCGCACAAGCAATTGTCGAAAAGAAAAGAATGCGCTCAAATCCGCGTCTGGTGTATAGGGTACCGCCTCCTGCATCGCCTCCTCCGAAAGCACCGCCAAGCTCAGCTCCTGAACGCTGAAGCAAGATAAGCCCAATAAGGGCGACGGAGAGAATGATCTGCAGCCAAGGCAATGCGTGCTTCAGTAGTTCCATGTGGTTGAGATATTAGCATGTGGGGTCTCGTTTTGCAAATAGATAGTGGGGGAGGATGTTTCAAATAGAAAAGGCACCTCGAGGAGAGGTGCCTGTGGGAATGACGACGTTTTACTGCGGCGCAGACTTTTGTGGGGAGATCTCTTCGAGGATCTCAAGGAATGGCCATGTCTTGCCGGAGTAGGCGTATCCCTTGAGGATGTTGGCCATTCCAGTACAGCCGGACAGGCATCCACTTTGGGAACTCATTGAGGTGCCCCCGTAATAATGAAAGCCTTGTTCTCTGACGAAATCCTGAATACCCGCCTCCTTGAAGCGAACCAGCTTGCAATTGAGCAACCGAGCTCCGGAGTTGAGGCATACCTGAGTCGGTAGCGTCGAGACTGTTGCTACCTGCACTTGGGGGCCTGTGACATGCCAACCGGTTTTTTGGATCGTGACTTCGCCTGACCATGAGTCGTATGCGACCCCGATCTCCTGAATGCCAACGTGATTGGCACAAAAGAAATAGAAAGGGATGATGAGACCGACAACAAGAGCGATGCGACTGCCTGCACTTTTGAACATGTAAATCTCCTTGTGGTGAACAATAGACCCTTAATGAGGGAGTTGATGAGCTGATATAATCATACACATTTTTTAATATTTGTCAAATTTTTTAAAATATGAAAAGTTCGGTTTCATGAGTCAGATGATCTTCGTGCTTTTGGGGCCATACACGTGAGTATATTGCCGAGCTTCTTCTAATTTTCATGACTATAGAATACAATAAGCTTATGATCGGAATACGATATGGAAAATTGATGAATAGAAAGCAGGGGTTTCACCGCACCCTCATTATTCTTGCTGGCCTTGCTTTTGTCTTTATGAGCATTGCCGGAATGCTACTTACTGGCATGAGTATGGGGATGGCAGGAGACACACATGGAGACATGCAGGGCAACATGGCGGGCTGTCCGTTCATGCTTGGAGCTTCGATATGTCATATGTCACTCTTCGAGCATATGGCTTCGTGGCAGACAATGTTTGTAGCGACTGGGAGCGTAAGCAATGTTCTGCTCGTCCTTCTCTCAGTTTTTGTCTTTGCTTTTTTCTTGAGTAAATATTTCTTCCCACCACCGCGACTTTTCGCAAACGCGCGACTCACACATGCAAAGCGCAGATCACTTCGTTTTCTCGAAACGCTCGATCTTGCTTTTTCCGACGGAATCCTCAACCCAAAGCTTTTTTAATAATTTCTTATCTCAACACCATCCTGTGTTGATGATATTTCTCTACTCGATTTCTCGATTAATTTTTTAACATGTCTCAATTAAAAACATACAAGATAAAAGGCATGCACTGCGCCTCATGTGCGGGCATCATCGAAAAGACCTTCAAGAAAACTGATGGCGTGATCTCGGCCGAAGCGAACTACGGAACAGAATCAGTAAAGATCGCATTCGACGAAGATAAGGTACAGCCCGAGATGCTTTCGAAAAAGCTTGAGCACCTTGGATACTCACTCATCATTCCGACTGAAACGCATACCGCAAACATGTCAGCTTCCGCAATGGGCATGTCTCCCGACGAGCACGCCGCACATTTGGGCCTCAATCAGTCGAAAAAGGACAAACTCGACGAGCTCGCGGAAATGGAGCACAAAATAACTATCTCTGTCCCGCTCGCAATATTCAGTATATTTGTTATGGCATGGGAGATAGCAGCTCAATTCGGTATCACGGGAGCAATGCCCTATATATGGAGTGAGTTCTTCCATCATCTCTTGCCCCTTATGGCGACATACATGCTGTTTGTTGTGGGGAAGCCATACTTATTAGGGTTCTATCGTTTCCTTCGTTATGGCAAAGCCAACATGGATACGCTCATAGGTATCGGTACTTCCGCTGCATACCTCTACAGCTTCGTGGTCACTGCATTTGAGGAAACACTGCGCCCTTTCATCAATGTCGATCACACCTACTACGACGTCACCATTGTGGTCATCACGTTTATTACCCTTGGGAAGTACTTAGAAGCACGCTCCAAGATAAAGACCGGAGATGCCATCGAGAAGCTCTTGAACCTTCAAGCAAAAACAGCGCTTGTGATGCGGGGTGGTATGGAGGTTGAGATCCCTATTGCTCAGGTCGTGCATGATGACCTCATCGTCATTAAGCCCGCTGGTAAGATTCCCGTCGATGGCATTGTCACGCAAGGCTCCTCTTATATAGACGAGTCGATGATAAGTGGAGAGCCAATGCCGATCGAGAAAAATATTGGCGACACCGTCGTAGCCGGCACCATCAATACCACAGGTTCATTCACCTTCAAGGCGACAAAGGTCGGAAGCGAAACACTGCTCGCGAACATCATCAAGATGGTAGGAGATGCACAAGGCAGTAAAGCCCCAATACAGGCACTCGCAGATAAGATATCGAGCGTGTTTGTACCGATAGTGCTTGTCATTGCATTCGCTTCTCTCGCAGCGTGGCTCATAGTGGGGAGCCAATACCTCGGCTTTTCTCAAGCGCTCTCATATGGCCTCGTATCGTTCGTCGGTATCCTCGTCATTGCTTGTCCTTGCGCGCTCGGACTCGCGACCCCAACCGCAATTATTGTTGGCGTCGGCAAGGGTGCAAAAGAGGGCATACTCATCAAAGATGCTGCAACCCTTGAAAAACTTCACAAAGTGAACGTTGTTGTAGTCGACAAGACGGGGACTATCACAAAGGGGAAGCCGGGGCTTGTTTCATTTAAGAATTTCTCAGAGAGTTCCGACGACGAATTGATAACACTACTTGCATCACTTGAAAATAAGTCTGAACACCCGATAGCTCATGCAGTAGTCGGGTACGCAAAAGAACACGCCAAAGATACAGTGCCCAATTTCAGAAGCGTAGAAGCTTTTGAAATAATTAAAGGCAAAGGTCTGAAGGGTGAGATCGACAACGTGATCTACTATGCTGGTAACATAAAGCTTATCGAAGAACTCGGTCTTAAATTTGACGCGAGCACATTAGAAACAGAAACCAAAGAGGGTAAGACGCCGATTATATTTGCTACGAAAGTGTCAGTACTCGCACTCGTAATGGTCGCTGATGCCATCAAGCCAGAAGCGAAGCAGGCGGTAGCTGACTTACACAAGCTCGGTATCAAGGTTGTCATGCTTACTGGCGACAATATGAACACCGCAGCATTCATCGCACACGAAGCAGGAATAGATGAGTTCGTCGCCGAGGTTATGCCCGTTGAAAAGCTCGCACACATCAAGGCCCTACAAGCCAAAGGAAATATCGTCGCGATGGCAGGCGATGGGGTCAACGACGCGCCTGCGCTCGCAGCCGCAGATGTAGGTATTGCAATGGGTACGGGCACTGACGTTGCCATAGAGACTGCAGGCATAACTCTCTTACACGGCGACATCTCAAAGCTCGTCAAAGCAGTTCATCTCTCAAAGATCATCATGCGCGGAATCAAACAAAATCTCTTCTGGGCTTTCATCTACAACATCGTTGGCATCCCGCTTGCGAGTGGAATATTTTATCCCGTTTTCGGCTGGCTCTTGAGTCCTGTATTTGCGGGGCTTGCGATGGCACTCTCAAGCGTCTCGGTTGTCGGCAATTCACTGCGCATAAGATCTAAGAAACTTTAAGCAACGCTGATATGGAAAAAAATACTATAAATAGTACAACAGAAAAAACTTTGACATTTCATGTCGGCGGCATGCATTGCAACGCGTGTATTCTGCTTACAGAAAGTGAGCTCGAAGATGTTCCGTACATAAGCTCGGCGAAGTCGAGCTTGAAGAATAACGAGGTAACGATCACAGGAAGCTTTGGGGATAAGAGCGAAGAAATAATCGTCAAAGAACTTACGAATGTACTTTCGAAGCATGGCTACGCGCTCTACACCGAAAGCCAGGCGAAAGAAAAGAATTGGTCCGAATTCAAGCTCGCAGTTCCTGTCGCACTCCTATTTGCACTTATTTTTATCGGGTTGCAAAAGGTCGGCATCGTCAATCTAGTGACCGCAAGCAAGGTCACATACGGCACTGCCTTTGTTCTAGGAGTCGTCGCATCACTCTCGACCTGTATGGCAGTCGTCGGGGGGCTACTGCTTTCTATGTCTGCAACGTTTGCAAAAGAGGGAGACCGCATCAAACCGCAGGTGCTATTCCATGCCGGACGCCTCGTCTCATTCTTTGTCCTCGGTGGTGTCATCGGTGCACTTGGCTCAGTGTTCCAATTAACCGGCACAGCAACTTTTGTTCTGGGTGTGTTCATCGCAATTGTTATGCTCATACTCGGGATTAACTTGCTCGATGTATTCCATTCCACACAGAAGGTGCAGCTAGGAATGCCAAAGTTTATCTCGAGATATGCGCTCGATGTATCGAAATTGAACCATTCACTCACGCCACTTCTTGTTGGTGTCGTGACATTCTTCCTGCCGTGCGGATTCACTCAATCAATGCAGATCTACACGCTCTCTACAGGAAGCTTTATGAAAGGCGGGCTCACGATGCTTGCATTTGCTCTTGGTACGCTTCCTGTACTCGCCCTTATTAGCTTTAGCTCTTTTAGTGTAAGGAAAAGCACAAAGTCGGGTATCTTCTTCAAAAGCGCAGGTCTCATTGTTATCATGTTCGCGCTCTTCAATCTTATTAACAGTCTTGTAGCGGCAGGATACATCCCACCGCTCTTTAGTTTCTAATTATATGAATTCAAACACCATATCAATTATTGTTGTGGGCTTATTTATTGGGGGAGTCATTCTTTATACCCGACCGAGTGCAAATACAAGCACTGCGCAAAATGTAGCTCTAACCCCAGCCGTAAATACTGTCGATGTAGGCTATGACACCGCACCACCCGCACAAGCTACGAGGCAGGAGAACGTAGCAACGAGGACGGTGACAAAAACAGCGACTTCTGATACCCCTCCCACATCGAAGGATTCCATTAAAGTTGTCGCACCAACGACTCCAAAAGAACAGATCATCGAGATCGTAGCTAAGAGCGGCTATACCCCGAAGGTCTCGCAAGCGAAGCCAGACATACCGACGATACTCCGCATGAAAACACAGTCAACGTATGATTGCTCATCGTCAGTAAATATTCCAAGTCTAAATATTCGAAAAATTCTTCCAGCTGATGGAGTTACCGACATTCCACTCCCACCGCAGAAACTTGGCACCAGCCTCACCGTCCTCTGTGGTATGGGGATGTATAGCAGCGTTATCAACTTTAATTAAACAGCGATCATATGAACAAAAAAATATTAATGAGCATACTCGGGGTACTTATAGTCGTTCTCCTATTTATTTTTGTTGGCAAAAGTAACTCTACTCCGACACCGATAAAAACTGCGCAAAATAAAGTGTTGTATTGCGGAAGTGACGGACAGCTTACGGACGTGAAGCCCATTCAAAGTCATCGCTCTTACTGTATTAACTCTGATACGAGTGGTAAGAATTTCGCGGTAAACATTCCTAGTGCATATGGTTTTTCGATAGTCGATGATGAGGGTAATATCATGAAGAATTTTGCTATCACGCACACCAAGCCAATGCACGTGATCGTCGCAAGAAAGGACCTGAAGTATTTCCAGCATGTGCATCCTGCTTACGATGAAGTAAACGGAAAGTTCACATTCACTGACCTTACCTTTCCCGCAGACGGCGAGTATCGCATCTTCGCTGATTTTGCTGCCAATGGCGGGATGAAGGACTCGAGCGGTATGCCACTAGGCATCACGGTTTCCGAAGATGTAATTGCGGGTAATACTTCCTATACAAAAGAGGCGCTCGGCGGCGAGGAGCGTACGAAAAGTTTTTCTGACATCAAGACAACTCTCAGCATCAAGCCAACACCACCGCTTGCAGGTAATGAGACAATACTCACCTACACTCTCGCAGATCAAGCGAACGCCCCCGTGAAGGATCTCGAGACTTATCTTGGCGCACTTGGGCATGCGGTCGTACTCCGCGAAGGCACGCTCGACTTCATTCACGCGCATCCTGTAGAGGACGCGACAAAACCTCAAAACGGCAAAGTAAATTTCATGGTCTACTTTCCTGAAGCAGGGAAGTATAAGGTCTTTACTCAATTCCAAAGAGCGGGAAAAGTCATCACCACTGAGTTTGTTATTACCGTAGCCGTCGGAAACGCCGCGGCAAGCGACAATGTCACACCAGAAAACAGCGGTGCCATGATGATGCACTAGCCGCTTTTGACGTGCTAAGATTCACTCTCTATAATAGAGACACTTTCAACTTATATGCTGCCCTCCTTATAGAGAGCGTTACATTTTGCTTGGAAGAAGAGTTATGAATTTATTATGAGCAGTTAATTTAAGCATTATGGCCAATACAAAGAATGGAGCCAAAACAGCAAGTACAGACAGCGGTAAGAAAAGTATCCAGCCACTCGGTGATCGCGTGCTTATCAAACCGCTCGATGCCAAGGGAGAGTCTCGCACCGCCTCAGGTATCATCCTCCCAGGCAAAGAGAATAACGAAAAGCATGAACGCGGAACTATTATTGCAACTGGCCCAGGCCGCATGAGCGCAGAAGGAAAGCGCGTGGCCATGGAAGTCACCGCAGGCGACAAGGTATGGTTTAAGCGCGGGTATGACGCGGAAGAAGTTCAATTGAACGGAGAGGAACTGGTACTTACCTCCGAATCAAACATCCTCGCACTAGAAAAATAATTACAACTTCCAATTTTGGCGACTCGCATCTTTCTTTTTCTGTGGGGTCGCGGAGCAGTAGATTACTACAGCCCCTGCGACACTCCTCGAAAAACAAAGCGCGATCCATCCAAAATTTAAAGTTGCTCAAAATCGAATTTAAAATTTATCGGTTAACTAATATAAGTATGGCTAAACAAATTTTATCAGGCGAACACGCACGCAAGGCGCTCAAGAATGGCGTCGACAAAGTCGCCAATGCAGTGAAGATAACTATCGGACCCCGCGGTCGCAATGTTGTCTTGGACAAAGGCTACGGAGCGCCGACTATCACCAACGATGGCGTGTCGATAGCAAAAGAGATTACGCTCGCAGACAAGATGGAGAACATGGGCGCAGAGATTATCAAAGAGGTCGCATCAAAGACCGATGAGGTCGCAGGTGACGGTACTACGACAGCAGTAGTGTTGATGCAGGCACTTGTCGCCGAGGGCTTGAGCCGCACCGCGATGGGCGCCAACCCCATGGGTGTGCGCCGAGGAATGGAGGCCGCACTTAAGGATGCAGTCAGAGAGCTTCACGCAATGGCGAAGCCCATCAAGAGCGATGCGGAGATACAACAGGTAGCAACCATCTCAGTCGAGTCACAAGAAATGGGCAAGAAGATTGCCGAGACCATCAAGCAAGTTGGGAAGGACGGCGTCGTCACTGTCGAGGAGTCTCAGTCGTTTGGTATCGAGTCAGAGCTTACCGAGGGAATGGAATTCGACAAGGGATACGTGTCGCACTACATGGTCACTGATCCTGCACGCATGGAAGCAGTCTACAAAGACGCGTACATTTTGATGACCGACAAAAAGATCTCGAGCGTACAAGAGATCCTCCCACTTCTCGAGAAACTTTCTTCGACAGGTCACAAGGAGCTCGTCATCATCGCCGACGATGTCGAGGGTGAAGCGCTGACAACTTTCATCGTCAACAAACTCCGCGGAGGATTCTCCGCACTCGCAGTGAAGGCCCCAGGATACGGTGAGCGCAAGAAGGACCTGCTTGCAGATCTCGCAGTTGTGACCAATGGTGTCGTTGTCTCAGACGATGTTGGCATGAAATTCGAAGATGTCACTGTCGAGATGCTCGGCCGCGCAGGTCGCGTCATCGCAACCAAAGACAAGACTATTATTGTCGACGGCAAGGGTAAGAAGGCGAAGGTAGAAGAACGTGTCGAGCAGCTCCGCAAGCAGCTTGCAAACACTGACTCTAAATACGACAAAGAGAAGATAGAGGAGCGCATTGCCAAGCTTACGGGAGGAGTTGCAATACTACGCGTTGGTGCTGCGACCGAGACTGAGATGAAGTATCTCAAGCTCAAGATCGAGGACGCTGTGAAGGCAACGAAAGCTGCCATTGCAGAGGGAATTGTCCCAGGAGGTGGCTCGGCACTTGTGCGAGTGTCACGCGCGCTTGAGCTTTCTATCACCAAAAACGAAGCATCCAAGAAAGGTCACTTCGATAAACAAAATTCAGAATTCATTATCGGTTACCACATTGTTGCAGACGCACTTATGGCACCGTTCAAGCAGATAGTACTTAACGCAGGTCGTGATGATGCAGCGGTATTCATAAAGGAGATAACAGAGTCCAAGGGTAATGCCGGATACGATGCAGCCAACGACGTCATGGTCGCTGATATGCTAAAAGCCGGTATCGTCGATCCAGTGAAGGTTACTCGCTCAGGACTTGAGCACGCTGTCTCTGCCGCTGCGATGATGCTTACGACTGAAGTCGCCATCACCGACATTCCCGAGAAGAAGGAACCATCACCACAAGGAGGGGGAATGGAAGGAATGGGTGACTACTAACCAATAGCACATCGTAAGGTTGAGTATAAAAAAATAGTAAGTAGGGCAAAAACAACACGCAATAGCGTGTTGTTTTGCTGC
>JAYTYM010000049.1:0-2395 GCA_043742365.1 bacterium | reverse complement strand
ATATCGCCAAAAAAGAATTTTTTGATCCGACCAATATTTCCGGCGTTGTTGGTGCATTCAGTCAGTACAATTCTTTCGACCTAAACGGCTTCAAGTCGGTCAACAAGACGGTCATGAATTATCCGTGGAGTGACTACAACGATATCCGCGTCAACAAAAAGAAGAAAAAGATGTTCGATGCATATGTCCGCCGTTCGTACTTCTATGCTCCGCACAAGCGAAAGCCTTTTGTGCTCAACAGCGAAGAACTCGCGACCATATTTCACTTCCCTGGAGGCGTGGCAGAGACACCTACTTTCAATCGTATCGAATCACGCAAGGGCGAGCCTCCATCAAATCTTCCCATATGATGATGTGCGACTTACTCATGCGTAAATACTTAAATCTCGCAATATCGTAATATGCCAGAAAATCTCCCCACAGATCTTCGCCCAGTTGAGAATAAGCAGCCAGAACCGAGGCGTACAATACTTGGTCCTATTGTGTTTTTCCTTATGCTGGTGCTCATTCTCGGCACGCTGTGGAACGGTTATATACTCACGACCCCGCCTGAAGATTTTAAAGCAAATACGCTTATCGATATTCCATCCGGCTACTCACTCCAGTCTATTGGCAAACTTTTGTACGAAAAGTCCATCATCCGCTCGCCACTTTATTTCAACCTCCTTGTGGCACATGAGGGCAAGGAAAAGAGCATTGCGTCGGGTATGTATCTTTTCAAGGATCCAATCTCAGTAGTTGATGTTGCACACCAACTCTCGCTCGGCGTGCATGGTATCGAAATGAAAAAAATAACCATTCCCGAAGGTACAACACTAGCAGAGATGTCCGTTATAATTTCGCGTGAGGTGCCGTCATTTGTGACTGATGATTTCTTAAGCGAGAATTCCGGCAAGGAGGGGTATCTTTTCCCCGATACGTATTTCTTCTTCTCTACTGCCACAAGTGGACCTATCGCACTCGCACTCGAAGATAATTTCACGAAGAAGACAGCGGAATTCCTGCAGGAAGCGGTGCGAGACAACAAAAACTGGAAAAGCATAATCACCATGGCGTCGATAATCGAAGGTGAGGCGGTAACACACGAAGATAGAAAGATGGTTTCACAGATATTATGGACACGTATCGCAAAGGGGATGCGCCTGCAAGTTGACGCGCCATTTATGTATACGAGCGGCAAGGGCTCACTCGAGCTAACGCATATCGATCTGCAAAGCGACTCACCTTATAACACCTACCGCTACGGAGGTCTTCCACCAACCCCGATAGGCAACCCTGGTCTCGATGGTATCGATGCCGCGCTTCACCCTGCAACGACAACCTACCTTTACTACTTATCGGACAAGACCGGCGCCATGCATTATGCGAAGACATTCGAAGAACACAAGAAGAATAAGGCTCGTTTTCTTAGGTAAACTTGGCGATAGCCCTTATTGGGAATTTAGTCTTTGCGTAGTAAGATAGCGAAGTGGATATATCTCAAATAAAAAAGGCGCATTTTGTCGGTGTGGGGGGGATAGGCGTATCAGCAATACTGCGCTTTTTCGTACACAAAGGCATAAGCGTCAGTGGCGCTGACACGACGCTTCCTCCACGCGAAACTCTCCCATATGGCGAGTATTTCGAGGCGCATAGTGCAGCAAATGTTCCTCCTGATGCTGATGTGCTTATCTACTCTCCTGCAGTTCCCGAAACGAATATCGAACGCATGGCCGCAAAGGCACTCAAGATAAAAGAATTGAGCTACCCTGAAGCACTCGCTATGGTCACCGCGCCGTTTACAACTATTGCCGTATCAGGAACACACGGTAAATCAACAACAACCGCACTCATGGGGAAGATGTTTGAGGCTGGCGGTCTGGACCCTTCGGTCATTGTTGGTGCTGAGGTCCCTGGGTGGCAGGATCGCAATTTACGCATGGGCGAAAGCGACGTCTTCATCGTTGAGGCGTGCGAGTATCGCCGTAATATGCTGAACCTCACTCCGCAGGCAATAGTTCTCACGAACCTTGAGCTTGATCACCCCGACTACTATGTCGACCTTGCTGATACGAAGAATGCGTTCAAGGAATATATTGGCAAGCTTTCCGGAGAGGATCTCCTCATCATCAACAACGACGACGCAAATATTCGCGACATCACACATAACTTCGATGCTATCATGGTGCGCTTCGGTATAGGCGGCGAGGCAGACTTGTATGCACGCAATATCAAGCAAACAGAAACCGAGCAGACATTAGAGCTTGTATGGAAGGGGACTGCGCTCGGCTCTTTCACAACTTCCTTGCCCGGACTTTATAATATTTACAATATCCTCGCAGCACTCGCTACATATCTGGCGTACGGCGGGAAGATCGAAGCGATACAGCCCGTGCTCGATGCGTTCGTAGGGGTT
>JAYTYM010000048.1:0-3430 GCA_043742365.1 bacterium | reverse complement strand
ATGCAGCGTATCAATTGAGATTTATGATCGATATACACCCAATTGCCGACACGATCGAAAGTATCCTGAAAGAAGCAGGTTTTTGGTATGAACGATTTTTGCACGAGCCAGTGCGGACAAGTGAAGAGGCTGCAAAGATCCGCCCTGAATATTCGATACAACAAGGAACCAAATCACTTATCGTTAAAGGCAAGCGCCCGCATGAAGAAAAGCGCTTCTTCATGGTCGTCGTTCCGGGAGATAAGCAATTCGATAAACACAAACTAAAGAATGAAACAGGATATAGTGATGTTCGGTTCGCCACGCCTGATGAGGTTGCAAATATAACTGATGGAATACTTCCAGGAGGAGTACCACCCTTTGGTAATTTATTCGGATTGCCGGTGTTCGTTGATAAGCATGTATTTGAGAACGAAAAGATCATATTCAATGCCGGAGACCGCAGTGTATCGATAGCCATGCATGTGGATGATTATTTAACCATCGTGAAGCCGGATGTAAGAGATATTTCTGCACAGCAGTATTAGATGTATAGTCGCAAGCGTTGTGATAAAATAAATCAAGAAAGTAAGCTCTATTCGAGCAGGTGTGGCGGAGTATGATACGCACTTGCGGGCCTAATGTGCGCCTCCAAAACGCATAGGGGATGCAACCCAAGACCACGCTGGTTACAATCCAGCCACCTGCTCGAATGGGGTTCAAAAAACACACAGCATGCTGTGTGTTTTGATTTTCACTGCTCGGGATGCTCAACGCAAGAGCGGCGAGGCTCGCTCGCGAGGCGGTTGCGCATCGCATCGTCGTGATACGTATTCCAGATCGTATCAATTATGAGGCGCATGATGCGTTGGAACTCTGCATCACAGTGATGGAGGCGTTTGACGACATAATGTTTCTTAGACGGGTCCCACTCATTTTCGCGCAAAATGAAAAGGTAATGTGTCAGTTCGTGGCCAATGCCAAAAAGGAGCATTTGATGGTCGAGTTGGTCGAGGGTCCGTGGCGCAAGTGAGATCTGTAGGCGATTATCCGGAAATTCCTTTGTCGGATATTGCGTACCCATCAACGCGATTTTTGGTACCTCCCAATCAAGGACTATGGGCGGGTAGGGGGTATCCGCCCTTGCACCAATTTCCTTTTTGAGGATGAGCCATATCCGGTGCACCATTTCGAGATCGATGGGCGGCTGTGTCAGCTCGATGCCCTTGAGTTGCGGACTTTCCGCGGCATGCGCGTGGCTCGTGACGAGCAGCAGGCTAAGTATCACAGCCTTACAAATATTCATGAACATAGATTTCTCCACAAAAGCTCTTATCTCTGAATACTCCCTGATGAGAGTGTTGTCAACGACAAAATGGCCCTAATGGCAAGGGGGCAGAATGGTGAATCATTGCGTTTTTTGTTATCATTCTAGGATATGTGGGCATTACGCAGAAGAATAATCATTGTCGGCCTCCTAATTGCCGCCTTTCTTCTATTGATCGTATTTCCTTATTGGCTCACTCATCGCGAGATTCCTACATGCTTTGACGGAAAACAGAATCAAGGCGAGCAGGGTGTTGATTGCGGTAGTCCATGCGCATTACTCTGCAAGGGGGCTGCAAAGGATCTCAATATTTTATGGACAAAGGTCTTTGCTATCCGCACCGGCACATACGATGTTGTCGCCTATGTTGAGAATCCCAACTTCGACGTTGGTTCGCAAAAGTTCTCATACACCGCAACACTTTATGACGCAAATGGTAATGTCATAGCCACCAAAGAGGGAGTAGATTTTGCACGACCAAGTGAGCGTTTTGTTATTTTTGCTGGCAATATGCTGACGGGCGAGAATGTCGCAAAGACCGGAAGCGTCGAGATCCATCCTGATTTTGCTTGGGTGACAACCACTAAGTCACCTCCACTTTTCACAATTTCGGAAAAGCAACTCTCAAGCGCTGACCACACACCTCGGCTGACTGCGCTCATACACAATGAGACACCAGATCTCTACCGCAACATTGATGTTTCTGCTGTTATATACGACAGCAAGAATAATCCAATCGGCGTGTCTGCAACAAAGGTAGACAAGCTCATCGCGAGAGGAGATGAAAAGCTTATCTTTACATGGCCAGGGGGATTTAGTTATGTGGCAGAAACTGAGCAGTGCGACACTCCTGTCGACGTCGTGCTTGCGATTGATCGTTCAGGAAGTATGCATGACGAAGATAAAATAGGACAAGCAAAACTCGCAGCAGAAGCATTCTTTAAAAAATTGAACTCACGTGATCAGGGCGCATTCGTTTCATTTGCAAACGAAGCCTCTAATCCTATCGACCAACCGCTCACAGGAAATGTTGAGCGTTTGACCCGAGCGGTAGACCGTGCGGTCATTCACACTGATGGGCTTCAGTTCACAAATATTGCTGATGCAATTCGTCGCTCAATTGATGAGCTTTCGACCTTGCGCCACAACTCCGACGCGCGACCAATCGTCATTCTTTTGACTGACGGTATACCTAATCGCCCGCTTGATTCTGCCGGTAAGGGGAGCGAAGAATACGCTTCACAATATGCGTTACAGATTGCTAATGAGGCAAAAAAGGATAATATAGCACTCTACACCATCGGTCTCGGTTCTGATGTAAACACGAACCTCATGACCTCACTTGCCACCAGTCCCGAGTATTATTATCCCGCAGCATCTGGAGCCGAACTCGCAACCATATACCAACAAATAGCCACCGCAATATGCAAGAAAAATCCATCCGTTATCGAGATAATTCCAAGAGTCAATGACGTGGTTCCGACACTTAAGACACCTTGATTGGATTCTGGTCGCCGCAACGATACCGGTTCTTTGTGCTGGGCTGGTGTCGATGTACGCATTTGTGGGTGTAAATAATTATTTTGAGAAACAATTATTCTGGATTCCGCTTTCGTTTGCTGTTTTCTTCGTGCTCTCGTTCGTAGATATACGTGCGCTGCGCAAGACGAACGCTATTCTTGGGCTCTTTCTTGCTTTCTGTTTTTCGTTGATGATGCTTTTTCTCGTGGGTAGTGTGTTTAAGGGTGCACGTGGGTGGTTTAACCTCGGATTTTTTGCAATACAACCTGCTGACCCGATGAAGCTTGTGTTGATCCTTATATTGGCAAAATATTTCTCGCGTAGACACATCGAGATCGCACACTTCAAACACATCATTGTTTCGGGGCTTTATACCCTGATCCCTTTCATACTCGTACTTGTTCAGCCTGACTTTGGTTCTGCGATCATTTTATTTGCTATCTGGTTTGGCATGACTATCGTTACCGGAATTTCAAAAAAGCACCTATTGATAGTTTTCGGAATCGGCGCTATCGCCTTCGTTGTGTTGTGGTCGGCAGTGCTCCATCCATATCAAAAAACCCGCATCAAGACTTTTCTTCATCCACTTACTGATATACGCGG
>JAYTYM010000047.1:0-6858 GCA_043742365.1 bacterium | reverse complement strand
CCGACTTGAAGCCGTTTAGGTCGAAAGAATTGTACTGACTGAATGCACCAACAACGCCGGAAATATTGGTCGGATCAAAAAATTCTTTTTTGGCGATATAGAGTGAGCGAATACCGCAATCAAACCCCGGCTTGCCGAGTGAGCGCTCGATGGCATTTACTATCTCACCCTCGCGCTTGGTTGCCTTAAAGAAGCCGAAATCTCCTGAATGTTTCTCTTGCAGTTTTTTGATAACTTCCTTCCCCTCTTTCTTCCAATCATGATAGCCGAACCACGTTCCGGGAGTTTTGAAGCGTGGGTTGTTTGCCTGCACGAGTATCTGCGTCCATATTTGCTGCCCACGTCCAATACTTCCCATGAATTCAATTGTCGACGTAATAGGATCGCTTTTGTTCTCTTCTTTCACCATCGTCGAATCAAGCCCATAGTCGACATAGGTCTTGATGGGATATGGGTCTGGCATCGTGAGTGAGTACTCAGTGCCCCACATACTCCACTCTTTCTTCTCGTGTATGTATGGTGCCTTCGATACGTAGTCCTGTGCCTCGTGGACTTCGATATCTGGATACTGAGCATATATATGCGACTCAATAAGCTTTTTGAATTTTGCAGGAGTACGAATGTAGAACTTAACGTCGCCCTCTATCGAGACTATTTCAAGAGAGAACCAAGGCTTCACGTATCCTTGCCACCATGTTTCGAACCAGTCACCTCCCTTGGCTTGATAGAGGGACTGCAGCACAAGCTCCATCGCAATAGGTGTCTTTTCAATAATGCGTGGCAGCTTGATCTCGAGCATGATGAATGGATAATTCTTGCGAATGTACTCCATGCGAATATATTCAAGCCACAGATGCTGCGCGAGCCATACTAAAACTGCCGGCCCCCAAAGGAATGCGGAGTAATAGATCACGTCGAATATCTGCCCGATGACATGAAATATCGGGTTGTTAAAGAGTGTCTGAAATTGATCCAGCATAAATCAAGTATAAAGGAGAACATGCAAAGTAGAAAGTAGCGATACTGTGGGTGTAACTGACACAAAAATAAGATACGATATATCCATGAGCAAAGTAAGACATCATTCCCCACTCGCACTTCCAAGGATCCACGGCCCTAGTATCTACCGCATCCATGTGGGAAAAGACAAAATAAAAGAGATTGACGCTTCGATATTTCACACCCGCCAACATGTCGACAACGCAATACGTATACTCGACAAAGAATACGCATATATCGACACCACCCTGCCACTCTTTACCCACTTTAATATGGAATATGCTGGGTACCACATCGGAATGCGCATCATATTGCCTCGCATCATACGTCAGGGACATTTCCGACATGCAGGTGACGAAGTCCTGCCTGTCCTCTCGCTTAAGAATATTTATGTCGGGGTAGTCGTAAGCAAGCGCGAGCATCTTTCATATGAAAATCTTCACGATGAGATATTCGAATACTCAATGAAGCACATCAAAAACATCGACCAGTTGAAGCGCGCAATACTGCGCAGATATAGCGTTAGCATGCCCGACCTTACTGACGCCGAGATCCTCGCCCGTGGCGTCGCAAGCACCACCATACAGCTCGAAGGAATATTCCATCCTCATAAATTATAAAAAAAACACCCACCCTCGAATGAGTGAGCGCTTGGAACAAAGAACTAAAAATCAATGTGCGGATTCCTTGGCTTTTGCGACAATTGCGCGTACTTCGTCCTGCCAATAGGGACCGTAGGAAATGCCGAATTGCTCAGCATGTTCTTTGCAAACATGGAAAGCAATGTCATGAACGCTACTCGCCCAACTGAGCGAATTCATGCATGAGCATGACAAAGTCTTGATCACATTCTTCTTGCCCCTCAGCTTGAGAGGAATGGTTGCGAACAATTTTGCCGCTGTACGCGCAAACTGACTTTGGGTCGGCACTGTTAGTCTTTGAGCTTTGAGTCGTTCATGTTCGACCTTGCGCCATTCCATGTATGCCATGAACTTTCCCAGATCAGTTCTTGCTACTGTATTCTGAGTGAGCTCATTCATTTTCTCCACGAAAACGCCGCCTGAAGATTGCGAGTGGTAACCAGATTGCAGGTTGTGCATACTTGAACTCCTAAGGAAACCAAAGGCACGATATGTACCATGTAAAATATAGCATATATTTATATATTCGTCAAGTATTTTTAACGTAAAAGAAACCCCGAAACGAATACTTTCGGGGGGTCTTTTTTGAGTTACGCTACCGCGTACTTCCCTTCTTTGTTCTTTTTGAAGTACTTTGGGTTCTGTAGGTTCACAAGAATAGTGTTTGGCTTTACGTAGCGTTCACGCATCACCTTCTCAACGACGTCTTCCTTTGTAAGTGCACCATGCTTCTTGATGACCTCGGCGATAACATCGCGGACAACTCCAGTCGAGTATCCCCACTCAGACAGTGCGTAGAGTCCACGGCCGACGAGTACGAAGCGCTTGTCTTTGATGAGCTCGTTGTGTGTGGTTGCAATATGCGCCTTCTTGTCGAAGTGTGCTCCGATAGCCTTTGCGACCTCAGTGAAGTGCATTGGAGATCCGTGCTTGCGCAAAACGAGAAACGCGTAGTCGCGCACGCCGCGAGCGGAGACATTTGGTGATGAGGCCATTCCCCATTCGCCAAGTGGATTCTTGCCGATCTTCTTCGAGAGTGAGAGCCAGCGCTTGAGGATCTCTTCGTTCTTGTATTCTTCTGAGACTTCCTTCAAGTGAGTGAGGAAGAGATCAACCATCTTTGATTCTTCGATGAGCTGATTGTCATCAAGGGAGGCGTAGAGTTTGCGGAGGGATTCGTGTACTTGGTCTGCTGTTGCTTGATCGACGCTCCAGCGGTGTGCGAAGTCGTCATCTTCTTTATGCTTTACGAACAGATCACCAAGGACAAGAAGAAAGTGAATGTGATTTTGCATGCCCTTGTCGGCAGACATCTCACCGAGGAACGTTTGTTCGGGAACAAGTGAGCCCATTCCCGTCATCGTTGCTCGTAGCTCTTCGAACACTGCGTTCTGCTCTTTGAAAGCATCGGACTTGCGGATGGTCGAGAGCGCAAAGTTCTCGATCTGGCGGACACGCTCACGAGTGATCCCGTAGGTCTCACCGATGGCTTCGAGTGTCATCTTCTTTACCTCTCCTCCAAGTCCGTAGCGCTTGGTAATGACATCAGCAGCTCGGCGCGGAAGCGCAGAGAGAAAATGTTTTGTTACCTGCTTGGGCTTGAACGTGATTGTTGCAGTGCTCATAAAATTAAAAATAGAAAAAGAATAATTGACCTTTCTTGTGTCTTCACCAAGACTTCATCTTGGTATTGACAGTTTCCCTCCAATACTCGGTTATTTATAGTTCTAGCATCTCACCATTTAATGTCAAGGGCTACAGTAAGATAAGAGGGTACAGCAAAAACCCATATAGCTCCGCCTGTTTGGGTTGTCGTGCTTTTGAAAAAAAGTTATAACACGATATTTACTATCTTCCCCGCGACATAGATAACCTTTTGGGGTTCTTTGCCGTCGAGCCATTTTTGTACTTGAGGACGGGCTAGTGCGACAGACTTCACGGATTCTTCATTGTCTGTGCGTAGAATCTCGATCGCGTCTCTTACTTTACCGTTTATTTGTATCGCAATATTCACTTTTTCAGTCACGGATTTCTCAGCATCATATGTGGGCCATACTTCGGCATAGATCTGTGTCTCATGTCCGAGCTCGCTCCAAAGCTCTTCCGCTACGTGGGGTGCAAATGGTGCGACAAGACGCAAAAGGTCTTCATAGGCCGCCTGTGGGATAGAGGAAAGCTTCTCAAGGTGGTTCACGAGTATCATCAGCTGCGAAATCGCAGTATTGAAGCCGAAGCGTTCGATATCGCCGCCGACTTTCTTGATGGTCTGATGAAGAAGTGTCTCGGTCGCGCGCTCAATTGGAGTATCTTTGCCTATTTTTTCTTTCATGCGCCATACGCGCTCGATGAAGCGTCTTGCGCCCACCATGTTGTCTGTCGACCATGCGATGGATTGATCGAATGGTCCCATGAACATCTCATATATGCGAAGCGAATCCGCTCCGAAGGTCTTCACGACATCGTCTGGGTTTATGACATTACCATGGCGCTTGCTCATTTTGCGCCCATCCGAGGCCATGATAAGGCCGACATTCTGCAGGCGGTTGAACGGCTCGGTATGATTCACAATTCCCAAGTCATACAAGAACTTGTGCCAGAAACGCGCATAGATAAGATGACGTGTTGCATGCTCAGCACCGCCTACATACATGTCGACAGGCGACCAGAACTTTTCTTTGTCGTGGTCGACGAGCGCAGTGTCATTGGTGGGGTCGATATATCGCAAGTAATACCACGAAGAGCCGGCCCATTGTGGCATGGTGTTGGTCTCGCGTTTGAATTTTTGTATCGTCTGTGCACCCGACTCGCCTTCTTTTACTTCTTTGAATGTTCCATCATCAGTGATATATCCATCTACATTTACCCAGTCTGAGATGTCCGCAAGCGGTGACTCACCCGTGCCCGTAGGAGCGTATGACTCAACATTCGGCAAGACCACAGGAAGCTCTGACTCATCGACAGGATACACTTTGCCTAGGGCATCATGGACGATAGGAATAGGCTCCCCCCAATATCTCTGGCGCGAGAACACCCAGTCCTTCAAACGATATTGCTTGGTCATCTTTCCGCCAACAAATTCTGTGATTGCTTTTATCGCCTCATTGCTGTCCATGCCATTGAATTTGCCCGAGTTTACAAGTGTGCCGTATTCACTGTATGCCGCGTCGCCTGAAAGATAACGGTCGAGAATAAATCGGTGATGCTCCCATGTAATAGTATCTTTAGCATCGGCGAGGCTAACTTTTACCAGTTCATGTTTTCCATCTTCTATTTCCGACGACACGCGTGCATCAGAATTAAGCATCACTTCAAATGCGGGTCCGACCGAATGCTGATTTTTGTTCTTGGTGTGTCTATAACCCTCGACAATTATCTGAGGCAATAATCTTCGCCCGATAGTGAAGTCTGTATAACCTAATTCCTCCTTTATCTCACGGGCAAGTGCGGTCTGTTCATCTTCTCCATCATCTACACCGCCCCCCGCAAAATGCACATGGAGTGGTCCTTCCTTAACGAGATAAAGATTACCGTCTCTGTCCACAAGTATTGGGTCAACGATCCTGCGATCAAGCGTTTCTACTTTAGCGCGATCGGCATTTTCTCCGGTGAGGACATATTTCTTTGCAATAACATCGACAATAGGCAGATTGAATTTTTTTGCAAAATCAAAATCACGCTCATCGTGTGCAGGTACTGCCATAATGGCGCCGGTGCCGTAGCCTGAAAGCACGTAGTTAGCTATCCACACGGGGATCTCTTCTTGGTTGGCAGGATTCACTGCGTACACACCACTCGCGATGCCTTTCTTCTCGGCAACTTCGCCATACTCAACTGCACGCACCTTTTCTTCTTCGAGGGTATCTAGAGCGAACTTCTTAACCTCAGCACTGACTTCCCATCCCAAGTCTATCCAGTTTTTTGCGAGCTCAGCGGATATCGCTACGTAGGTCGCACCGAAAAGCGTGTCGGGTCTTGTGGTGAACACTTTCAATTTGTGCTTACCCTCTTCTTGTCCGGGGACATTATGAAGCGCAAACTCTATCTCTGCTCCTTCGCTTCTGCCTATCCAGTTGCGCTGTGACTCCTTAATAGACTCCGGCCACTCCAGACTGTCGAGGTCGGCAAGCATGCGATCGGCGTATTCGGTTATCTTAAGCGTCCACTGTCGCATCGGCTTTTTTTCGACGACTGTTCCGCAGCGCTCGCACTTCCCTCCCTCGAGGTCTTCGTTCGCAAGACCAGTCTGACACGTTGGACACCAGTTGATGGGGGCAAATGATTCATACGCCAAACCATTTTTATATAGCTGTAAAAATATCCACTGCGTCCATTTGTAGAACTTAGGGTCGGTTGTGTTTATCTCGCGTGACCAATCGTAATTAAATCCGATCTTTGCGAGCTGCTCTTTGAAGCGCGTCGTATTTTTCTCGACAGCGACACGTGGATGTATCTGATTTTTGATCGCATATTGCTCGGCAGGAAGCCCGAATGCGTCCCAGCCCATCGGATGAAGCACATTGAATCCTTGCATGTGTTTGTAGCGAGAATACACATCAGTAGCTATGTAGCCTTTAGGATGGCCGACGTGTAGCCCCTCGCCTGACGGATAGGGGAACATATCAAGCACATAGCACTTTAACTTGGACTTATCTTCCTCGGTGCGGTAAATCTGCTTTTCAGTCCAATATTTTTGCCATTTCTCCTCAATATCTTTATGGTCGTATTCCTTCATAAGCCTTAATTATAGGGTTAATGTGGGATGTGTAAAGCAGTGCTATTTACATATACCTTGAAAAATGATATAATATTGTCAGTTTCGCTCGCTGAAATTTAGGAGTCACATGGCTCATGCCCTCGCATTGCTTCCCCTCGTAATGGTGATAGTGTGTACGATGCTCTCGTACCGCCTCACTCCCTGCAAGCTGTTCCGCAAAATCAAGGAGTTCTTATGAATGCTTACCACTGGAGCCTCATCGCTCTCGTTGCCATCCTGCTTGTCGCCGCATTCATGCGTCGTCGCAGCCACTCCCCGCTCGAGTGCCCGAAGTGCCACTCGCAGAACAACTACCTGACGTACGGCGACTTCTACGCCCTCTGCCAAGACTGCGCGTGCAAAGATGAGGATCTCGCGAAGCGCATCGCAGACCGCGCCAAGTCCGACCCGCACTACACACCCTACAACTAAGGAGCACATCATGATTCGTTTTCTCTATCGCCT
>JAYTYM010000046.1:0-8570 GCA_043742365.1 bacterium | reverse complement strand
TGTTCTCTATTCATTTGAGCACAGGCCAGTCCACACTATCGCCGTCGATAAGATAATCCTCACGAAGCTCACCTTAGCCTCAACTACAGTAAACGTAGAGATTGCACGCACCACGGCGGAGCGCGACCGCGGCCTCTCAGGCCGCCTAACGCTCGCCCCTGACCATGGCATGCTTTTCCTCTTCGATCACCCCGACACCTACGGCTTCTGGATGCCCGAGATGCAATTCCCGATAGATATTATATGGCTTGATGCCAACTGGCGGATAGTCGACATTGCGCACTCTGTCGCACCCGAGTCCTATCCGCATGTCTTTACTCCCAAGGCACCAGCAACCTTTGTTCTAGAGGTGGTCTCAGGTCTCTCCGAGCAAAGCGGCTGGCACATAGGCGACCAGTTCATCACAGCACAATAAAGCGGATTTTTACCCAATAAATATTTCACCACTCACGGTATCTATTTAGAAACCGTTAACAGATTCTTCGTGCTTTCAATAAGTTATCCACGTTTTGGAGCTTCACCTGAACGGGAGTAGAATAGGTACATAAGACACCTCGAAAGAGCCGACTGAGATGATGGATTTCGGTGTTAAGATTTTCAAATTTTGAGCGAAACGAAGTGAAAATTTTGAGGACTAGCCCAAGCTAATTCGAAAATTTTTAACGAGTTGTAGCCAGTATTTGGAAATTTTGCACCGAAATAAGGATTCGAAGTGGCTTCATTTTCGAGGTGTTCATTGTCAAAAGAGTCCCACCAAAACATTGTCGCTATTAAGTGTTTTGGTGCGGCTCTTCTTTTAGTTTTAATGTCAGTTACAAATAATTATTCGTTCGTTAAGTTCCCACATTTTATGCAGAACGCACCCACACGTTCATCGGTAGACGCCAAGGTAGTGAAGGCCAAAGCGTCAAAAGCGCCCAAAGCGCCCAAGGCGCTAAAGACAAGCCCCAAGGCAAAGTCAGGTCCAGCCTTAAAAGAAGTCCGCAAGCGCGATGGCACCATCGCACTGTTCGACCGCGAGCGCGTAAAGAGCGCTATATACCGCGCCATGCTCGCCTGTCAGGAGGGAAGCGAGGCAGATGCAGAGCATGTTGCAACGGCCGTCGCCACTTCGCTCGAGAAGTACATGAAAGGCCGCGCCGACTACATGCCGACCGTTGAAGACGTGCAGGATACTGTGGAAACCGAACTGATATACAAAGACTTTGCCAAGACCGCAAAGGGCTACATCATCTATCGCGAAGAGCACAAGAAGATCCGCGAACAGTCCGGCGTCATCCCCGAAGCCATCAAGGAGCTCGCCCGCGACAGCAAACAATATTTTCGTAATTCACTCGCCGAGTTCATCTACTATCGCTCCTACTCTCGCTGGATAGACAACGAGCAGCGCCGAGAGACGTGGATAGAGACCGTCGATAGATATCTTTCCTTCATGCGCGAGAACATCGGCAAGAAGCTCTCCGAGAAAGAGTACGACGAGCTACGCGAAGCCATCCTCAAGCACGAGGTCATGCCTTCGATGCGCCTTATGTGGGCAGCAGGCCCCGCCGCACGCAAGACCAACGTCTGCGGCTACAACTGCTCCTTCATCGCCCCTTCGAAGCTCAAGGACTTCGGCGAGATAATGTATCTTTCTATGTGTGGTACAGGCGTCGGCTTCTCAGTTGAGAGCCTCACCGTGCAGCAGCTTCCTCAGATCAAGAAGCAGACAGGCAAGATGGCCAAGACCCACGTCATCGGCGACTCCAAAGAAGGCTGGGCAGATGCATTCGTACACGGACTCGAGACATGGTTCGCGGGTGAAGACCTCAAGTTCGACTACTCGCAGCTCCGCACCGCAGGCGCCCGCCTCATGACCATGGGTGGCAAGTCCTCAGGTCCCGAGCCCCTTCGCGCACTCATAGATTTCTCACGCGACAAGATACTCCGCCGACAGGGAAGACGCCTCACCAACCTCGATGTCCACGATCTCGTCTGCAAAATTGGCGAGGTAGTAGTTTCAGGTGGTGTACGCCGCTCAGCCCTCATCTCGCTCTCTGATCTCGACGATTACGAGATGCGCCATGCTAAGGACGGTCAATTCTACATGACCGAAGGCCAGCGCATGATGAGCAACAATAGCGCCGTCTATACGCACAAACCGCCAATCACCGAGTTCATGGATGAGTGGATATCGCTTATGAAGTCAGGCTCAGGCGAGCGCGGCATCTTCAATCGCGGCTCCCTCGAGAACCAGATCCCAGAGCGCCGCAAGAAGACCCTGATGCCACAAGTCGACACCTGCGGCACCAACCCCTGCGGTGAAATAATCCTCAAGTCCAAGCAGTTCTGCAACCTCACCGAGGTCGTAGTCCGATCCGACGACACCAAGGCCTCCATCCTTCGCAAGATGCGCCTCGCGAGCATCTTAGGCACCTACCAATCGACCCTCACCAACTTCAAGTACCTCTCCAAAGAGTGGCAGAAGAACTGCGAGCAGGAGCGCCTACTCGGAGTCTCCCTTACAGGCCAATGGGACAACGCCGAAGTCGTCCACGATGCCAAGTTCCTGCAAGAGCTCCGCACCGAGGCAGTCGCCGTCAACAAAGTCTACGCCAAGCGCTTTGGTATCAACCAATCAACCTCAGTCACCTGCGTCAAGCCTTCAGGCACAGTATCGCAGCTCGTTGATGCATCCTCAGGCATGCACCCTCGCCACGCTCCCTACTATATCCGCCGCGTACGTATTTCCGCCACCGACTCACTCTTCAAAATGCTTCGCGATCAGGGTATCCCTTACAACCCCGAAGTAGGGCAGAGCGCTGAGAGCGCCGTCACCTACGTCATCGATTTCCCCGTGAAGGCTCCCAAAGGCTCAGTCTTCAAAGACGACATCACCTCGCTCGAGCAGCTCGCACACTGGAAGCTCATCAAGGAGAACTACACCGAGCACAACCCTTCCGTCACCGTCTCAGTAGGCGAGAACGAATGGCTTGCAGTAGCGTCATGGGTCTACGACAACTGGGAGATGGTCGGAGGCCTGTCCTTCCTTCCTCGCTCAGAGCACGTCTATCAGCTCGCTCCCTATGAGGAGATAAGCAAGGAGCGCTTCGAGGAGTTAGCGAAACGGTGGGCGAATATTGATTTCAGCAAGATTGTTAGCTACGAGAAGATAGATGAGACACAGGGGTCCAAAGAACTTGCTTGCGTGTCTGGCGTCTGTGAAATATAACCACGGGGGCGAGGCGTAATTTGGGCGCCCTTCGGGTCTACCTTCGGATCGGTCACGGACGCAGGGCCACACGCCCAGCATCCACGACACGAATCCTCGGGAGCAACCCCGAATTGCATCCCAACTTCCATCCTCGCCAACGACCTGTCATCCCGCATTATATTGTACGCTCGAATCAAACCCTTGATTCGGTTCCGACATTAGAAAACAAAGTCTCAAATTACGAAGTTTGAGACTTTGTTTATGTGCCTAGAAATCATGACAGAAACCCAAGGTGGGGAAGCCATCCATATATTTATCAAGGTAGTTTGTTAATTCGGCAGCTGTATACCATACAGCTGCGAAAATTTCGTTGACCCTACTGCCACTCAGATACTATGGTTAGCTGTTGGACTGGACAATCATGTGTTACGCAAGAAACTTGGCCAGATCACATGCTCAAGATCAAACCAGACTATAAAAAAAACGCCTCCAGCATATGCTCCAAAAACTCTGGCCTTTTGTCCGTTCACATTCAACAAAGCAAAGTGGAAAGCTGGCAGTAAGGCCAGAGCCGGGTTGTTAAACCCCCCTGGTTCGGTGGTCTTACCCCAGTCCACTTCACTAAAATGCATCACGCGTCGGTCCCTGTGGAGGTCTTGAAAAGATTTTGTGTTTACGTGCTTGAGTCGTACTATTGTTGCGCGAATTTTATCTTGTTCCCATGTTGAAAAGCAATAATCAGTTCGGTCGGTGTCATAAAATTCGAAACTAAAGCGAATCTTATCTTGCGAAAGGATTGGCGCAGGAATCTGAGCCATGACTAATCGCTTACTTTGTACTCCAGTGCGATATCTTCGTCAGTAATAGGCTTATCGGAGTTTGTCGTCGACTCAAGACCTTTTCTCGCTTCTGCCCAAGGTCTTTCTTTGTGCGTGAGTACTACAAGTTCAAAAGCTGTAAGAGTCATGTATTTATCATAAACTTCATCAAGTATATTTTTCTGGCCCCCTTCAATGGTTGCCACAAATCTTGATGCCCCCGCCTCATCATTGAAGCCGAGATATGCAGCAGGAATGGGGGCGGACCCATATACTTTTAAGGACTGATAAAGCGTAGGCATAACTGGCCCGTTTGCCCATGCTTCAATCTGTTCATAAAAAAGTTTTTTCGAAGTATATGCAAAATACCATGCATAGGCATAGTAAACCAATTTCTGCATCTTCAGGGGTGAGATGAGCTCACCATCTTCCTGTGCTCGCAGAAGAAAATATTTCGCAACATTTTGAGGGCTCATGATATTTTGATATTACCTTGTTAGCTGCCTGTATTAATTATACCCCACATATGCGAACTAATTGGGAGGTGAAGCAATAAGGCGTGGATAACTATCCTCACAAACTACCTTTTTGGGCTAAATTAGCAAGTTAAATCAAAAAGCTGCAAATACAAATCTTCAAGTTATACCCATCCTGAATAATTTATAATGTCTTCAGATATTTTTTTATTTTCGGAAAGAGGAAGGTTTAAATATTCTGTTATGTCATTAAGCCATCCAAAATTCCTCTCCATAAAAGCGATCCTTTCATTTTTATCAATCTCAACTAATCCACCCTCCCTCTTCTTACCATGACAAACTGTCGACATTAAGACGGTAAGAGAGTGTATGTCTTTATTAGTGCTTAAGAAAAAGTACCAATACTTAACCTCGGGTTCAAGTTTTGTGAAAAATTTTACCACCTCAGGAATTTCGTATAATTCCCGCGGGTCATCGTCGTATCCATACACAAAAAAGTTAATTTTTCCTTGGAGATTTTTAATTCTATCTTTGTTGGTTTTAAATGACTCAAACAAAGCAACAACACCGCGTGTATTACACGCCTCTATGCTCTGTCTGCCAATAGCGATGACTGGCGAATCTGTGCCTGACAACACTTCTGCGATTAAATCTTTAGTTTCAATATGATCTCTAATTTCTGACGAATGCTCTTCTATGTCCATAATCTTTCTAAAATATGCGAGAAAGTTTATCGTTAAAGTATTTTCTTTGCTGATAACCATTTTCCAATTTTCTCCTGATTTATGTAGTTTTTCAATATCGACCTCCTCCCAGTAAATTTCTTCAGTTTCAGGGTGTACCAAAAAAACAAAAACCGGGATAGCCATGTTTGCATAATAGTTTATCTGAGCATTGGAACCAGAATACCAATATCCATCAACTGCTTCGTTATCAAAGTAACTCTTACCGTACTTAACCTGGACAGCGATGCTACCGCCAGTTACAGAGCCCTCGATTACATAGTCTATATACCCGTCAATTCCATAATCAAATTCTTGGGGAACTGTTCTAAAGTACATTCCTAAATCCTTAGCAACAACCTTTGAAACAATAGTAATACCGATGCTTCCTCGTTGTTGTGATTCTGTGCGCCTTGGTAAGTCCATATATTTACCAAAACTTAAGCAAGCTGATTACTACATTCAAATTATTGCAGAAAATTGACAGTGATTTATGCATGCCACCACTTTATAACTTTCCCAAAAGTAAGTAAATGAAAACCGTTGAAATGGAAATGGGGAAATGTGGAGCCGTCCGTCATTATGCAAAATTCCAAGTTCAAATTCTTCGGAGGATTCCGCAGTCCCAATTTTCCCACTTCAAACTTAGTGCCCTTGAGTCGGGGTAGTGAACTGTTCCTATGCTAATTTAACACTCTCAACAATTTAGCTAATATTTACGGTCGTAAATATTAGCTAAATATGATATTCTTGATTTTATGAGATACCACAAACCGGGAAAACAAAATCGTAATAGTATTCAACGGCTCATCATTAAAGCCATCGCCGAAAAGGGGTCACTTGCCAAAGAAAATCTAGCTGAGCGCGTACTATTCTTGTTTGGAATGACATCTAGAAAGCGAAAAACAAATCCCAAGTACGATGTACCAAGAGGAATTCGAAATCTTGTAGATAGGGGATATATTAAGATCAAAAATAGTAACGGCCAGCAGATCTTGGAACTTACCGAAAAAGGCCAAGAAATATTTTTGCAGATTACTCGAGAAAAAATAGAACCATCAAAGCCCACTCGATGGGACAAAAAATGGAGAGTCGTCATCTATGATATCAAAGAGAGTCGCTCAAAGATGAGGACTTCTTTGCGTGATACGCTTGTATATTTTGGGTTTATCCCAGTACAAAAAAGTGTTTGGGTCTACCCATACCCATGCGAAGAACTCCTCGCTATGATCAAAGCCGATTTCCGTGTTGGCAAAGAAGTGCTCTACCTTGTAGTGGATCGACTGGAAGACGACAAATGGTTAAAAGACCACTTCAAACTTTAAAATCATTTAGCTAATATTTACGACCGTATATAATAGCTAAATAAGCAAATGGGAGCCTTCAGATATTCTGAAAAATTCCGTGATCTAATTCTTCGGGGGATTCCGCAGTCCCAATTCTCTCATTTAACAACTACTCCCCGATCCAAGTCTACGCCTTGGATATTTTGTCATTCGCTTTTCCCAACCCCCCCCATCCCATATGGTACCCCTATGTATTTTCTATTTTTACTCACTTAATTCTTTGTCCAAGGCCCGGGCTTGGAACCATAAATATAAACCTCGCGCACGTGCGGGGTGGGAGCTGATGAATCCAAGGGTACCCCTTGGACAGATCACTATTTCATTTCATTATCCACCTCATCAACTATCAAAGGCGGTCTTTGGATATAACCATTAAATAAGCCATTTATTCGGCGTACCCAAGGATGTAAATAGGACTTGCGTAGTATTTAATAATATGGTATAATATTCGTAGATTCGCGTTAAATTTTCCTTTCTCATTCATCAACAACCACTGGAGTCAATCATGAATGCATTTCGTATTTTGTTCCTCGTCATCCTCTCACTCGTCGGCGTCACCGCCAACGCCCAATCCCAGCAGCAGTACATCGAGCAGGCCGCACGTGCGCAGCGTATCTATAACGCCAACGCCAAACACGCACAGCGTCACTACGACGCGGAGGCGCAATACTCCCAGCGCATCGCTGACGAACAAGCGTGGCAAGATTCACGCCCGTACTACCCGCCGGTCTACTACGCACCCGCGCCGCAAGTCGTGTACGTGGAACGCCAGCCCGTCTATGTCGAGCCACAGGGGTATGTCCGCCTCAGCCGTTACGGTGCCGAAGCCGGTTTCCAGGTTAATGGCGTCTCGGTCGAAGTCATTCAAGGTGTTCGCAATTATCGCCGCTGAGTCGAATCGCTCACCATCGCCGTCGGATCATTTCCGGCGGCTTTTTTATACGTGGTGTGCGGTCATCTCTAGAAAATTGAATTTATGTCTATGTCTAATCTTGTGAAAACTATCTTTACTCACGATATGCTCCATATAATAGTGTTATAATATGTGAACCATGAGAGTGTTGAATTTTTTACGACCCACTAAGCACAATATCGGCCTTATGTTCGGGTTTGCGCTTGGCTACATTCTCTTATTATTTCTTATTCTCGATAATTGTATGTGGAGTGGTTGTTCGCGAGCGGATGCGGTGCTCATCGCACTCAATTGGGGAATGAATTCTTGGATAGGCCCCATCTTCGATGCATTTCTCGCCTATCTTCTCGGTTCCGCAATCGGCAACATAAAAAATCTGAAAACTTTTTCACTATAGGAGTACTTGTGAGAAAAAAACACACCAATTGAGGTGTGTTGAGTGTCCTGTCATGTGGCTGCCGGCAGCTCAGATTTTAGCGGTTTAAGGTACAGGAGTTCCCACTGTTCCAATCGGTTTGAACCGTGAAAAAGGAACTGGCTCTTGAGATGGTTTGTGCTCATCATGTCGACAAAGTCTCCGTAGTGATGGAGTTCGATCCCAAGCCAAGCAGAGAGGCGAATGCCCTCAAATGGGGTGATGATCTTAACGGAAGGCTGTAGTTCCTTCTTGCTCGCACACATTTTGAAGACAAGCTTACGTGCACATACAAATGTGATACTCCCGATAAGTATTCTGTTCTCGGGATTTTTCAGAGTCAAAAAGTTGCGGATAACCGACTGACATTCTTTCGGGGCAATATAAAGGGGCATGTGTACTCCCAAGCGTTGGGTGAAATCTGAACTCGTTCTACGCCCCGAGTTGTGCTCTGTCAACAACTTGAAGAGTTTTTTGTATTTATGCTACAGTAAATTCTTCGCTTACTGTTAATATTTTTAAAATGCTTTATACAATTGCACTTGTGCTCGTCATTCTGTGGCTTCTCGGTGTCGTGACATCGTTTACTCTCGGAGGTCTCATTCACTTTCTTCTCGTAATTGCTATTATAGTAGTACTTATTCGCGTTATTAAGGGTGAAAACCCATTCAAATAATATTATATGTC
>JAYTYM010000045.1:0-4974 GCA_043742365.1 bacterium | reverse complement strand
GCGCCTCAGTCTCGTTGAAAGAAGTACAACCTTGCTTGGTATTCGCATTATGCGGAAGTGAGCCACCGAATGCGCTTAACTTCACGGCGAGATTACCCGATAGGCCTCCAGCGTGAGCGCGCCGCAAAAGTTCGATATTGATACGCACATTCGCTTGTACAAGGCGTCGATCGGTGAGATCTTCAGCCATGACGTGGTAGGTGATACCGTATCCCTTTTGATTGAGACGTACTGCGGTTGCGAGACCTTCGTTGATACTTTCACCCGCGAGGAATATCTTTTTGACGTATCGCTTCGTGATAAAAAATACTGTTTCGTCGAAAAGTTCCCAGAATTTATCGAGCAGAGGCTTGATCGTGCTGAGCATCCTATCCTCCTTTGTGTGATGAGCTTCCTTACTATAAATATCATGTTGTATAAATTCTTACAACGGTGATTTTCATCACGACACGGAAACAACTACGCCGACTGACACGTGGGACAATACCACGTGCTGCGCCCCGATTGAACGATTCGAAGAATTGTGTCCGGGCACTTAGTCGTCAGACATGGCTCACCGTGCCGCGCATAAACTTTGTGGAATTCTTGAAAATCTCCCGCTTCTTTGTTGAGTCTTCTGTATGTAGAGATGGTTGAACCGCCCTTGTCTATGGCCTTGTTGAGTACTAACGGTATTGTTTCGGATAACAATTCGGTCTTCTCTTTGCTTAGGTCTTTTGCGCACGCTTGAGGGTGAATCTTTGCACGATAGAGCGCTTCAGCTGCATAGATATTGCCAATACCCCCGATGCATTTTTGATCCAAAAGAATATCCTTGATGCTGAGTGAACTTTTTACAAATTGATCGGACTGAAAAAATGACAACAGCGAACTTTTTGAAAGCGGATCTGCTTTATGAGGAAGTGGTTTGTCATAGGGAATCCAAAATCCAAATCTGCGAGGGTCGATGTAGCCGAGTGCAGTAGTATCTGCAAATACAATTGTGATGTGCTCGTGCTTTGCGGGCTTTTTGGGTTCTGCCGGATGAAATGTTCCGCTCATACCAAGTGAGATCGCGATGGAGCCGCGCTCTGTCGCTAGTATCAGCTGCTTGCCGTCTCGGTGAAATCTCGTTATTGAAACTCCAGTAGCGAGAATTTTACGAAGTGCCTTTTTGTCGAGTACGTAGCGAATGTTGTCGCGACGAAACAGCACCTTCTTAATTGGCTTCTGTGTGTATTCTTTCTGCAGAGCGCGAGCGAATGATTCGACTTCTGGGAGTTCGGGCATAAGAACTTTATCCTAAATAAAATCACGCACTTTCACAAGAAAATCTATCATTACTTTAGCTTTAGAATTTCGTTGACAAAAATTATGTTTACTTACAGAGTTGTAGCAGGTAGTACCATTGTAAGGAGAAAATATGTTTCCACTGGCCTTGTTTTTTCATGCGAATGCACAGTATGCCGAGATCCCACGCTCCAAGCTTCCCGAGCTTGCAAAGGGGAGCTACGAACCGCTTTGCGATGTGCTCATGGATCAGCCACGCGCTCGCGTGCTCTTGGAATTGTCGGGCTACACCCTTTGCTATCTTGAGCGCTACTATCCTCGCATCATCGACAAGATAAACAAACTCGTCGAGCTCGGAATTGCAGAGGTAATGGGGAGCACCATGTATAACCCCATCTTGGGTGTTACGCGAGACGACCACATGCGCGACCACATTGGCGATTATCTGACTGTGCACAAGCGCCTGTTCGGACAAATGCCGGCAGGCTTTTATCCGCAGGAGTATTGCATCGACGAACGCGTGCCACTCATGCTGAGGGAAGTTGATATTGAGTGGAGCCTCATTTGGGTGGAGCACTGCGCAAAGTTCTTGCCACGACTAAGGTCTGACAATGAACTCGTCGCCAAGCGAAATTTGGACGATTACCTTGAGGGTGGGTTCGTTCATCCTGTGCGTATTCACGGAGAAAGAGATGCCGTTATTTCTGGCCTCCCCATTCATGGCAGAGAGATAAACGTTATGCTTGAAGCCTCTGATGGAAAGATGAGCATCGATGAGTATGTCGATAGGCTTGTGCGGATGAGTGAGACTCATAATCAAAATCGAAAGGGTTTCCTGCTTCCTGGGCTCGCTGATTGGGAATTCATTAATGCGGTTTGGAAGCATAGCCACAAGCCAGTTCGACCGGAGTGGATCGCTAAACTCCTCATCGCGCTAACAAATTCTGGAAAATTTGCGTTTACCCTCCCGACAGATCACCTGCGCGCACATCCGTCAGAGGATGAAATAGCCGTAACATTCGGTGGTGGTTTCCCAACCTTCGATATCTGGCGTGTGGGCTCAGAAGAACTCGACCGACTTTGCCTCGAGGCTATGATTGTGATCGATCAGACAGCCAAGATCGTGGCACGAGAAGCTGATGCTGGGCAAAAAGTAAGCGCAAAACAACGCACGCTTCTTCGTGCGAAGCAATTCTTGCTGCGTGCACATAATAGTGATTATCGTGGATGGAATCCTTTGCGCGAGCGCCGCGAAGAAGGAATACGCATGGCGCAAACTGCTCTTTCGTTGGCGAAAAAAACGCTTGAAGCGCGTTAAGTTTCACAAAAATTCAAAAAGAAAACTCCCTACATGTAGGGAGTTTGTTATTTAGTCTCTGCTCACTTTGAAAAGAACAGTTCCAGAAGTGGAGTTATCAGGCTCGAGGAGCCTGAGCCCGTGGATCGCATCTGGGTAACCTTGAGCGAACAGATTGAGTGCGTTGGTCTTGCCCCACTGCGGCTCAAAGCAAAGTGACACTGCTTTGTTTCCGGTGTAGACAACCACCGAATCGCAATCCGATTCCTGACTTACCCGGAAGCCGAGGTTTGCGTATCGCACATATGGATGCAGACCTTCTACCTTGTCGGTGTAGACATGATCGAGGTCGAGCTCACTTACGGGCTTCTCACCCAGAAGCGACAGCATCTTGTACATGACTTTGCTCAAATCGAGCTTGCGACCTGTCGAGACTAATTCCTCGTCCATCTCCATGACGCTTGCTGCAGGCACACAAACGCGAACATCGTTTTTGCCGGTTCTGAACTCGGGGTGCAATGCAATGCCGAAGCCGAGCTTTGTTGGCCCTGTGTTCTCCACTTTCCATTCGAGGCAGAGACCTGAGCTCGACATCGTCCACGTAAGGACAAGTCGGCAAGGGTACGGATAGGTCATGAAATACCGAGACATCCGCTTGATCTCGATCGAGGTTTCAGCGACTACGGTGTCACCTTCGGCTTTGACGATCGCAAATTCGAACAATGCATCACGGACGATGCCATGTATGAGCGATGCATTACCTGACGGTGAAAGTACGCCCTTAAACGTGTGCGTCACTCCATCGAATACATACTCGCCTGCACGTCCTTCGTTCATGACACGATTCGGAGCAGGGAAGAGGATGGGTGTCGCAGTGTAGGCGGATGTGCCTTCGCTGTTGCGACGCAAAAGCCCCTCCACATCACAGTTGATGACTTCGTTGCTGTCGATCTTGTAACTGACAAGATTGCTGCCATAATCAGGGGCTATTGTCGCCTCGATGGAATGGTCGCCTTCTTCAAAGCGAAGAATGATCACGCTTCCGAGGGATGGGTCAGAGTGGATATATGCTTTAGCAGTCATGCTCTCTCCTTGGTCAAACAACAAAAAAACATTTCCTAAAATAATTTAAACATACTATAATTAATTGTCAAATTTTGGCTTATTTAAAAAACCCGCAGTGTATGCGGGTTTGTTGTATCAAATCACTCGACAGTTTCTTCTTCTTTTTCAAAAACATTTGTCGCGTTTGGAATTGCGCTGTCGGGGATACGGAATCCCTGATGTGCTGAGTCCCTAAAAACTGAACTGAGCGGCTGCTCCTTACCGCGACTGAAGAGGCCGATGTCACAAGATTTGCCCGCATAGATACAGAGCGCGGTCTTCCAACCAACTTGATCTTCGTCTCCGAACCACGATGCTCCAATGACCGGATAACCTTCGAGCAGCATCTTCTGCATCGTATCGAAAGTCTTTCGCCAGACACGCGGGGCCTGATTCTTTGGCGCATTCACTTCCATGTGAAATATCGGCATCTGGTCTTCTGTAGGCAGACCATCGTTGTAGTAGTGCCAATATTCCTTGATCACCATTTCGAGACGATGACGATGGCGAAAGTCATGGTTGTGGATCTTGTGTGGTCCGTGCACGGTCTTTACGCAAGCGGGGTAATGGTCAATGCCAAGAACAACGCGCTTCGTTGTTCCATGCTCCATGAACCAGTCGTAGTCTTTTTGAAGCATTCCATGACGCTTCAAGTAATGACGAATCCGAGGATCATGGTGGCCGAAGGCGAGATTCAAGATCGCGCGACGGCGAACAGACCTGATATTGGCTTCCTTGCGAGCGACATGATCATCGAGGTCAGACGGCAGGAAAAGTTCGAGGCTGTCGTTTTGAAATGAGACGGGCATTCCTGGATAACCCATTTCTTTCCACACGGCTTCGGTTGCTTGTCTTCCTAGGACCATTGCTTTGGCAATGTTTACCATTGCATTCACAAGACTACGCTCATCACGACGGCGTTCATTCCACATTCCATAACCACTTGAGAAGAGCGCAGTAACGAGCGGCTCATTGACGTAGGTGATATAGGGCGTTGGATGCTTACGTGTGACTTCGCGGTTAAACTCCGCAAAATGCTCTGGCCATTCCGGGTTCTGGAAGTACGGCAGATGCGGTTGATTCTTGTGCATCCAATCGGGAAGACCAAAGTGAAGTCGATCATCAATGAGTGTCATCCCAAGACGGGCACACTCGCGCTCCACCGCTTCAGTAAGGCGGAAGTCATACTGACCCTCACCTGTGTGGCGGAAAGAGTAACCTTCACCGATGCGCACCCATTTCACATTGAGCGAGCGAATACGTTCGAGGCGGCCGCGCAAGGTTTCGTGGTTGTACACGCTACC
>JAYTYM010000044.1:0-5814 GCA_043742365.1 bacterium | reverse complement strand
GAAGCACAAATCCACTCTGATACATCCATTCGACTAAAGGCACAGGGCCATTGTCTGGCGCTGGCATACCTAAAGATGCAATAATTAAAATAACACCTGAGATAAGAAGAGCTTTCATGAAAATAAGTTTCAAAAATTAATTTAACTAATACACTTAGAGTCTTAGTGATGCCCCGTGAGACTCTTCTGTTTTCCATCCTGCTTTTGGGGCGTTGATCAGTTCTTCTATGAGTGTGTGCCTTAGCTGTGCAGGCACCTTACCCGCCTCATTTCCCATTCCGACGGGATGATATATCTGGCCATGATATGCTTTCTTGTCTAAATACTGCATCCAATTATCAAAATATTCGAATGGGTCATCACCAAGAGCGGCCTCGATCCGGTCAGGCGGGAAAATAAGATCACTGTTCGGGTTAAGTAATATAGTCTCCACTGCATCATCGGCGTGCTCTTGGGAATACGCATGAATTGTCTTTAGGAGTGGTCGAATATCCGTTTCTGCAATAGCTGGAATCTCTTCTTTTAAATGCAAATTCAATCGACGCAAGAATCGACCCGCAAAAGAAGTCAGGGGCTTGAGTGAGTGTTCGGACTTTATGCGCGCGACCATTTCTTTGCGTGAGCGAGCCATAAGTTCTTTTGGGGTATCCTTTCCGATAAGTCCCGCGGGGCTATCGAGCAATACTCTTCTTGCTCGACCTGGGTTTTGCGCAATAAGCGTCGTGGCGACTGCCGCACCGCGAGAATGTGCAACAAAATCTGCCTTATCTATCCCCTCAGCATCAAGGACGCGACGCAGGAGATCTGCTTCGCTTTTGATTGTCGCTGGCATGTGTGCAGTAGCGGGATGCTCATCATCGATCACATGCGCAGACATTTCAGGATTTATGAACAATACTTTTCTCCCACTTTGCGCCAAATGAAGCAATTCTTCGTAGTATTTTTCTTTTGTCGTACTGAAGCCGCCCACGAATACTATCCATTCTTGTGAAACAGAGGGGTCAAATGGTGGCTCGGCCATATGATATACAGCAACCTCACCATTCACTTCGATCGTGTGCTTGGTGGCGATCTGCTGATCGAATTCTTTTTGAGACAGTGTTGGCTGTTGTTCACCTCTTGTGAATGGAATTATGTTCTGTTCTAAATATATATCTTCATTAGCGGGAGCGAGTCTCTCATCAGAATCAGAAATGATCGCGTGTTCAAGATAAGGCAGTGAGGCAGCTTCGCTTTCCACCTCTGGCGTCACCTCTTCATACATTTGTTCGGGTCCCATGAGTATATGATAAGGAAGAGCTAGAAAAAGTCCAATATATTTCTCGTTGAATTGCAGCTTAACATTACTTGCATGAGTCATGTTAGTATTATGCTAGTCGTTCTAAAGGAAACATCATGAGGCTTATCCGCCTGTTTCAAGTATTTGTTTTTGCGCTTGCACTCACCTCTCCTGTTTATCTGCTTTTCGAAGAGCACTCACTGCAATCACGCTGTTATATTCACCTTTCTTTAGGTTTTTGTATTTTCTTGCTACTGCTTTGCTGTCAGCGCATTCTTTCCGACGGACAAAAATTTGCTCAACGAGATATGGCGAAGCGCATTGACAGCGAAGCATTCCATAATCGCTCTGCGATCAAGTGGTGCGAGGAAGCACAAATTCTTTCTTCTCCCGATAAACCTCACACACTGCGCGGACTTTTTATGCTGGTAAAGATCCTGCCTTTGGTTTTGACTGGCATTATGCGTCTTATTGGTTCACGCAAACAATTATAAAAAAACCCGATACTGTTCGGGTTTTTTCTTATCGGCTATATTTTTCCTACCAGATTCATGCCTGGCTCGAGAGTCTCGCCTCCAGGTTCCCAACTTGCTGGGCACACCTGTCCGCCGTGCTCCATAACGAACTTTGCCGCCTTCAGTTTGCGCATTGTTTCCTTTGCGCTTCTACCTACGGAGTTGTCGTTTATCTCTATGGTTTTCAGTATTCCATCCGGGTCAACAATGAATGTGCCGCGTTGTGCGAGGCCTGCATCTCCACCCGCCTCGATGTAGACATTGAAAAGCATGCTGAGCTCGCCAGATGGGTCTGCAACCATCGGGAACTGCACCTTCTTGATAGCTTCTGAATGGTCGTGCCATGCTTTGTGGACGAATACGGTATCGGTCGAGACTGACAACACCTCAGCGCCTTCTTTCTGAAATTCTGCATAATGACTTGCCATTTCTTCGAGCTCTGTCGGACAGATGAATGTAAAATCAGCAGGATAGAAAAAGAAGATCAGCCATTTCTTTCCTTCATAGTCTTTGGTATTAATAGACACTTGCTCGTCTTTCTTGGGATCATACGCAGGAAGGATGAGTTCAGGTAATTTATCTCCAATGCGCAGTGAGTCGAAATAGTCTTCTGTTTCCATGTTTTTTTAGGCTAGCGATTAAGAATTGATTCACATCATAGCATGAATCTGTATACTTGAAAAACCAACGAAAATGAAAAATAGAGACTCAAAGCTCCCAAAAATACTCGTCATAGTAGGACCTACCGCAAGCGGCAAAAGTGATCTCGCGGTACTACTCGCAAAAGAATTAAATGGCGAAGTTGTCTCTGCGGATTCGCGGCAGGTTTATCGCGGTATGGACATCGGCTCAGGAAAAATCACAAAAACTGAAATGCGAAATGTCCCCCATTATCTGCTCGATGTCGCTTCACCCAAACGAGTCTTCAGTGTTGCGCAGTATAAGCAGCAAGCAGAGAAAGCAATAAAGGATATTTTAAATAGAGGCAAACTTCCTATTATCTGTGGCGGGACAGGATTCTATATCCAAGCACTTGTGGACGGGCTCATACTTCCTGAGGTAAAGGCAGACCAGAAACTACGCAAAAAACTTTCACAAATGAGCGCCAACGAACTATTTCTAAAACTGAAAAAACTAGACCCCAAGCGTGCAAAAAATATCGATACAAAAAATAGCGTTCGACTAATGCGCGCGATAGAGATAGCTACCGCCCTTGGCAAAGTTCCCCCCTTAAGAGAAACGAAGAGGTACACCCCCCTGTTTATTGGTCTTAATGTGCCGCAAGAAACTTTGCACGCTCGGATATCTCTTCGCCTGACAAAACGCATGCGCGCTGGAATGGTAAGCGAAGTAAAAAATCTCATAGTAGACGGAGTAAGCACAAAGCGTATGGAGGCGCTTGGGTTAGAGTATCGATTCGTTTCCAGATTTCTCAATAAAGAAATGAGTAAAACGCAAATGCTACACAAACTTGAAGCAGCGATCAAACAATATGCCAAACGCCAGTACACATGGTTTCGGCGCGACAAACGAATTCAGTGGATAGACTACAAAGACCGCACGACAGCACTCACTCTTGCGCGAGATTTTTTGAGTTAAAAAAAATTGCCCCTATATCGGGGGCAAGATCATTTGGGAGCTACTGTTGTCGAATCTTCCGGCGGAAGCACGAAGATGTGGAAGCAGCCGCTCCAAGGCTCATGAATGGCGTTGATAGCGCCCTGATCGCGGTCGCGTGACAGTCTTTCGTACATCCACTTGTACTGCTCACGACTCATGTTCTTGAACGAGATGTCAAAAGTAGCGCCAGTCAGATGCGTGGAGCATGTTTCAGGCTCTTTGCATTTGGCTGCGCTCTTCACCCGATGCAGCTGGTAGTCGAGATCGCGGACGAGCGAGGTGACCTTGAGCTTCGGATAATCCAACGACGATGGCACCTCCTTTTTTAAGTCGGAAGCTAAGTTGACCAGATAGGCGTAGGTCCACTTTTGCAAGTAGCGCCTGTTGGGGTCAACGTGTTCATCCACGAAGAATGTTTCGGTCTCAAGCGGAACAATGTTCAAGACCGGATGCGCCAGAACGATGTCATCGAGCTTCTGAAAGCGCGGCAACTTGAGCTCGTCTGCAACCAGGTTCTCATGTGCCAGGCTTTTCTTGCGATCGAAGAACGAACCGTCGAGTGGCCCGCCGCTGAATGTGCCCCGATAACGTCGCGGCTTCGGCGGTGTATGCACCCGAGAGCAATGACCACGGCTTTCGCAGTGAACTCCGCTTTGAGCGTGAGGAGATTCATTGATCTTCGCGGAAACCTGCGGGCTCGCAAAGAAAAGATAGATGAAAGGCAAAAGCACGCCGAGAACTTTATTGTTCATTTTGAACTCCTTGAAAATTACTGTCTGTATTTACGCTAGCACAGCAATAGGTTTCTGCAAGATAGCTATTGCGTAACTGAGAGTGTAATTAAAAAACCTCTTCTTTGGAAAAGGTTTTCGTGAGTTGTCCGGATTCTTACCAGACCAAGACTTGCCGCCCGTCGTATTGGGTCGAGATCCTGTTTGCCCAGATGTACGGGTCTTGCTCGGCGGGAATAATGCGATGTATGACCTGCATCTGGTCTTGTCGGTCATCACCTTCGCAGGCGGTGACATAGCCTTCGGGCAAGATGACGAATGTGACGTCTTTCATTCAGAGCTCCTCGTGTGTGTGGGTGAAGATATTCTTCAGATCTAGCTGTATTAGATTATACAGTATTTTTGATGTTTGTCAACCATTATCTTTGACAAAATCTTCTGCACTCAGAAGATCTTCGGGAGTTGTGACCTGCAGCCATTTGCTTGCATGTACCATAGCGACCGGATCGTCCTTGGCAAGGGCAGCAAGTGTGTGCGGCAACCCGAATTCCTTTGACGCCCCCCCTATTGCAACGGGCTCATGCTCAAATATTCTTCGGTCGAGCATGTACATACCAGTATTCATAAGCCCTGTTTGCACAAAATGCTTTTCTTCTTGGATGTTTCTAAAGGTTCCGTCAGGATTCGCGAGCATTTCTCCTCCCACCTCTTTCTCTGCCACCTGCATAACGCAGACTGCTAAGTCGTGCTTGGTCATTTTGAGTATATCTTCACGTGCGTAGAGGTCGTCGCCCATCATGACCAAAAAACGATCGTGGATAAATTCCTTTGCAGCCCAAAGCGCACCAGCTGTGCCGTTAAGCTCTTCTTGATGCACATACTTTATGCGCATCTTCGCGCCAAAACCGCGCCATTCGTCGCCAAAATATTTTTCGACTTGATCTCCTTGATGGCCAATGACGATTATTACCTCCTTTGTCTCCTCAGGAAGCGCTTCAAGTTTCCATTCAATGAGGTTTCTCCCTGATACCAATTGCATTGGTTTCGGTTTTGTTTCTGTGAGTGGAAGCATGCGCGTCCCTTTTCCTGCAGCAAGGATGACCACCTGAATATTTTGCTGTTTGTCCATAGCGAGTATCTTCTCACATAATCCCCTTTCATGCGAAATTTGTGCACAGCTTACCCCCACAATGGTCCAACTTCATCACTTTCTCATTCTCGATAGAAGCATGCTAAAATACTTGGTAACAAGATTCTTGATCAACATGAAAAGCCCATATTTGCCAACCACAGGCCTCCGCCTCCCACCGCAGCACCTCGAATCCGAGCAAGCCCTACTCGGTGCAATCATGCTCCGCACCGATTCGCTCTATGATATCAACGACATTCTCCGCTCAGAATCTTTTTATGCAGAAAAGCACCGCGTCATCTATGAAGCGATGCTTGACCTTCATCGCAAGCGCGAACCTATCGACATGCTCACCCTTGCAATGCGCCTTGAGGAGAAATCTCAGCTCGAATCTGTTGGAGGTCGCACTTATCTTGCAGAATTAGCGGGAATAGTCCCCTCTTCTGCAAATGCCAAGTACTACGCTGAGACCGTTTACAAGAAACACGTCCTGCGCGAGCTTATCCGCACCGCAGAACAGGTTTCTGAGCTCGGCTATCA
>JAYTYM010000043.1:0-8801 GCA_043742365.1 bacterium | reverse complement strand
ATTATTTTGCGACTGCTTCTGCTTCTTCGAAACTGATACTGAGCACTTTTGAAACTGCGTCATTTCCCATCGTTATGCCATAGAGCACACCTGCGCGCGACATGGTCTCGCGGTTGTGAGTAATGACCATCAGCTGCGAGAGCTTGGCGAGATTTTCTATCATGTCGCCATACTTGCGTGAATTGGCCTCATCGAGCGCTGCATCGGTCTCATCGAGGACCATAAATGGTGGCGGGTTGACCTGCGATATTGCGAACAAGAGTGCAATGGATGTCAGTGCACGCTCACCACCTGAAAGCATTTGCAGGCCTTTGATCTTCTTGTGCGGCAATGAAACTGAAATGTCTATGCCCTCTTCTTCATCCTCGTCTTCTTCTGCGTCGGGTACGGAGTCGCCCGGTACATCAGAAAGATCGATCTCAGTATCGCGCTTCTTACGCTTCTCGATCTTTACAATGAAGAGCTCTGCGACACCACCTCCGAACATCAGCTTGAAGAAATCACTGAATTGTTTGTTAATCTTCTTCACACCTTCCTTAAATTCGGTATTCAACTTTTCATTCAACTCTGCGATGAGTGTGTAGAGTGACTGTTGTGTCTGCACGAGATCGGCTATCTCTTTCTCGAGATAAAGATCACGCTCGATGGTTTCGGTGTACTCCTTTTCGGTATCCTCACCACCTAGGCCTCCAATGTCTTCAAGGCGGATCTTGCCGCGCTCTATTTCACGTCGACGTGTCTCTTGGGCTACGCGGTCTTCGTTCATGACTTCTTCAACCGCAAGTACAACACTAGAATAATCAAGCACAGCACGACCAAGCAGGATTCCCGCTTCGTTTAGCTCTTCTTCAAGCCGGCGCGACTCTCGTCCGAGATTTTCTTCGTCATTTCGTATGCGATCGAGAATGCTCTGGAGTTCGCCACGGCGGCTCATCATTTCAAATAATGCGCGCTCAGTATCACGAGAGCGTTCTTTTTCCTGATCTATCTCTGATTTTACCACCTGATATTCTGCTTCTCTTGCTTTGGATTCTTCAAGTATAAGTCGGAGTGCTTCTTCAGCTTTGGCGCGCTCGCCCTTGAGCTCGTTTAATTCTTCGCGGTCAGCTTCGGTTATCGAGCGCTGGCCTGCTGCCTCTTTGTGAGTAGTGACAAATGCGCGGAGTTTGGCGCGTGCATTTGCAATGCGCCATTTCACGTGTCCCATGTCGTCAGAGCGTTCGCCTTCTGCGAGTTCATTGTCGGCATCAGAGTGCACGATCTCCACCTCGCCGAGTCTGACCGGAATATCTTCTTGGTGCGCGAGTGCTTCCTCCTTTTTGCGTAGTTGCTTCTCTTCGAACTCGATCATTCCTTCCACGCGACCTGCGGTACGCGAAAGCTCGTCATGGCGCATGCGCACATCGCGAAGCTTTGCTTCAACATCGAGCAAGCGGCGACTCTTCTCGTCTCCCGCACTCTCCCCCGCAAGTACTTCGCGTGCATGCTCTATCTTGATGGTGAGGTCTGCCAAGTCTGAGGTAGGAGTGTGTCGGCGGGTGGCGATGCTCTCTTTCTTATTTTCGAGATAGATCTCCTCACGTTTGAGGTATTCACGATAAAGGCCGATGAGGCGTTCGCGCAGTTCTTTGCCTTCGTTTATTTTTTCCACTTGCTTCTTGAGGAATCGCAAATGCGGAGCTATTTCACGGCGAAGAGCCTCGGCTTCCTTCATGTTCTCTTCGGTCTTCTCAAGGCGGCGCTCACTCTCGGCACGTTTGTATTGATAGATCTTAAGACCTAGCGCGTCTTCAAGCATCTCGCGGCGCTCCTTTGGATTGGCATTCAAAATTCTATCAGCTTCTCCTTGCGAGATCATGTGGTGGCCTGAGGCACCGATATGCACTGCTGCAAGTAACTCAAAGACGTCCTTGAGACGGACCTGTGAGCCATTGATGAAATATTGATTTGAGCCGTCACGATAGACTTCACGTGATATTGCAACCTCATCAAAGTCGAGTGGGAACTCGCGCTTGCTGTTATCGAAGACGATGGTGACGTTGGCGCGATTGGCGCGACCGGCGGACTGCGAGCCATTGAAGATAAGATCCTCACCACGCTTACCACGCATCGACTTCATCGACTGCTCTCCGAGCACGAAGCGAATAGCCTCGGCAACGTTTGACTTACCGGAACCGTTCGGACCGACGACAGAAGTTATCTGCGAAGTAAATTCCAAAACCGCCTTTTTTCCGAAGGATTTGAAACCGAAGATCTCCAAACGCTTAAGGCGCATATGGGACTATTGTAGCACAGCAAATGCTCATAATTAAAGAAAAATACGCATATGTTTAGGGTTAAGAACATACGCTTTTTCTTATTTGTATGTCGTTGCTTCCCTTTTTTATCGAGGTCAGTATTATACAAAAAGAGACAATTTGTAAGGAGTGACGCATGTCAGACGCACTGGACATCAAAGAACTTGAGCATCTCCTCGATGAGGCGGGCTCATTCGATGAACTTTCGGATAAGGCGATCGAGATCGCCAAGCGTATCATCGACCGCGTGGAGCAGCTTGACCGCACCAGACACGCACAAGACGATTTGGATGCACTCGAGCGTAAGGCTGACGATTTTGATCGTGTGATGGAAGAGATCGACACGAGGCGAGGAAAGGGTGCACTCGAACGTTATCGCGAGTGGGAGAGGAGCATAACGGGACCAGACAAAAATCCTGCGGTTACCCCTGAGGTTGACCTCTACTCATGCGGCGGTTAGTACGCACAAACTCAAAACGGCATTACTGCCGTTTTTTGATCTCTCCATTCAGTTAAAAAAGGGTAACCCTTTTTAACCTACCTACCAAGCCTTTTTGAGGAGTGCGGCAGTAGCTGCTGCCTGCTCGGCATCCTGCTTTGAGCGGCCGTCACCTTTTGCGACAAGTTCGGGGCCAATGTATACGCCGACTTCGAAGTTCTTATCATGATCAGGGCCGGTTTCTTTGACCACCTCGTAGTTAGGGGTTATCCCCGTGCGCTCCTGTGCCTCTTCTTGGAAGCGGCTTTTTGCATCCTGCCATGAGCGGGTCTTGATAACCTCATCGAGCCTGTCGAAGAGACTCGTGGCAATGAACTCCTTCGCGGTGTTGTAGCCCTTATCAAGAAATATTGCTCCGATAACCGACTCAAAAGTATTGGCGAGAATGTACTGGCGCGCGCGACCAGTGTCCTTTGCTTCGCCACGAGAAAGCAGAAGGTAGTCGTTCATCCCCCAATCGCTTGCGGCATCGGAAATTGAATTCGTATTTACGAGTGCTGATCGGTATGCAGTCAGTCTGCCCTCCGGCTCATCAGGATACTTGGCAAAGAGATATTCAGTCATGACAAGCTCAAGCACTGCGTCTCCCAAGAACTCGAGGCGTTCATTGTGCTTCATCCCCTGCGCTCTGTGCTCGTTTAAATATGAGCGATGCGTGAAAGCCTCGCGCAAAAGACCGATGTCGTTAAAAACAACACCGATATGCTCAGCAAATTTTTTATAATCTTCTGTTGTGTGTTCCATAAGTTTGAGAACCCGTCTCAAAAGCACTCATAATTAGGCTAAAGCAAAGTGTTTTTGAGAAGCGTCCTTAATTAGTAAACTACCACGCCATGACGCTTTTATCAAGGGTTGAGAGATATGAAAAAGCAGTCCGAGGACTGCGTTGTGTTTGTTATTTTTTGCAGGTGACAAGCTCGATTAACGTTCCACTTGCTAGAGCTTTTCGCGCTTCGGTGTATGCAGTACTAAAAGCTGCGTTTTCTGCAGGGATATCGAACTTGGTCCATTCGCGTCCGACCTTGAGAAAATTCTTGTTAGTTAGCACCCTACTATTCTGCCGTTCATAGTGATGCTCCGAAAGCACCCGACCGTTAACGATCTGACGGTCGATACGACTCAAGGTGTTGTCGACAGTCGTGGGTGCAAAGAGCATAAGTGTTTCAGACACGGAGGTGCTACCGTCAGACCAACAATAAGTGCTCGCTGAGCGCTTCCAGTCTTTAGTGTCGACCTTGGGCGGCGCTTCTTTCATCGTAGCCGAGGCAAGACCTGTAAACGCAAACGTGAGTACGCAGAGTGCGACAAATTTTTTCATCAAAAACTCCTTTGTGTAACTTCTGTATAAAAACTATCACCCCACCGCACTTTTATCAAACCTCGATGTTATAAAACTTTCAGACTTGGATGCACGACGGTGAGTACTTCGAAATTCATCACCACTAGGGTACTTAAAAATTTAAGTACTCACTGACTCGATTAAATTTTTGGTCGCCCCCTCTGGTCGTGAAATTTAGGTCGCATTACGAAGTCTTGGAGAGAAGTTTGAGCATCATTCAATTTGAGATGTAATGCGAAGTTCCAGACTAAGTCCGTGTTTGGACGCGGCAAGGTGCCCATTATATGAACTCACGTCGGTATTTTATCAATGGAGAGTGCTAGCGACACAGAATTTGAGATGCAATGCGCATAATTTTTTTGCGCGTGTTGCAGGGGCTGTACTCATGGTACTGTCACGCAACCGCGCTGAAAAAATTATGATGCAGGGCGCTCAAATTATGTGTCGAGCTATACGCTACGGGACATGAGGATGGAAATGGCCTTCGTGAAAAGCGGCAAAATATCATCATAAATATTCAGATCTACGATCTCCGTAGCCTTAAACCAGCGTGCGTCATCAAGTCCACCTTTGCCTTCTTCGAGCTGGAGCTCTTGGAATGGTGCTTCTGCAAGAAAGTAAACGACGTGCTTTCGTATCTTTCCTTTCTCGGGGTGTGAGGCAATGTATTCGTTCTCGCCGAGCTTTTCCTTAATGTCGATGTCGGCATTGATCTCTTCTTTGAGCTCGCGCACTGTTCCCTCTTCAGGACTCTCACCCTCTTCGATGTGACCCTTCGAAAGTGTCCAGTGACCGAAGATGTCGTGCACGAGTGCGAGATAGATCTCGCCTTTGTCTCGAGCATATACGACTGCACCACCAAGCTGCTCGAGCGGAAGCGTCGATGGATCGATAGCTTCATGCTTCTTATCTTTTGGTTGAGTGGTCTCGTTTTTTCCGGGTTCGCCTATTTCTTTGTAGACCGCACCCAAGACGCCGTTCACAAATTTACCGCTGTTCTCACCCCCAAAAGTTTTTGCAAGCTCTATTGCTTCATTGATAGCAACCTTCGGAGGGACTTCACTGCGATCACCAAAGAGGAGCTCGTACAGCCCAGTGCGAAGCACGTTTCGATCCACGACAGAGATACGATCAATAGGCCACGCAGGTGCGGCCTTCTCGATGATGAGATCGAGTTCGGGTTGTTTGGCGAGTATTCCCTTGAGGAGGTCCGCCATGAAAGTTGTGTCGTTTAGTCCTGGGGCAAATTCTTCGATATTTCTCGCGAGCACCATATCGACTCCAGTCATGTTGTGACCGGTGAAATCCCATTCAAACAGGGATTGAAGGACTATGCTTCGTGAAAGGTGCCTATTTGCCATATATAAGGTTCGTCATCAACAGTATATGGGAAATAATAATCGGAGGCAAGAAGCCAGCGTGAAATAATAGTAGCTCAAGTGGCAGAGATGTGGCATTTACCCACATGTTGTCCCCAGCTTAATCCCCAGTTTAAAACTTATCGCTCACCACACACGTAACGCACGAAGTAACTTCCACTGAGATAAATAAAAAAGGCCGCTTTGAAGCGGCCCTTGTGCGAAAATCCCAAAAAAAATATGTCAGTCTTTTCTTCCAATCGACTTACAGCAATCATGAATAACTTTCTCTAGATGAGCTGCTGCGTATGATGGACTAGCGATACGCCTAATGGAAGTATGGAAACTTACCTCTCCATAAACATGATCAAGCCCGGGCATGTCTACCACGGCAAGCGCACGCGCAAGCTTTTCGGCATATTGCTCGAATGCATGTATTTGCGAACTCACGAGACTCACTGCAGGTCGAAATTGCACGACCCAGCATGCACGCCTCTCATCGAAATAAACTGCGTGGGAAGGTCCGCATAGTGGTGTGTAGAGCTGCACCCCTTCCGGACCCCAGAATCTCTTAGCAGTCACTCCCAAGAAAAGCATTTCAAAAGTTGAGGGACATGATTATCGCCTTTCTGCATGCAAAAATTGAGAGTCGCTTCTGCTTGATAATGTCTTGCAATAAGATGTGCGAAAGATTCATGCTGTTGAGCTTCCACGGGAAGGCTCCTTCACAAAGAACACCACACGGGTCAAACAACCGAAGACACTGTCCCCGAGCTGCGCCATCCTCTTTATAGTCCAAAAAATCATATCGTCAATGGCAGTGCGCATTGATTGAAGAGTGAGTATTTGACGAATATCCCGCGCGCAGTAGTGTTACAACTAGTTGTACTTTATAAGGACATACCATGAACTGGTGGCTTATCGGCCTTGTCGCATACTTCGTAAGCACTCCGTTCTTCTTTTTGTTGATGTATTCGAATGGGGTAGACCTCAATTTCCGCATCAATCGGCGTACTCATAAGAGATGGGACCGCGATACCGGCTTTGTCGCATATCATCGGGCACTATTCAAAAACGCTTTCCAGCTGATGCAGAGAGATTTCTTGTGCATCCACTGTCCGTGGGACAAAAATGAAAGCGTCCGTTCGCGCATCAAAGATCTTCGCAGGCGCTTGAAAAGCTGCGAGATTCACACGCCAAATGGCATGATCTGGCACAGAGTTGACCTCGAGTTTCCTGAGTTCCATGAAAAGATGGCCGACGAGTGCTATGTCAGCCGGACACGCTTTTGGTCTCTCAATTTGCTTGGATTCATCCTCGCTCCGATCAACTTCGTCATGGTCATCGTAGTGGCAATCGTTATCACGGTCTTACTCATTCTCGATTGGGTGTGGGAGGTATTGACGCAATGATCACAGTTTCAAATGCAAGGAGAAAAGAATGGCGATGAACACGAACGCAACGAGGGGCAATAAGATAGTCTTCAGCAACCCTCTCTCGGGGCGATTACTTGACCAACGTGAAGCAAGAAAGCACCTTAAGGTGAATGGGGTGTACACCGTAGAACGTACCGCACAGAATAACTGGGGCAAGAAGGTCTATCTGCTTGAATTTCCCGAACTTGCATTCAATACCGCATTGTTCGATGACGCCAAGTAGCTTCAAAAAATGTATCAAAAAATCGTCCGCAATTGCGGACGATCTTTTTTCATATACTATTTTGTTTTCTTTTCTTTCTTTTCTGCTTTTTCAGCCTTCTCTACCTTAGCCTTCTTTGCTTCAGGTTTGGCTTCTGGCTTTGATTCTGACTTCGCATCAGCCTTTGGCTTGCGCGCGTCGTTCTTGGCTTCGGCTTTCTGTGTCTTCTTTAAAGTCTTCTTGAGCACATCGACAACCATTCGTCCGCGATAATTACCGCAATTAACGCATACGCGGTGCATAAGATGCTTCGCGTTACATTTTGGGCATGTTTCAAAACGCGCAACCTTAAGTGCGTGGTGAGAGCGACGGTTGGCCGTGTGGCTCTTAGTGTGTCTCATGTGTACTACCATAGTGTTGCCTAGTATACGCCAACTTAAAAAAAGTGCAAGGAATCCAACCTGAGACATGGTCATTAAGGATTGACCCCCTAAATACTTGCCTGAGACTGACAGACTGACAGACTGACAGCAAAAAAGACCCGCAGGGTCTTTGTCCTAATTAGCGCCAGACACGAGCTTCTAATTGTGCTTGAATAATTGTCGCGAGGTTTTGTGTCGTTATCGTACGATCTTCCCGTTGCATACCGATGCCTGTTTTAATATTAAGCATTCCACTGGTAGCATACTCCATTATGACCTGTGAATCGCAACTGAGTTTCATTCGACGAATACGCGCGCCCAAAGCTTCGCGCTCGCTTGAATTCAGTCCGGAGACTTGAATGGTGTTGATTTCGATGATGCTGACCACGATCCTTGTTTCATCGCTTTCCATGCTGTCTCCACATGAACGTACTACGTACAGATTACAGAATAACAAATTTTGTGCAAACTATTTTGCATAAAAAAAGCCCGCTTTTGCGAGCTTCACTCTACATTTTCGGTAATAGAGAAACCAATGTTCATCTCGAAAAGTTTTGACTCTACTACGTGTCGCACTTCATCGAGCGGAAAATCCGTGACCCAAAATTCGCAAGTATGCATGTAGTCGGACATGAGAAGATTTCCGTATACATCTTCAATTGCTTGATAGAGCTCATCTTCCTGATCATGCGTTAGTCCCGTAACGAGTACGTGTCTTGGTATACCCTTTCGGCTGCCGATACTTACGACAACACCGCCTGCTTCTTCCATGAAACACCTCTTCAAAAGAACATCTTCCTACAATATATACTCGTCAAAAAATTGCAAGATAATACGGCTTCAATTATGAAGATTTAAGGAAGTTACAAAAACTGACGCGGTGCATGTCTGTGAGACCGTGAGCTTTGAGAGCGGCTACATGTCTTCTTGTGCCGTAGCCTTTATGCTGATCGAAATCATACAGAGGATACTTCTTGTGGAGCCTTATCATATATCTGTCGCGATGGACTTTGGCCGCGACTGATGCCATGGCGATGACAACCTCCTGTGCATCACCACGGATGATTGTGCGCTGGTTCGTGAAGCGCTCTTGTGCGTAGAGTCCCCCATCGAGCAACACTTGGCACTCATCTGCATTCACGTCGAGCTTGTCGAGTGAGCGCTCCAGTGCGCTTCTTATGGCAGGAACAATGCCAATACGGTCGATAGTCGAAGCACTTACCATCGAGACGGCGATACGCAATTCGC
>JAYTYM010000042.1:0-5337 GCA_043742365.1 bacterium | reverse complement strand
TACTTGCGGCGTTCATTTCGTCAGGGATATTCTCTGCGCTTTCGGCTGCCCGCAGCACCAATGCATACTGGTCGCACTTTGCCTTTGTCCTCTTTCATGGACTTGTCGTGTACTTCACTTACAAGGTAATGCACGATGCGCATGGCAATTGGTCCATCTTTGCTCCGTACGTTCTTGGGAGCGTAAGCGGGAGCATCCTCGGCGCTCGTGGTGGATTAAGGGTCGAATCATGGCTCAAGTCGTCGTGGGATGCACACGTGCTTAAGCAAGGCGACATTCCTCGCCCGTTCATCCAGACGGCGCTCGCGCTCTCGCTTTTTGTTCCGCAGTTCATGCTGTTTGGAACAGGCATGGATGCCTTTGAGTTCACGACACTTTTTGTTAGTGCATTGGTCTACAATGCCGCGCTTACTCTGTCGTCACGTTCGCGTCAGCGCAACCATGACGGCTATATCGAGTGGTCGGTATTCTTCTCCAATAGCATCTGGTTCCTTACGCTCTCCATCCTTGTGATGGGCAAGCTCGATACGTGGCTCATGCTCCCCTACCTTATCGGGACTACGATAGGCAGCTTGTGGGGTCAAACAGTGGCTATGGCTATCGAACGAAGAATCGGCGCTCTCATGGGAGACGCTCCGCAAAAAACTGCTGCATAAAAACAAACTCCAACAACGTGTTGGAGTTTTATTTCATACATTTAAAAAAATCTATTTCCCAAAAAGTATCGTGCGCACTTCATTGACTCCCGTCTTCTCCTTCGCGGAGAATGGAATGAAATCAAGTTCAGGATTTTCGAGGGCAAAAGCCTTGAGCACTTGCGTACGCTCGTTACCTGAAAGTTTGTCTATTTTATTTAAAAGGATAAGGAGTGGATGACCTTCGCCAAGAGCGATATCGATGAGCTCGCGGTCATGTTCAGTAACACCATGGCGCGCATCAACGATAAGCACGACGAGCTTTGGGTGCGCCTCACCGCCCGAAAGATACCAAAGAATATGCTTGCGTATCTGCTCGCGCTCTTTTTCTGGCATATTGGCGAAGCCGTATCCGGGTAAGTCGACAAAGTACATATTCTCATTGATAAGGAAAAAGTTGATCTCCTGAGTCTTCCCAGGGGTAGCCGAGGTGCGCGCCATACCTGAAACGCCAAGCAGTGCATTGATACTCGATGACTTGCCGACGTTTGAGCGACCCACAAAGGCAATTTGCGGGAAAGGGGTTGCGAGAATAGAGTCCGAGCCGTTTATTCCACGCGCGAACTTTGCACCATAAGGACCTTTGCCTTGGTCGACGCGGGCTTGTTTGGATTGGGCTTGTTTTGACCTGAATGATGGTTTTTGTGGCATTAAAACCAATACTAACCTAGTCGAGGCATAAAAGAAACACCACCGTGATGGGTGGTGGTGTGAGTCTAGTTGGGACTTGTGTTGCAGATGCCGCAGGTCTGACCGCAGCCTTCGGTGTATGTTGCGCCGCCTTCGTAACGCTTGTGGTGATGGATGTGGAGCGTTTTCGGAAAATCGAGCTCGCGCAAGCAGAGATTGCAGAACTCCATACAGCCCAGAATACGCTGTCCGAGTGTTTGCGCGCGCGACTCGCGAACTTGTTCGACGCGCTCTTTTACACCTTGTGGGATATCATCAATGAACATGGATATTTCTCCTTATCGTGACAATTGAACTAAAACGCACATTACCAAATAATTTACAAATGTCAATGTTCACGTATTTTGTGTTCAAAGCTTGGCTCTCTGAATTTGAGAATGTTATAATCAAACAACTTAATTCGCATATAATCTAAGCTATCTTTATGGAACAAAATCAAACAGGCGGGAATTCAAAACCGACCGTGCCGATGTCGCCAAAACGCAAAAAAGATAACCTAAGCATTCCGATGGCTATAGTACTTTCAGGAGTGCTTATTGCTGCTGCGATACTTTTCACCGATCAACCTGTTCCACAAAAGCTTGCTGTTGCGCAAACAATAACCGCCAAACAGAAAGGCGCGGATATTACGGGTGCCCCCCTTGAACTTTTGACCCTTAAGGCAGACGATCATATCCTTGGTAATCCAAAATCAGATGTCGTCATCATTGAGTACACCGACGCACAGTGCCCTTTCTGCGCCCGCTTCCATCAGACTATGCTTAAGGTCATGCAGAACTATGGCAAAGGTGGGCAGGTGGCTTGGGTCTATCGCCACTTCCCACTCGATCAGATACATCCATATGCGCGAAAGGCAGCTGAAGCACTTGAGTGCGGCGCTGAGATTGCAGGCAATCAAGGCTTCTGGAAGCTTGAAGACAAGGTATTTTCTGCAGACACCAAGAGCATAGCGGAGGCAAACCTGCCAAAACTCGCAGCATCAGTAGGTATTGATGAAGCCAAGTTCACTACGTGCCTTTCAAGCGGCAAATGGGCAACGCGTGTACAGCGCGATTTCGAAGAGGGTGTGAGTGTTGGAGTTAAGGGTACGCCTTATTCAATCATTTGGAACAGAAAGACTGGGAAGCAAATACCTATTAATGGGGCTTATCCTTATGATAATGTGAAGTCGATCCTAGGACTTGTCGCCGCCTCAGCCCAAAACCCCAATTAGCATTAATTTTGGCATTCTCCTCGTCGTTCCCGCCGCAGGCTCGGAGGCAGTACCAGAGTACAGCCTCTCGAACACTGCGTTGGTCCACGACTTCGGATTATGCATAAAATAAATGCTAATTGCGTTCTCGATATCTCTCCTAATTTTTTTAATTTGACAGCATTCGTACTAAAAAAGTGAACAATATTGTTCACTTTTTTGTACTTATTTTATATTTTTTACTTATGAAAGGCCGAGGGAGATCTTGAGGTCTTCGGAGGGTTCCCATTCTGGCTCGAAGGTGATGTCGACGCGAACTTCAACGCCAAATTTTTTCAATGCCTTCTCAACATTTTGAATGATCTCATCGCCGTAAGGGCAAAAGGGGGTAGTAAGTGTCATGAGAATGTCGATACCATCCTCGCCTATTTTGATATCGTAAATAAGCCCGAGCGTATGGATATCGAGTCCAAGCTCTGGGTCTTTAACGGTCTTCAATTCCTCAATAATATTTTCTTTTGTGAGTTCCATATTAAATATTTTCGAATCCTTCACTTGCAACTCTCAAAGCAAGGTCACCTCCCCCTGAGGCAACTACTCGCCCACCGCGCATAACATGCACTTTATCAGCACTGATATGTTCAAGAATGTTCGTGTAGTGGGTGACAAGCACAAAGCCGATTCCCTTTGCTTTAAGCATGTTGATACCTGCATAGACTTTTTTCATTGCATCGACATCAACCCCAGAGTCTATCTCATCTAAGAATGCGAACTTAGGTTCAAGTGCCAGCAGCTGTAAGACCTCAGACTGTTTCTTCTCACCGCCTGAGAGTCCGCTGTTCACATGCTTCTTTAAAAATCCCGCATCAAGGCCAGCATCCTCGGCGAGCTTCACCGTGTTCTTATAGAATTCAAGTGGGGTGATATCACTCCCCTTTATCTCCTTGTACGCACGATGCAAAAAATTAGTCATTGTAACTCCCGCGATCTCGGGCAAATGCTGAAGCGATAGGAAGAGTCCGGCTTTGGCTTTTTTCTCCGTAGGAAGCTCGGTGATATCTACACCATCAAGGAGAATAGCTCCACCTGAAAGCTGGTATTTGGGATGACCCATTATGGCGTTCAGAAGTGAGGATTTCCCGGAACCATTCGGACCCATAAGGATATGCACTTCGCCTGTGCGAATGGTTAAAGAAACGCCCTCAACGAGGCTTTTACCGGTTTGTGCAGCCGTTGTGTCGGTAGTGACCGAGATATCCTTTAGTTCTAAGATATTCATTTATAATTCGCATTAGACACCAGAAAGGGTAAAAAAGCAACCCCAAGATTTTGAGGTTGTAATTTGAAAGCTTGAATTGACTGCTTCAGATAATGCTCTGGCGAGCGCATTATCTGAAGTCCTCAATTTTTGCAACCAAACACTTTGTGTTTGGGCAAATTTGGGAAAAAAGCAAACCCCTCGCATAACAGCTTGGGGTTTGTGTGATCATTCGATCAGAAAGGATAAAGATATTGTGACAGGTCTTCTTGTTTTTCTTTGATATCAAGGAGGATCTCGCGAGAGGCATTATATCCGCATGCACCAGTGACTCCGCCTCCGGGGTGCGTTCCCGCTCCCGAAAGATAGAGCCCCTTTATGGGCGTACGATAGTCCGCCATTCCTCGCATCGGTCGAAGCGAGAACAATTGCGAAAGGTCCATGCCGCCGTGAAAGATGTTGCCGCCCTCCATGCCGAACTCGCGCTCGATGTCACGAGGAGTAAGCACCTGAAAGTCGCCCCAGATCTCATCGATATTTGAGATGTACTCTCGTAGCATCGGCAGAATAGTGAGCAAGACAAAACTCACTGGGCTTTCTCTCTGGATAACTTCATGCGGATAAAACTGCAGGAAGATGTTCATCACATGCTGACCCGCTGGTGCAAGCGTGTTGTCTAGTACGCTTGGAATAGTGAGCTCAAGAATAGGCTTCGTTGGCCGACTTCCAGCTTTGTATTCTTTCTGGGCCGAAGTGATGTACTCAACTGAAGGCGAGATATGAATCGTGCCTTGATGCTGAGGACCAGGTGCTGTACCAGGCATCGCACGAAAATCAGGCAGACCCTTCAAAGTGCAGTTGATCTTCATTGACGCGCTTTCATAACTCTTCTTTGAGAGTTTTAGGGCGACCTTTCGCGCTCTTGGCTCAAAGCACAGCAGTTCTTGGAACGTCCTGAGTGGGCTTACCGCTGAGACAACGATATCGGCTTTGTAGAATCGCTTCTTGAGGCCAATTCCATACTTCCACACTTTCGCAAGTACTGCAGTTACCTCACCCGCTTCATTGGTATCTATCCGATCAACAGTTGCCTTGGTGACTATCTTCACGCCGAGTTCTTCGCATGCACACTTGAGTGCGCGCGATATCCCTCCCATGCCTCCGCGCATATACCCCCAGACGCCGCGTGCGCCTCCCGCCTCCCCCATTACATGGTGAAGCAGGACGTAACCCTTGAGATCAACAGCACCGATCATTGCGTCGGTAAGCAGTGTCGCCTTAAGGACGTCGGACTCGAACCATTCGTCGAGATACTTTACCGGATCCGAAAGCAGGAGCTTTGCGAGTCGGTACATCTGCCCAGGCGAAAGTGAAAAGAAATGCCGTAGCGCCCTCCACGCATTCGCAACATCGTGCAAACTACGCGGCGGGACATTGGGCGGGGTCATGGTCATGAGCTTCCCCATCCAGTCGGCGATCTCCCCGAGCTCGTGCTCGTACTT
>JAYTYM010000041.1:0-1992 GCA_043742365.1 bacterium | reverse complement strand
AGATGTTGAATATTGTTACGCGAGAAAAGGGTTATCCTGCCGCAGTGCTCATAAGGGGAGTTTTGGGCGTGTCGGGACCGGGAAGGGTGACGAAGGTTCTTAATGTTGACCGCAGTTTAAGCGGTAAAAAAGCCAATAAAACTTCCGGTCTATGGATAGAGGATAGCGGGATACATGTGTCCAATAAAGATATAGATTATGAAGAAAGAGTGGGGGTCGCATATGCAGGAGATCTGTGGGCCAAGAAAAAGTGGCGTATTACTCTCAGTCTTAGTTAAGTCTTGGTTAACATACATGAGGGGGATATATGAACCTTCATGAATTTTTCATGCAGTCTTTGCTAGGCTTTATGGTAATATACCTAGCAATTACTGTGAAATTTGCCTTACTAAACAAAACCTTAGCAAGTATTGACATAGTTCAAGAAATATGCTAAGATTATCATCTCTACAGTATATGAATAGTGAACAATCAGACAAAGCAGAGCCCCCGAATTTTTGGTCCCCGAGCAGGACAAGACGTCAATTTGTCTCAATGGCTGTATTTTTTTTGCTCTATATACTCACGGCGCAGATAAGCCACAGTCTTTTTTATGCGGATCAAGGTTTTCCAGTATTTTTATTTGCCCCGGTGAGTGTCGCACTAGCGGGATTTGTCCTCTATGGATATCAGCTGTGGCCAGCGATCGTACTCGCCTCTGTGGTAAATGGTATTTTTTTTGCTGCCCCGCTTCCGCTCATCATAATTGTCATGATAGGCAACCTGATGCAGGCTTTCTCTGGAGCATATATATTGCGACGATTTCATTTTAATTCGACGATGTTACGCCTGCGCGACGTAGTCGTTCTGGTTGGTGTCGCAGCGTTCACGACTGCGATTGGCCCGAGCTCGACCATGATAGGGAATCAGCTGATGGGCATACCCGAAAACAGATCAATAGGCATTGTTTGGCTCGGAGGAATTTTAAGCACACTCATCATCACTCCACTTATCATTAGGTGGGTAGCATATCCGCAACTCAAGCGAATCAAAGTAGACCTTCTGGAATCGCTCATTGTTTTCTCTCTACTTACCTTCGCTGATTTTATGTTGTCGTGGACGCCACATACAACCATTTTTGGTTTTGAGACCGCATTCTTGCCGCTTGGGATCCTACTTTGGGTTGCACTACGCTCGGGTATGGCACGGATGACGCTCGCACTCTTTCTTTCTGCGGTGATTCTACTCACTGGCCCATTTTGGGGATTTGATCGCTTAATTGGAGACGCGCTATCTGCCCGCATGTTCAATCTTGAGCTCTACCTTATCGCCTTCGCTATTCCGTTCTTCGTTATCGCGGCAATTTCAGAGGAGCGGGATGCTGCGCTCCGCTCAGCGAAGGGCAATGTCAAAGATCTTGAGGTAGCGCTAATGCGCATTAGTGGTGAGGACCAAAAGAAGAATGATTTTATCGCAGTACTCAGCCATGAGCTGCGTAACCCGCTCGCACCGATCGTTAACTATCTGGAGATCATGAAAATAGAAGGTGTGATGGTGTCAAAATACAAAGATGCAGTGGAAGGCATAGATCATCAGGTCAAGAACATCAAGCGGCTCCTCGAAGACCTCCTCGACATCTCGCGTATCACCAAGGGTAAATTTGAACTCAAAAAAGAGAACGTCGATGTGTCGGCACTTCTCAAGAGGGCCGTTGAGGCCGCTAGTACATTCGTTGCGGAGCGAAAACATGAGCTTGTCCTCGATGTTCCATCACACCCTGTATACATCTACGCAGATGCCGTGCGTATCGAGCAAGCACTCGTAAACCTGATTGGAAATGCGGCGAAGTATACGGGCCCCGGCGGAAAGATATGGGTTAGCTGCAAAGCTGAAGATGAGACGATCGACATCTCAGTGCGTGATAACGGTATCGGAATTTCAAGTGAAGCCTTGCCGAGCGTATTCACTATGTTTACTCAAGAGGATAACTCTATTACCCGAACCCACGGAGGT
>JAYTYM010000040.1:0-13766 GCA_043742365.1 bacterium | reverse complement strand
GCGGTCGCAAAGAAGGTCGGGAGACCTATCGTATACGACAAGAGCGAAACCACGAGCAAGACAGCGAGCTGTTTTGCGCGATTGAGCTTTTTGAAAGAGCTGAGATAGACCATACGAACTAATATAAAGAAATAATAATTTTTATGTGAAAACGAAGCTCTACGACATGCAAACTCCGTTGTTACGCCTGCGTGGGGGCACTCGCAACAAACAGTGTGATTTAAATTCTTGTCACCTAACAACTAATTGGGATGGTTGTCCGGATGGTACTTGCGACCCAGTAAAACTTTTAGTAAATTTGGGTCCAATCAATACCTGAAGATATTATACCTCAGCTGTTGAAAAAGAGTGTATATATAGTGCGTAGATGTGGATAACTGCCGTTTTTTGTGGCATAAGTCAGTGGATAAGTGACTTCACGCAATATAGTGCTGTTACATTGGCCTCAAAATAAGATATTGTACACAGGATATACACGCGACAAAGTACCTATATCTAAGGGCTTATGTAATTGGTGACCACTCGCAGTCTCTAGATTTCAGTACTCGGGAGCCGCAGGCACTCGCATTCTTCTAATGCCATCCCCAATTAACCAACAGGCAGCTCCTCCAAGGGCACCCCTTTCAAAGCCAAGAAGTGCCCTTAGTCTGTTGCCGAAGAGTTATTGGAAGATGATATTAGTAGTGCGCCAATTCTGGAAGCCCTTTATTTATCCCTCACCTGCTCGACTTGATACGCGCGTTCACTTTGGAAAACCTCGACAAAATACCAGCCAATAAGCGAGAATCCAAGCAATACAACGACAATGAAGATGATGAACAAGCGATAACGCTTGGCCCACTCTATATATAGAGTGATCTTGTCCTTGTGACGTGTTCTTTCCGATGCTGTGTGCGGCGAATGTTTGCCGTGTGACTGTGGCCTACCAAGGTCAAGAGCACCTTGAATAATGGGGCGGCGTAACACTTCAAAGGTGACATCGGGTGTGCGTTTGTGCTTTATGGCATGCACTGGATGAGCGACGTGTGCCACACTGTGGCTTCTCTGGCTTTCTTTGGCGGCCTTAGTATGATGCGCGACAGAGCCATGCTTATCAGCATGCACGTTGTTATGCTCATGCTCCCGTTGATACTCACGCTCGAGACTGAGTGCCTTGCGAATATAACGCCTGATAGACCAAGAGATGAACCAGCCGAAGCAAATGAGTCCTAGGAGGATGCCGAAGACTGGTTTGAGTGGGATGACCCAGAAGTAGGTAGCACGCGAGGCCATTTGTCTGGCATCACCACCGTAGGCGAGAGTGGCGACTGCTTTGTAGCGGCCTATCTCGAATGGGTTGGGTTCGCCTTTCCAGCTGAACTGAAATTTACGAGTGGAGTTTGGTAGAACATTACCAAAAGTATTTTTTTCGTTGATTGCTATCTTGCCGCGCTCCTTGCCCCACATGTTTGTAATGACGATCTCGCCCTGTGGAACGAGGTGCACATTGCCCTTGTTTTCGAAACGCAGGACAAAGGAGTTGTCGGTGGTCTGTACGAAACCATCATTCGCATAAAAGTCTCGGATATCACCTTTCTCAACTACCTCCCCTGGGACCCGCAAAAATACGAGTGAGCTTACTGCAGAGCCTACACCTGCCCCACTTCCGCCCTTTATGTCTTTTGGACTAGTGCCGACGAGTATCGCTGCGTAGTGGCCACCTGGGTCGGCGTTTGGCGGTACGTGGATAGTGAATGGAATGAGCGCGGTGCTATTTTGCTTTATAAAAATACTATTTGCATTTGTTTCTATCCAGCCAGACATATGTGCTGTGTCTGTAGGCAGTGCTTGCGGTTTATCTTCGAGTACGGCGTTGCCTGTCTCTCCATCGGGATGAAAGTCTTGTACTTTTACTGAAACGACGATGTCGTAGTGATTGCTGTTCACGAGGCGAAGCGAACTCGTCCACGAGGATCCTGGAGCTTGAGTGACCTGAAACAAAGGTGGGGTAAGGGTCAGAATGAGGCTATTGGAAGGATCGGCCGCAAAAGCAGTGGGAGAAAATAACACGCCAGAAAGCAAGAAGACGAGAGTAGGAAGTGTAGTTCGGATACCGAATTTCACGTATCGCAAAATAGTGTGGCGTCCATGTCGGGCGCGCAGATCGCTCAATGACTGTGTGTTTTGTTTTACTTGCATGTTTTCACTTTCGATTTGATGTCGGGGCTCGCTACCCTCCCAATATTCTTTTTTCCTCTTCGGATATTCCCTATTTTATCTGCGCAAATTTACGATATGCTCTGGTGCGGCCTTGGGAGCTACTTTCTTGCTCAGGAATATTTGATTGGATGGATTCACTTCTTCTACGCGCTGACTCAATCTTGTGCTTGGTCTGGTACTTGCTCTGGTATTTATTTCGGATCCCCGCTCTGCTTCTATGTCGCGCGAATATAGTCTCGTGCGCACTATTGGTGGCGCTGGCACTTCGCGCAGCTCACTCACGACATTGCGCGCGTATCTTTGGCTACTTTGCGCAGGTGGAGCATAAGACTCTTCATCGTCATCATCACCTTCGTCATCGCCCGCTATGCCGAATCGCGAGAGTACTCCGCGAATACGACCGCCACCTATCGGCGCGACTGCGAATGCTCCGTCGCGGCTTGCCTGTGCCTTCGAGTGGAGACCTATCGCGATGATGACACAGAAAATTATAAGCGAGAGAAACATGCCGACGACTTTCTTCCAAGGAACGACCCAGAAGAACACTGTGTCTTGTATGGTTCCACGTGCGCCATATTCAAGATCGAGCATGGCCTTATAGCGGCCGAAGCTTCCGTCTGACGCCCAGACTGATGCAAGCTGAGCTTTGCCGAGCGGTTCTATCTTTTGACCTGCTTGATTGGCATCGAACGTTGCGACCTCTTGTCCGTCGCGATCGTAGATGCGGATCTTTCCATGCGGGATGACGCCGCGATTGCCGATATTATCGAGGGAATACTTGAATGACGCTTCGTCGCCTGCGAAAATTGTCTTGTCGGGAGTGAAGGTGCCGAGCTGTACGCGCTCGTTGATGTCTTCGAGTACTTCGATGTTTACGGCGATATCGGTTGTCCCCGCTTTGTTTGCCTCAGCACTGGCGCGGTCTCCGCCCGCAGAGAGATGGATCTTGGCGTGATAATGCCCAGGTTTGGCGCTTAAGTTTATCTGTATCATTATCGGCACATCCTTGTGCTCGCCGGGGAGCATGTCGATGGATGCACGTGTGACCTCCAACCAGCGTGAGAGCGACTCGCTAATGTCCTTGTCTTTCGATCCTGCCAAGTCCGAGGAACCTGTCTCCCCCACTGAATCATCGACATCGTTCACCCATGGATAAACGCTGATGAGGTGGTTGGTGGTGTTGGTAAGTGATACTGAGTAGCGCAGTATCTCGCGCACCTTGCCCTTGCCGTCGATAACCATAGGCGTAGCCGTGAAAAGCGTCTCAGCAAAGGCAAATCGTGGAATTCCTGATATTCCAACAAGCACGCTAAAAAATAGGAGCGAGAATGTCCATCGTTTGAGTATGCTTCCTACGCTTGTCATGAAGTACTCTCTATTATATGACATCGGTGGCAGAGTACCCTGGGGACAACGCGCGCTTTTGTTAAGTTTTATGTCAAAAAATCTTAAATAGGACTGATGCAAACGGATGAGATTCATATTTTTCCGCCCGAATGATGTCGGAGAAGCCGTACGTGCTGTACCGCTTCCCGACTCATTTGGGAGAAAAATATGAAGATCGCCGTTTTGCATAAGTCCTATCATATTAGAAAATTGGCACCACTATATACTCCATCTGCGTTGTATAATTTCCCGCTGATTGCTGCTGATGTACCTCGAGACGGAAAACTTCGTCATTGATGTCGTTTGTAACTGGGCCAGAATTGTAGATGACCTCTTCGAGGCTTGTGGTCGCAACTCGCGCATACGTATCGTTGACCAAAAATCTCGTGGAGCCGCTTAAGGTGTCGTCGCCTGCGTGATAGCCCCAACATCCGCTCGCAGTCGAGAGGCACCCTGTCGCCCATGCGCTCGGAGTTGCATTCGTACCAGTTACATCGGGCATTAGGGCGCCGAGCGAGGAGAGCATGCTGGCATTACCCTTGAGAAATACCTGATAGCCTTCAGTCGCGTTGGTCGAAACCGTTATGCGCTGTGCAGCTTTCAGCCCACTTGTGCCTATGGGGACAGTATTAAAAGGAATTGCACTTGCAGTAGTGGTGAGATCGGTCGTTATACCCTCCGTGACCGTAGACGTGGCGAGTCCACTTATCGTGTATGTGAGCTCGGCTCCTGCAGTCGAGATAGACGGATAGGTCTTGAGTGTGGCGAGTGCGACGGCGCGGCTGTGGTTCACATCATATGCGCGGAAGAAGTAGGTGACATTGTCTGGACGACCTGCATACTTGAGAGTGAATTCGAACTCGGTTGCGGTGGTCGCAAGTGGTGACATTGTCGAGGTTGTGGTTGGTGCCTCGTTGTGGCGACCGTTTGCCGTGGAGTCGGTCAGTACGCGCGTAGTGATAGCATCATCATCTGTATCTACACCGTTCCCATAACACCACATTGAAAGTATCACACAGGACGATGTCGCAACGACAAAGTTTACGTTCTGAGAAAAGTCGGAAAAAGTTGAATACTGCAATCTGAACTTTTGATTGACTCCATTTGAGCCGGCTGTTTCATTCAGGGTCATGCGCAGCTTGACGATGTTATTGCTTTCGAGATTTGTCGGTGCACTGTTTTCTCCAGCAAGTGCGGTAAGCGGAGTTTCATTCGTCTCATCGTCATAGAAGCGCCAGTTTCTACTCTCAGCGGTGTAGCCCTGAGTAATGAGTGCAGGATAGTTGGCATATGTATCAAAGGCGCTACCGTCGGCGTTCGCCATGCGGAAACAATACGGGGTGTCGGTTGCGGCGCCATTATCCTGCACGTTCCAGTCGTATTCGACATTCTCACCCACCGAAACAGCGAAGGGATTTAGCACTGCGTTGTTTGACTCCTGATACAGTCCTGCGCGTGCGGAGACTGACAGCACGAGGTCGCCTCCTGTTGGCGGATTTAATGACAGATTTGTTCCATCGACAGGAGTCGCGTTGAAGCCACGCCATATAGTCCCTGATCCGGAAGCGCCGATATCGGTCCATGAGCCTATAGCCGCACACGCCGATACCCTCTTGGCAAATTGCAGTTTGAACTGGGTCGAGCTCGCAAGCATGGTCGTCGTCGCGACTTGTAGCGACATGCGAATGCGCAGATTGGCGCCGTTGCCCGGTGGTGAGTCGGCTGCGGTTATCTCAGTGTTCTCACCGAGTGTCCCGCCTGTGCCTGACGTCCACGCAGCAACAGGCTTGAGTGCACCATTATCAAAATAGAAACGATAATAATTCTGAGTGAATTTTGGGAATTTGTATTGTTGCGCCGCATCATAGGTGACTACGACTACGTTATTGAAATAAGCATAATTAGTAACATCTTTAACGTTGCTTACTTCGATGTAGCGCATTTTCCATGGAATAGTGTTTCCGTTTGAAAATGTCGACGAAGAAATATTATTCAAATATCGCGCATTATATTGCTCTGTATCCCCCGCTTCAGTTATCGCACTTGTGCTTCCGTTCGCTCCGAACGTAAGTGTACCAAGCGTGGTGAAGTTTCCTCCGTTGCCTGAGTGCAGATATGAGGTCTGTAGGTATGCACTACGGAATGTCTTCGTCACTGACTCCGTCAACTCAATGCGGACGGGGCGATTGCTTGAAGCACTTATGATATTGTTTGTCCCCTGCTGTGCTCCTGAATAAAGCACTGAGCGCGTACTCGTGCCTCCGAGGGATCCACTCCAAGTAAACGTTATAAACGCCTCGACTCCCACCGGCGCATTGGTAACAGTGGCGCGCGACTCACCACCTAAGGTAGTCGTAGATGTATAGAAGTTTGCGATATCACCGCTCATATCATGAATTATGGTCGGAGTGTCCCCTGCACGCTGATTACCGGCAGTGAATGCGTAATTGGCGAATCTTTTTGTTGCTGTACCAACCTCACTCGCAATGACTATGTTAGTGGCCTGGTATGGGGCAGTGTGGATCTTGTACCAGATATTTTTTACCAAAAGTCCGCCATTTGAGATGGTCGCGGTCGTAGAGGCGAAGGTTGAAGATGCGACACCCGCACTTACTGCGTCTTGATTGATGAAATACTGCACGGTCTCAGTCTGCACCGCTTGACCTGTCGAATATCGATACGTCACAACTAGTTCGCCGCCAAGTGCATTCAATGGTACGGTACCAACCTTCACGTCGAGAGTCTGAGCGGTATTGCGCTGAAAATTCGGAGATCCTATCAGTGGTTCATAAGTAACATTGATGGTAGAGTCATCGGTCAATACTTCGACCCAGTTGTATGCACTCGATGATGCAGTGCCTCCGCGTATACCTGCTTGCATTGTCGATGCAACTGCTGAGTCTACATCCGCATGCAAATCAAAGTGTGCGTCGAGAATATCAGCGTCGAGAATGGCATCGGGAATATTTGCCGTATAGGTAAAACTGCACGTGGCAGCTGCGGCACATTGCGCCTGACGAGTACCAAGGTCAGTACCGTTTGTCGAATGTAGCGGAAAACGCACCGTCTTTACCTCGTTATGCGCAACGAGATAATAATCTGACTCATAGGTTATTACAAGCTTCATCGTGGTGAGAGCCCGATTACCTACCGAAAGAGTAGTTGATGCGCCTGCAACCACAGACACGCCCGTTGACCAATTTGCATCAGAGGCTTGACCAAAAAACGCAGTGACATCATGCGTGCCATGAATATAGCCGCTCGGCTGCGTGTTGGAAAGCAGAAACGCCCCCGCTGCTTCACCTGCTTGAACATCGGTGCCTCCTGAGGAAGATCCGCCCACATCGATACTAATACCTAGCGCACTGATGTTTGATGCGGCAGCGGCGATAACTCCGACATCAAGGTATGCATTCACCACTCTGATGTTCCTGCCTTCGAGGGTGACCGCCTGCAGGCCTGCGGTGGCTTTCGTCGTCGAAATGCTTGAGCCAAAATAGGATGTGATCGTAGTTCCTTGTGCAGTATTTTCTGTACCGCCACCCAGAGTGTATTCGACTGTGCGTAGTTGTTTGGGGTAGACCACGGGATCCGCGCCGGCAAGATCCACGTCGTAGGTTACGATGACCTGATTGCCAAACGATGCACTATCAGCAACACTCTTTGTTTCATTTATCTCTATCACGCGACTTGTCCATGCGATCGTATCTCCGTTTGAAAATGTAGTCGAAGCTATCTTTATGAGATATGTCGAGGTATACGCCTCGCTTACGGTGTCCGCAGATTCTGTAATTGCCGTGGTCGAGCCGTTCACTCCGATGATGACAGTACCGACAATGATATTTGCTGCTTGGGAATGCATGAACTTTGTTTCTAGATATGCACTTCTGTAGGTCTTCGCCACTGTTTCCGGCAGATCAATTGGTGCGGGGCGATTATTCCACACATTCGCAAGCCCAGACACACCTTGTTGTGCTCCCGAGAATGAAACAGTTTGCGTTTGCGTTCCGCCAAGAGAACCGTTCCACGTGAAAGTAAAGTAGGCTTCGACTGAAGTGGGGGCTTCTCCCGCACTTGATTGTGTCGCTGCGGCAATGGTAGTCGTACTATTGAAAAAATTACCCGCTCTGTCAGAAAGATCGAGCAGCATAGTTTGATCATCCCCTGCGCGCGCGACTGTGGCGGCGATATTGATACCTCGGGAAACTTCACTTGAAGTTCCGACTGTGCCATATACCGTAAATATGCTTGTTGTCGTGGCGGCAATATGTGCCTTCAGCCAAATATTCTTCATCGACATACTTGAGTTGGATATAGTCGGGGTGATGGTGATGAAATTATTCTTGGCGACTGCGATACCCACAGTGTCTTGTCCGATGATATAGCGCACGGTTTCTGTTTGCGCTGTTGCGCCAGTCGAGTAGCGATACGTCACCACGAGCTCCCCGCCGAGTGCGTTCATAGCGACGGTGCCCATGAGTGCATCGAAGGTCATTGTTGCATTACGCTGGAAATTTGGAGCTGCGACTGATGGGCTCCATATTGCAGACACGACCGTATCGTCGGTAAGGGCTTCAGTCCAGTTAAAGGGCGATGAGGTTGCATTCGTGCCTGATCCACCGCGAATACCGACTCTGAAGTTCGATGCGGTACCTGAGTTGACCTCGCCATGCATCTCTACATACACATCCAGTATATCTGCATTGGCGACTGCATCAGGAATAGTAGAGGTGGCAAGGAATGAGCATGTCGCGGCTGCAGCGCATGTGGTGCCGCGTGTGCCGCGATCATTTGCGGCTGTGGACGAAAGAGGAAAGCGCACGGTCTTTGTTTCGTTGTGGGTGCCCACCGAATAATCGTTCTCATACGTGACGACTAATTTCACTGTTGTGAGCGCGCGTGTAGGACCTGTTACCGTTACCCCTGCGACGACCGCAACTCCTGACTGCCAGTTCGCATCGGTCTGCCTATCAAAAAAACTTGTGACATCGTGGGTGTGGCGAATGTATCCGGACAGACCACTATTTGCGAACATAATAGTTGCGAGCGACTCACCCACTTGCGCGTCAGAGCCTCCCGCGGATGAGCCAGTAACGTCGATGACTATAGCTTCATGAGTGACATTCGCTGCAGTCGCGGTGATATACGAAACATCCAGATAAGCATTCTTCACAGAAATGTTTGTCCCTTCAAGCACAACAGACTTCGTACCGGCACCGATCTTTGTCGTCGAAGTACCCGAGCCAAAGTATGTGATAACATTCGTTGCCGCGGATGAGCCTTCTGTACCTCCGCCTAAAATATACTCGACGGTGTGCAGCTTTTTGCCGGAGTATGCTGCGCCTGCAATATTGGGTGCAAATGGAGTTTTGAGACCAAGATAGAGGTCAAGTCCACCGAAGCTATAGAAGGTTGTTGCGCATAAAAGAAAAAAGACGCCGACTGTGCGGGTGAACTTTTGCACTTGCCGTATAGACGGAAGTGCGCGGCGCAAAAATTCTTTTATAGGCGAGGTCATATATCCAAGCCATTAGTCGTAGTAGTTCCAACCCCATCATCGTCTCCCCCACTCTTCATGCTTGTGCTTGTGGCGGTCGCTATTGCAGGTGGTGGAAGTGCTGCTTGGTTGTCTTGTGATATCGGAGCTTGTGGTTGGTATGGCTTCGTATCGTCGCTCACTTGTCGTGCCTCGCTTGTGAGATCGATGGTCTTTCCTGAGGCGATATCATAACCCACCATATGTGCAGCACCCTCAGGTGTGCGCTCATCCCACGTGATAGCGAAGCGCGGGTTCTCACTCTTAGCGCCGTCGGAAGAAAGCTTAGTTGTGGCGCCTGTCTTGATGCTATATGCATACACTGCCCATGTATTGTCTTGGAACGACTGCCACGTCACGAGGCCGCCTGAGACCGACGGGAACATATCGTGCACAGAATTTGTGGTAATGCGCGTGACCTTCCATGAATGATCGATCCCGAGACGAGTATTTTCTACAGGGATATTGTTGTCTGACAAATAATTCGCAGGTGCGAGATGCTCAGCTAAGAATATCTCCCAGTTACCATCAACCCATCCTTGCCAGACGACGTCATCTCCATCAACGCGCGGATTGAAGTTGCTCTCGTTTGAATGTGTGAGCGCGGTGATTGCAGGCGTGCTTGAGGTTGCGGCATTGGCAAAAAATATTTGCCAGCGTCCATTCACATTGCCCTGCCAGACAATGGACTTACCCGACACATCGATAGATGGGAATGTATCATCCCACAGATCGTGCGTGAGTTGTGTACTTGCGCCACCCTTGGTCATGAATATTTGCTTGTAAGCACTGCCCTCTCCAAGCTGCGAGTTTACACCCGTGACTACCTCAGATGGTGTCAGTGACCCAGACTGACCCTTTGGGTCTTTCAAGCAGTAGTAGCCGATATTGTCGATAGTCAGACAGCCTTTGCTGTACTCACCTTCAACCTCCTTGCGAATACTTGCGCGCATTGAATCTTCCTTTTGCTTGATTATCTCTTGTGCGAGTTCTTCTGCACTTGGAGTATGAACGTTTTCTGGCGCTGCTTCTTCTGTGGTTGTTGCCAGAGCACTTGAATCAGCATTCGCAGTTCCCACATTCACACTGCTACTTGCTGTGCTCATGTCAGTCGAAGATGCATCATTTTGCAATGTTGTGGTCGCGGTGCTTGAGGCATTGTCGTCACTCGCGGAGCCCCCACCTTCTGGTGTAACCACAACAGGAGGAGTGTCGGAAGCGGTCCCTTGTGAAGTTGTTGCGTCACCGAGTACCGCGCCTAGAGCATTACTTGATACGCCTGTAGTCGATGAAGCATCTGTTGAAGAGACAGGAGGAGTGACGGGGATTTCGGCTGCTGCTTGAGATTTATCACTTGCGGCAACGCCTCCCGAATGTCCACCTTCGCTTGTAGACGGAAGCGTAGTGGCGTCAGTTGAAGTTGCACTTTGTGTCACGCTCTCATCGGCGGCATAGGCAGGATAGAGCGGGTAGATAAGGATCATCGGGATCAAAAACAGACTTGCGAGTTTGGGAATCACACCTGAGGCAAACGCAAAGCCATATTCAGGATTGTTACTTTTTTTGTAAAATGTTTCAGCGAGAGCGTGGTCGCCCTTGTGCGCTGTCGTTGTGCTTCCTGAAGAGGTGAGCATGACGCGAGAAGTATCATTACTTTCAATATGTCTCGCGCGTGCGAGGTCGACGAAAAGTTCTGGCACCTTACTTCTTTTTTCCGGGGCAACAATACGAGTTGCGGGATGCGCCCGACGCATAAGACGGACAACCTTTGTGGAGTGTTTATTTTCCATGGTTGTCTTGGCTTATGGCAAGTGGCGCGAGCTCGGTGGTGGTCATTACAATCGTGCGTGCAGCGAGATCCTTCTCTGCGCTCTCTATGAGGCGGTGGTCGATGGCGATAGAGATGAAATAGAACAAAATGAGAATAGAAACAACCAGAAAGGCAATGATCCCGCGCAAAAAGAAATAAAGCGAGCGCGAGGCTTCCTCGGCAAATAAGAATTCTGAAAGTCGAGCGAGCAGTGTTACATTTGCTGGCTCTGCTTTTGCGACGCCTTTATCTTTGGCCATGTAGTCTTCGATGGCCTCCGCCGTCGTCATCCATGCGAGGTTGGCATAGACCTGCTTGCCCTCGATCTTGCCCTTCCTGATGAGCTGACCGATATAGTCCGGCGCATATCCAAAACGCTCACTTGCCTCTTTGAGAGTGATGAACCCCGCTTCTTTTTGTTCATGAATTGTCATAGGTGCCAACTTTCAGACGGACCAAGTCGCCAAACTTATCTCTAATTCGGACAAAATGGCCTGCTCGATGGTCGAGATTATTTGAGGGTGGGGATATCTCGATGGTCGATATATTCATTTTACATTGGAAAATAAGGACTTATGAAAGTTATCCCCATACAATCAACATTTTATACTGTCAATTGTCCACAGGTTATAAACTTAAGAATAAGTACTTCGGCGAACGAGTATATATCTATATAAAACCATAACTATGCTTTAGTATACCATAGGAGCATAGTACTCTTGCTATTGTATATATTTTGTGTTACAATTTACTCATGAACAGAATCAACGTACCGATCAAGAAGGTTGGCGAGAAAACTACGTTTGTGAAGACCATGACGGGCGCTCACTTCACCTTGCTCTTTGTGCTCATGATGAGCTCAGTCCTCTTGGGCGCATTTGCACAGGGGCGTTATGCATTTCTCCGATTTCCAAACGTGAGCCCGGAGTCACAGCTGGGAGCAGTTGCTGTATCCCTTCCAGCCCTTCCGGCCAACACTCCACCTGCCACGACTGCACAAGAAAACAGTGCGAAGCTTTCTGATGCATCTTCGTCTCCTGTTGCGACAAACGTCACTCTCGATGCGCCGCTTATCGTAGCCGATACAAATGCATCACTCACGCGCATCGATGATTTGAGCGCGCTCATTCTTGAGCATGCAGATGCCATTCTACAGCTCAACCTCGAGCTTGAGCTCATCAAGAATCGTTCGGTCTCACTAATTGTGGAGTTCGATCAGAATTGCGGTAATTGGAAAGACGAGTGCGCTACCCCATATGCGACGGAGCTTGAAACGAACAACTCACGCTACAGCCAGCTTATCGCCAAGCTCGCCTCCTTCAATCAGGAGCTCGCAAAAGCACAGAGGGAGCGAAGTGCACTCACTCAATAGCACCTATCATCTCCAACAGAAGTCTTGGGGTTTCCCTTATTTTGTATTCTGTAGCGGCGCAATATTTGCCGTATTTACTGCGTTTCCGAAGGCATCTGCTGCAAGTGGCTCGTTAACGTCCATCGGAATTGCGGGCACTTGATTGAACTTAAACTTAAGCATCGTACCTTGTTCTGGGCCATAATTAATGAGGATATGGTCGTTGTTCTTGAACTCGTAATATGGAAGATCGCTTATTGCCATAACGCTGCCGTTTACCATTGCAGTTAAGTGGTCCTTACCACTGTCGCAATATTTCCCATCATTTGGGATGGTCAGACACATGCTTGAAAGCTCCACTCCAAGCGTCTTAAAGAATGTAGGTATTGTCACCCCGCTTGCGTGTCGGTGCACAACCGTACAATTATTATTTTCAAAATGCACATACTGACTGCGGAGCATGAACTGAGGGTCACAGAAGCTCACCACCTTATCTTTGTTCATGACCAAGAGGCTTGCGTGTGCGTGCGCAGAACCCACCTTCCCTACCGTAGGAATAGTATGCGCTATAGCATTGGGGACAGCGAAAGCAAATTTATATACAAGCGCCGAGCCCGCGAGCACGAGAGCCACCAAGCCTGCGACGATATATATTTTACGAGTGTCATTCTGAAACATATTCACTAAGTATAGCGCAATAATTCTTTTGCGAACAATAAAACGCACTGATGGTGGGATTTTATCTATTTCAAACTACTTTATCATTTTGTACTTTTATCCAAGTCAATATTCGTACTTTTGATGAGAGACTGAAAAATACTGAAGATGGGTTTCTGTTCATGATCAGTGTTTACAAGGCCATAGCGTTCTGAATATTTACCAAGATCGATGAAGTTGAACCAGAATACCGCATCGACTACACTTCTCTCTTCAAAGGCGAGCTTGAGCTTCTCTACGGCAATTTTTTCGTCTACTTCTCCAATTTCGTTGAACCAGATAGGTTTCGTAGTGTGATATTTTTCGAGCACATCGGTAAGGTGCTTTTTGGCTACGCTAAATTTTCCTGCATAACCATATGGGTGAAATGCTATCACGTCAAAGCAGTCCCCCTGCTTGTTATCGTATAACTGCGTAAGAAGAAGTGTAGGTTCAAGCCCGTCGGGTGATAACCCACCAAGAATAACCAGTGCATGTGGGTCTGCTTTGTGAACGGCGATATTTCCATGCTTAAGCATCAGTGAATATAAGTTGAGCAATTCTTTTGGATCTTCTTGTTTGTTTCCCCAACCGTAACCAGGGAGATTAGGTTCATTAAATATTTCCCAATACGAAACACCGTAGCCCCCGAGCTTCGTTTTATTTGCAATTACCCCGTTTGGCTTGTAGCGCCTTACTACCTGACCAACAAACGTTGCATAAGCTGTTGCAAATGCTTCGGGGTTCATTTCGCTCGCCCAATCTGGCGCATGGTTCAAAACAACACT
>JAYTYM010000039.1:0-4482 GCA_043742365.1 bacterium | reverse complement strand
GTACTTCGTTTGATGGGTGTCGACATACGCCCCTCGAATTGATGCACATCGAATTCCGGAATATTCTTATCATCGAGGAATATCTCGTCGGGGTCGATGTCTTTTGTTGAGTTGTAGCGTGAACGCTTGAACATAAAATTACTATAGCTCTATTAGAAACGCATTGCACGCTCACGTATGAACATGCGTAATGCTTGCATGACAATAAAGAGTACCAACGCTCCAAGAGCGAGATAAAGCGCATGGTGTGTCATTAGTGCACCGCGATACAAAAGCTCAAGTGACGCAAATGCGATCAAGAATTCAAAGAAATACGGAATAATCACAAGGCCAAGAATGGCAATGGAGGCAAATAGCCAAAATGGAAAAATGAACAAACCCACAAAAAGGCTGAGGTCGAGCACGGTGCGCAAGAGTGAAACGCGTATCATATCTATTGTTATTTATGCGGCGTTACCGACTTTTTATCGTCTTTGGGAATCGCGAGAAAGACCCATCGTACCTGACTTATATTAAACGGAAGTTTGAGAAAAAGCGCTTCAAGCGACGTACCTTCGGGCTGATCTATGGCACTCACAACACCTGCATAGCCTGCTCCAAGTGCAGGAATATCAACAAGGTCACCGACTGAGACAAGTGACCCCTTCGGCAGCACGATGCGCAAATTGCCTCCACCCATGCCGTGTGCAACTGCGGGTATCGAGCTTGAGCCTACGGTAACATTCAGTTCATTCTCTGGTGAAGACGCCAGGGTCACTATCGATCCACGCTTCCATGTGCGGCTGAGTTTCCCAATAATAAAATCTCCATCTGCATAGACATCCATTCCCGTATTAGCTCCCACATCTTCACCTGCATCAATGATGAGCGTGTCGTATGGAGACGAGGCAGGAGAAGTGAGTACGCGCGCGAGAATGAAGTTCGTTTCTCCATCACGACCGAGTTTGGCCTTAAGCTCTGCATTTTCATCCTGCATTCGTTCGCGGCTGTATGCCTCTATGGCAACACGATCGAGGTCAGCACGTAATTGCACATTTTCCATTGCGAGAACTTCTTTTGAAGTGAGTACGTTTTGCACATGTTCAAATTCTCCCTTGATCTCATCTTGAACAGCCCAAAAAGGTCTGCCGATAGTAGCGAATAGTCCTCCGAGTGAATTAGAAAGCGGCCCTCGGACAAGGAATATGAGAAATGTGAGAAGAAGAAGTGCGCCGAGTATCTTACGTCGTTTCCCCTTCCGCTCATTATCGTGCCTAAAGCTAGTGATCATCATAATTGGTGAGTAATAGGTAGTGAGTTGGAAATAATTATATTTTTTATACTCAACTCAGAAACACGTCGAGATAATTTCAGAATTGGAGGTGATGCGAAGTGTTGGAGACGAGCGGTGTGCTGAGGCTGTTCTCATAGTACTGCCTCAAACCCGTGAGGCGAAACACGAGCAGCACGCCAATTGTGGAATTATCGTGGAGGGAGCTCGTTGTCGTGTTCGATAAGCACATCCTTATATTCATCTATATTCTCAATGACGATGCCAGTGCCGCGCGCTACAGCGGTAAGTGGGTCGTCAGCTGCGGCAACAGGAATCTTGAGTGTATCTGCGAGGAGCTTCGGCAGTCCGAGTATCAGTGCTCCGCCTCCCACGAGCACGATGCCCTTGTTCATCACATCAGAAAGAATCTCAGGTGGTGTGGTCTCGAGCACTTCTTTGGTTGACTCGACGATCACTTGGATAGACTGAGCGATCGCTTCGCGTATATCCGCGTCAGTTACTATTACTTCTCGTGGAAGTCCAGTAAGTAAGTCTCGTCCGCGGATAGCCGCCTCGAGGGGCTCACCCGGTTTGAGTGCTGAACCAATTGCAATCTTTACATTTTCTGCAGTGCGCTCACCGATAAGAATTTTGAACTCGTCACGGATATATGAAATAATGTCGCTATTGAACTTATCACCTGCGATCTTTAGATTCTTTGAATTCACGATGCCACTAAGCGAAATGACGGCGATATCAGTCGTACCTCCTCCGATGTCGATGATCATTGAGCCAACAGGCTCTTTCACAGGAAGACGGATACCGATAGCGGCAGCCATTGGTTCTTCGACGATATACACTTCACGTGAGCCGGCATTCATGGCTGCGTCGCGCACTGCACGTGTCTCAACGTTCGTAATAGAAGAGGGTACGCCGATGACCACACGCGGGCGGCCCTGCTTCTTCGACATCTTCTGTGCCTTGTTAATAAAGTGCGCGAGCATCTCTTCGGTGACCTCGAAGTCTGAGATGACACCATCTACAAGGGGGCGGATGGCAACTACGTGACCGGGAGTTCGTCCGAGCATCTGCTTGGCATCAGTTCCTACCGCGACAACACGGTTCGTCTTTTGATTGAGTGCGACGACAGATGGTTCGTTGATGATGATGCCGTGATCACGAAGATAGACAAGGGTATTTGCAGTACCAAGGTCTATGCCAATGTCGCTTCCCATCATGTTGTAAAATCGGTCCAATATCATATGTGAGTTTCCCCATTCTAGTAGAACGCGCGCGCAGAAGCAATCGCTTGACAGTGGGATTATTTTATGACTAAATTAAAATGAAGTTAAATCCATACAGTTCTTTACATTTTAGGAGATAGACATGGACATGAAACTGTTTAGCAGTCTGAATATCTGCCTGATGGAGGTATTCCCACGCTACGCCATCCTGCAATGCAGGAACAAGGTTGCCAGATATCGTGCTTGCGACGAAAGCCAAGATGCACGTACCCGCCTCATGTTTGCGTACATACGCTTTCCCAAACGAAGGAACGATGCCATCCGTATGCACAACGACGCGTGCGAAAAGCATACTCAGACTCGCTATTCGACATACGAGAAAGAAGCGGTAGCGGCACTCAGTATCGCCTACTTTCGTCGCGACCATCTCGAAGATATGCGCGGTGCAGAAGTTTATGCCGCCTCAGCATTTGATGTTGCAAGAAGGCACTCTATCACTTCTGTCCTCAACAGCATCTCGAGGGAATTCCCACGGCTGCTCTTTAATTGAAAGGAATTTTATGTCAAACCTGACCGCATGTGCCTGTGCTGATAGTGTCGGGGGTATAACATGGAGGGTCTATCTCACTGAAACGAGTAGCAAGAACGATAAACCTTTTCGGCGCTACCGCGGAGTCAAATTGATAGGACGAAAGGGCGAAGGGCTTGCACGCGTGCTCAGGTGTGCGCATGCGATGCACAAAGCATCCATGATCGTGTGTGGCCGAGTGCCGACAAAAGTCACCCATGTCATGTTCTTCGACCAGTTCGGTCGTGTCATTAAAGCCGACAAAATGTCGCTCATTGAACTGTATATAAACCAGTGACCTGCCATTACCCATGGCAGGTTTTTTTTATTAAATTGACGCTTTAACTTGCTCCTATATGATGAATAGAGAGTTCAACAAGGAGTCATCATGCTACAGGTTCACATGCGAGGAACCCAACGCACAGATGGTTCCTGGAAAATGTATTTTTGCGTACTCGACAGCCAAGATAGGACGAGGTGGTGCAACGAAAGGTATTTCGATATACCACACAACATCTCAGCACTGAAGTTGTTGCAGTGTGAGTGGACGAAGTTCAGACTTTTTCTTCGTCTCGGACGCGGACAACACGCAGTCGTGGTCTCTGCCGAGTTCATACAAAAAAATGGCATTGTATTTAAGCCTGCCAAACAACTACTCTTAAAAAGCTTCCCCCCTTAGACCCGCCACTTAATATCGGCCGGTTTTTGTTTTACCTTATGCGTAAAAAATAAACCCAGATTTGGGATGAGATACGATTCCGGATAAGTTATTTTCGATGGATTGAGCAATCTTGAGCTATGATGAAATTTGGGATGCAATTCGGGGTACTCCCGAGGATTCGTGTCGTGGATGCTGGGCGCGAAAGAAATAAACCCAGATTTGGGATGAGATACGAGGCGTCGAGTTGCGAACTTCCCGAGGCGTATTCGTATACGTTGAGCGGAGTTCGCAACGATGACAACGAAGTAGGTCGCCCAAAATCTTGGTTTATTCGTCGGGTTCCGGATGAGTTATTTTCGATGGATTGCGCTTTATTTTTTGAGGAGTGAAGTGTGACTATGGGAACCCAGCTTTGCGGGAGTCACACTGCAAGACCTTTTGAGATTTTTTCATAAAAATCCAAAAGGTTTACAGCTCCTGTAAGGAGTCGCAGAAGCTATGTGAGCGACCTAAATTTTAATGACCAAAGGGAATATAAAATTGGAAGTGCCTTTGGCTGATACTGCTTCGCGACCCCGCAGAAAAAGAAAGATGTTGGGCGCGAAAATTTAGCGATAAGCAATTTGGGATGTAATGCGAAGTCTTAGACCGAGCTGGTGTTTGAGAGGACGTACTCGGCGTACGTTCTCCAAACCCAGCAAGGGAAAGACGAGCAGGACGCCCAAAATGGCAGCTACTCGTCGGGTTTGACCATCTT
>JAYTYM010000038.1:0-20417 GCA_043742365.1 bacterium | reverse complement strand
GCCATACTATAATACTGAGCGGTTGCACATGGGTATTTCCTTGCGTGCGCCACAGGAGTTAATACCAAAGTGATTCCAAGCTATTGGTTAGATTACGTTACTCTGCAATGGTTCAATGACTTGGACGCAACCAATCAAGTGCACCGCCCTAAGGCATAAAGTAAAAGAGAGCCCGTGGGGGCTCTCGAGGAATTACGTGAGTGAAAGAGTGCGTGCGAGCGGGTCACGCTCCCGAGAATAAAGAGCTGCATTGATGAGTCTTGCGATCTTTAAATCTTCAGCTGTGCTTTCTCGTGGCGCACCTTCGCAAAAACGAACAAATACGGGGTAAGTGGTCGCGACAAAGTTTTCCTCTGAGACTCTCCCGAGTGCTTGCTGCTCGAGTGAATACCAGAAAAAGAATCGCATTGCATCACGCGCAAGTACTGATTCATCGTGACTGCGCAGTACGCAATGCGCGAGAAAGCTCCCGATGATGTCTTCACGCTCCTTGTCAGTTGAGGCAACAATTTGCTTGAGTGATGCCAATATTGCTTCGTGCGATAATAGACTACGCGTTCCCACTGACACTACAATGCTTTTCATTTCGAGCTCCCGAAGTGGTTACTGTATGAAGTATAAACACGAATACTTGAAATTGTCAATATTATTTTCTTATTACTTTTATTCCGTTGCTTTCGAAGCGGATCGTTCCCTCCTTTATGGTGACCAAGTAAGGAATATTCAAACTATCTAAACGGAGAAGTGTATCCTTGTGCGGATGCCCATAACGATTATTAATGCCTGCAGATGCAACGGCTATGTCGGGATGGACGGTCTCAAGCCACAACTCGCCTGAGGAAGTGTGGGAGCCGTGATGCCCGAGCTTGAGCACTTGCGAGTGCAACTCTTCTTTATTTTCTTTACTTAAACTGACGACATAATTCTCTTCCTTAATAGGTAAGTCACCAGACAAAAGAAACGATGTGCTTCCGTAGTGAATACGCATTACTATTGATGCGCTATTGGTTTCTGCATTCGTCATGTCGTGATCGGGATAGAGAATATCAGCCGCCACTCCACCCCCAAGGTCGATGCTCATACCACGACGAGCAATGATGCGAGTGAGGTGGTGCGCGTTGATAACCCGCTCTGCTTCATCGTAGACACCATTCGTCGAACTTGCCCCTGGCTCAAGCATCACGTCGACTTTGTATCTATCGAACACGTCTACGAATCCTCCGATATGATCCATGTCAGGGTGAGAAAATACAGCGACGTCTATGGAGCGATCATAAAACGGCATCTCATCGCCAAGCGCACGCAAGACTGCGCCTGAGGGGGGTCCTGCGTCATAAAGCATTTGATTGCCGTTAGGTGCCTCTATATACACTGCGTCGCCTTGTCCGACATCAAGAAATGCGACTGTAAGCACGCCGGGTTGATGCCGAAGATATGAAGCGTAGATCGCCGCATCACTTATGCATAACAGTATGAAGAGCGTGAGGAGCGGGTGCTTCTTTATCCACGAATATATTTCTCCAAATGACATTGCCTAAAGAGTAATTGACTGCCTCGCTGTTGGCAATCAAGAGTAGTTAAAGTTTTTGATAGAGGAGGCGAAAGAGTTTCTTGTGAAAGTCCGCGAGTGGCGCGCTTTCAATGACGAAGCTACTCTCGGTATTGAGGTCAATAAAGGCAACCTTGTTTGCATAGATAAGCTCAATCACATCCTGATCAAACAGATCAAAACCTTCAGGGATATATTTCATCGCCCGCTCCATGCGCGACTTCTTGCCTTTGCCTACCCGCGGGGAAGTTATCACGAACCTTTCAAGTTTTTTTTCATCGCGGACCTTGCGATAGTCACGAGGAAGATAGGAGTTCGTATGCGCAAGGTCTTTTTCAGAGCTAAAGCGATAGAACGTTTCGCCGCGCTTGCTACTCGTGACAAGATCTGCAAACACACTTGTGACGCCTGCCTTTCCTTCATAGTGCACAATGACGGGTTTCTCTTTTGAGCGTCGATACTCACGGCTCAGTTGCGGAAGGGCATCATTCATTTCTTTCGAAAGTTCTGCGAAGATGTCGCTTACGCGCTCCGGTGGAGCTGCCATATATTTTTTCCTCTTGCCGTGCGTTACCGCAATCACGAGCCCACGCTCCATGAGCACTTCTATGACTTGATACACGCGTGGGCGGTGGAGGGCGAGGGCGAGGGCCAAATCTACTACGCCACACTCCCCAACTTCAAAGAGATACGTATATACACGTATCGCCTGCTCATCAAGACCAAGCGCGGTGAGGAGTTGTTTAAATTTGTCCATATGTACTATTTATAGTACATATTAATATTTAAAATATCAATGTTTTTGAATCTGAAATTAGTAATAAGCTTAAATGAGTACATTTATCAATACTTTCTCTGACTCAAGCAAGTTTGTTTGATACAGTAACAACGGATGATTGTTGCTTGAAAACTAAATACGGAGGAGCACACATGAAAGTACTTGAGTGCGTGGTTGGAAGATCTATGACTGCAAACTCTGTCATGCCAAGCTTGAAGCCGAGCCTGGTGACGTGCGTTCGCATTTTGACTGGGAAGGTGACGTGAGTGCGTGGATCGAATGCCCTATTTGCGGATGTAAAGAATATCTCAAACATGGCGAGATCCCGCCCAAATCTCTCAAGAAATGACGAAAGGAAATCATGAAAGTTCTCGCCGAAGGCAAGTGGAAAATGCTCTGGTCGATGGAAGTGATGTGTTCCGAAAAAGAATGCGGTGCGAAACTTCTCGCTGAAGAAGGAGACGTGAGTGCTGTCTACGATTCATTCCCCAGCAAGTACTCTCTCGTTTGTCCGGTATGCGGAAGTTGCCTTTATCTGCCACCTGCCTCTATCCCACTTCGGGTGAAGGCCGAAGCTGATAAGAAGAAAAAATGGTCGTCGTGCGACTAGAAATTAGTTGGCTGATAGTTTGACTTTGTGCCGGTTGTGAGAAACCGGCACTCTTGTTACGATTCGTTCATCAACTCAACCCCAAAAGGAACATCATGGAACTCAAAAACTTTATCAGAGCTGTCCCCGACTTTCCCAAGACTGGAATTCTCTTCCGCGACATGAGTCCGCTACTTGCTGACCCTAAGGCTTTCAAAGAAACTATCCGGCAAATGAAAGCTGCATGGGAGGGCAAAGGCATCACGAAGATCGGTGCCTTCGATGCGCGTGGATTCATCTTCGCTTCAGCGCTTGCCCTTGAAATGGAGCTTCCATTCTTTATGCTGCGCAAAAAAGGAAAATTGCCCGGTGACACGCTCTCGGTATCATACGGCCTCGAATACGGCAGTGACGTCATTGAAATGCAAAAAAGTGTAGTCGACGCTTGCGACCTTGTTCTCCTTGTCGATGATGTACTCGCAACCGGCGGAACCGCGCGTGCAGGTAAAGAGTTGATCGAGTCCTGCGGCGCAAATGTGGCTGGGCTCGCGACGGTAATGGATCTTAGTTTCCTTGACGGTCGCAAGGTGTTCGGTAGTGATGTGCATGCGCTCATCACGTATGGTGATGAATAAGCTAGCTCGTGCAGTTGTTTCGACCGCCGATGTCATCGCCACATGCAAAGGAAAAATTGTCCTCATCGAAAGAAAAAAATTCCCTTATGGCCTAGCGCTCCCAGGAGGACACGTCGAGTTAGGCGAGCGTCCCAAGAGGACTGCGGTACGTGAGTTGAAAGAAGAAACCGGGCTTGTCTTAGAGTCGCTGCGATTTTTCACAAAGCGTTCGGGGTCGAAACGCGATCCGAGGTATGACATGAGCAAGACTCGCGTCTACGTGGGGCGTGCTGCTGGAGTAATTCGCAATGAGGCTGGTCATACCGAGGTTGTGCTTTTCACCCCGCACGCATTGAAAAAGATACACAAACAAAGATTCGCATTTGATCATTATCAAATCGTAATGGACTACCTCGAGCAATATTAAAACAGGATCGGCCCGCGCCGATCCTTTTCTATCCTTTGCAAACACTGGCAATCGTGTTAGCGTTTGCTCAATCTGTTCCTCGACTTTTTCCTGAAAGGAATATCATGCGCTACCAACCAACGGTTTCCATTGTCACCACCCCCGAATGCAGCAGTCTTGCCAAAAGCGTGCATGCGATCATGCACGTAGCCGGTCATGATGTGCGAAGTGATGTCATCATGGTCGACACGAAAGTATTTGCCGATGGTAATGCCTTGCCGAAGATCACAAAAACAGTTCGCCGCACTGAGGTGTATCTGTTCTATGCAATGCCTCTCGGAGAGCCAGAAAAGGGTATCGCTCGACTTGCGCAGATATTGAATGCGATTCACCTCGGTGATCCCGTGCTTATCAAAGTTGTCATGCCATATTTTGAGGGAAGACAAGACCGCAAAGACGGCGCACGGACGCCCATTACAGCCAAAGTCATGGCGCGAGTCATCGAAGGCGAGGAGACCGTCCGAGGTTTTGTGACCTTCGACCTGCATGCCGACCAGCTCGTGCTTGCATTTGATCATGCTGTTGAAAATCTATGGGGGCAAAAACTCCTCGCACACCATGCACGCCTTTCATTCGGGAGCGAACAACGCGTGGGCGTGGTTGCACCTGATGTCGGCAGCTCAAAACGCGCAGAAAAGTTTGCCGATAAAAGCGGCTTCACTCTCCTTGGTGTCATTGAAAAGAAACGCAAGAGTGCGAACAGCGTGAGCTCTATGCGCTACATCGGGGACCCTGTTGCCGGCTACCACATCATTCTGCCGGACGACCTGATCGACACTGGGGGAACGATGGTGCTCGCGAATAAAACAATCCTTGCCGGTGGCGCTCTCTCTTGCTCTTCATATGTCACGCACTGGCTCGCAAGTCCGAAAGGAGATAGCAATGACCCGCTCTATTCAGCAGAAGCGAAGTTCCGCGACGCAGGACTCAAGGTCGTCACGACGAATACTATTCCCCGCACACAAGAATATTGGCGAGAGAACGGCGACATTGTTTCTTTCGTCCAATGTGAAGGCATGCTTGCAGATGCCATCATTCGCTCGATCACTCCCGAAGAAAGCGTGAGTGCACTTTCAGAGTAGCAGTACCGCCCACAATGTTGGGCGGTTTTTTATTACTAGAGTTTGCGGAATAAGAGCTCGAAGATCTTCTGTTGGAACTTGGCTATGGTTGCATTTTCAATCACCACCGCAGTCTCGGTGTTGTAGTCGATGACCGCGACCTTGTTGCCATAGATAATTTCTGACACGCTGTACTCAAATAAATCGAAGTCGGGAGGAACTACCTTGATCTCGCGCTCGAGGCGAGGATGCTTACTCTGCTTATTGGGAATATTGGTGATGACTTTTCGCTCGAGCTGCTTCTGGTCGCGCATCAAACGATATTTCTTTGACAGGTAATTTTTGCGCGCATCAATATTCCGGTGGGCATTGGATGAGCTGTAGCGATAATACGTGTCTCCTTTCTTAAGTGTCTCGACGACATCGTCATGTATACGCACGATACCCTCTCGCCCTTCAAAATATTTGATTATTGGCCGCACTGCCTCGGGTTCAGTTTGCAGATGTGATAGCGCTTTGATCTCATCATCGAAGCTGTTTGAAAGCTCGAGGAATTTCTTTTCGAGGCGACGAGGAGACTCCGCCGAATAGGTCTTATACTTACCTTTAAGTGATACGTTCACCAGACCTTCGCGCTCGAGCCCTGCCAGTGCTTGGTATATCATCGTGCGAAAGAGTCCCGTCTTGCGCGCGATCTCCGATACGCCCATCTTTCCGTCCTTAAGTAGCGAGAGATAGACTTCGCTTTCATGCGTGGTGAGTCCTAATTTTTCAAGAAATATTGTGTGTTCCATATATTTGTATAAAAATAATACAAATCAATTGTAGCAATTATGTGAGTTAAAATATAGTTTTTCGTATTAAAAGTTTATATTTATTACAAACTTGTAAATAAATCACACAGTATATAAGATTCATTGTTATCTTAACTATGGATGAACTGTTCATTGAAAGAGTGCCATGAAAAATGATCTCTGTCTTATTTCTGTCGATATTGAAACTACTGGCCCGACACCTGGGCATTACAGCATGTATGAGCTTGGTGCCTGCGCCATCACCACTGATTCGACATTTGAAAGAAAAATAGCGCTTCTTCCTAATGCAAAGCTTTCCAGAGCGTCACTTGAGGCAGTGCACATGACAAAGCAAAAGCTCACGCAACGGAAGGAAGTGACGGCACCAACGCAGGCGATGAGAGACTTTGCGGAGTGGAGCAAAGGTGTTGCAAGAGGTGCACGCCTAGTGTTTGTCGCCAATAATGCCCCGTTCGATTGGATGTTTGTCGCTTGGTACTTTGAAGAATTCACGATCGCAAATCCATACGGTCACAGTGCGCTCGATATGAAAGCATATTACATGGGCATGTCACATGTTAGCTGGGACAAGGCGACACTCAAAGAAATGGCAAAACATAGCAGCGGAGTACTGGCCACCCTCCCCCACCTAGCACTTGAGGATGCACAGATGCAGAAAGAAATATTTTTGGGATTAGTACGTATGAATTCTCACCACGGCAATAAGCCATAACATAGGAGTTAATATGAATACACAGAGCAAAACAATATACTTTGTAAGACACGGGGAAAGCAGATCGAACAGTACGGGAATACGCGAGGGCATGGACTCACCACTAACTGCGCTTGGCATGAAACAATGTGAGCGTATTGCAAAACGTTTGCGCGATTACGACATCGACAACCTCATCTCCAGTGACTTTGTACGAGCGCATCACTTGGCGCGTATCATATCGCAGGAGCTTACACTGCCCATCGCCCACGTCTCACCATTATTCGGTGAACGAAGAAACCCTTCGGTACTCTTGGGTACACACGAGAGTGATCCCAAAGCAAAGCTCATCTGGAATGAGATAAAAACACACTATGGTGTACAGAATTGGAGATATGCGGATGAAGAGAATTTCGACGACTTTCGCGCTCGTGTAGTCGACGCACTCGACTTTCTGCGTCAGCTACCAAGGAATCGTATCGTGGTTGCATCGCACGGCATGACCATGAAGATGATACTCGCGCATGTGACTCTCGGAGAGCATCTCAGTGGCAAAATCTTCTGGGAGCAATTCGTGCCGATAAAGAATGTCCGCAATACCGGCATCATGCAGCTTGACTACACGCAAAACTACGATGGCGACGCTATGTTCTGGAAGCTTGTCTCGTGGAATGACCACGCTCATTTACGGGGTCTTTAAAACAAAAAAACACCGACGACGCAATAGCGTTGTCGGTTTTTCTATCAGTTCCGTTCCATCTGGAGCGCACCAGAATTTTTCTTTGCTTCTTCGAGAAAGCCCTCGAAGATCGAACGACCAAACTTGGATGCGCGCCGACTGACCTTGTCGGCAAGTGCGGCTTTGGGCTGATAGCGGATGTATTCGATCTCTTTGAATTTATTCTTTTGCGCGAACTTGGGCGCATACAGAGCAAAGAAATCCTCCGAGGGAACGATCTCATCGATCAAGTTACGCTCAAGCGCAATTGCTGCAGGGAACCATGCCCCGCTCGTGCGCCCGAGTGGCTCCTTGGCTTCGCGGCGGAGATCTTCAATTGGAATATTACGGGAGTCGCTCACCGCTTTAAGGAAGTTCTGGAACTTGGCCTCGATGTTTGCGAGGACCATCTTGCGGTTGTCCTTGGTTATCGGTCGCCACTGCGCACCAACTCCCTTGTTGGGACCTGTCGCAAATTCTTCTTGAGTGATACCGAGCAACTTACCAAGACGGCTTGTGTTGTAGTAGCTCGAGATGACACCAATGTTTGCGACAGTCGCTTCGGGATCTGCGATGATGCGCTCAGTACCGAGTGCGGCATAGTATCCGCCGGAATATGCTCCGTCGGAGACATAGCTGTAGACGGGAATATCTTTGTGCTCGGCGCGAAACTTTTTCAGGATGCGGTAGATCTGTGCACTTGCCGTCGCACCTCCGCCGGGGGAATCGATATTTAGCACGATACCCGCAAGCTTCTTTTCTTCAAGCGCATTCTCAAGCGCCTCTTTGATATAGATGACCGTGTTGTCCTGCTCCTGGTCACCGAAATACCCGCCGCCAATGCCGCCCTCGAGCTTCACGAAGTAGACCTTGCCGACCCCTGACCCTCCCGTTACTCCTGGGAAAGATTTGCCGTAAGACCTGTCGTCGATCTTCACACCGCTTTCAAGCGAGCTCAGATAGTACGACCCTGCGAAACCGACAAAAATAACGAACAAAAAGAAATGCTTCCAAAAACGTCGGCGATTGTAGCGCTCTCGTTCTTTGAAGAAACTCTTCATGCCACTTGAAAGTGCGTGCTCAATATCCTGTGCCGTGAGTGCAACAGGCACGATGGATTCTTTTGATACGGGAGACACTACAGCCGGAGCTTTATTGCGGCCCAACAAGCGATCGAAGAAGCGCATGATGCTACCCCTTATAAAGTACGAACCTATATTTAGAATACATGGCACAACAACGGGTACACAATTGACATACTGCACATCTGATAGCCTCCTCTGTATTTTGTTATTTGGTGTGGTGCAGTGCGTGGGGCAGCTTAAAAAATTTGACATGACCTGTCTCCGCGATAGCATGAGTGTAGAGTACATTTCAAGGAGCACATATGAAACTCGGAATCCTCCTTCTCGGCGTCGCACTATTGGGCGGTTGTGAAATGAAGGCCAACATCAGTAGCTCGCCTGCAGGCGGGAACGTGATCGCCCTTGCGGATAAGCAGAGGCAAATGGTCATTGAACAAACGCGTACGGCGTCATATGCCGTATTTCCAGATGTGAAAGATCCTGAGATCTTGAAAGACAAAACCTTTCTTGAGGCGATCATCGCTGAAAGAGCACGCGGAAGTGCGTTCGGTGTACGCGCTGACGGTATCGTTTTTACAAACGTCCACGTCGTTGCTGATAGCTGTGTCGTTGAAGACAGCCCTGACCCACGCATGATGCCTCGCAGTGAATTCTTTCGCCGCGACAAAGAGGCAAACGGTGAATCTCACTGCTTACTCCTGAAAGCCAATTCCTCGAAGGTGTATCGCGCAAAGATCATCAAGCTTGACGAAGAAAACGATATCGCCACGCTCAAGATCATAAGCGAGGAAAGATCTTTTCCATTTCTCAAGATTGCCGCAGTAGGAAGTTTTGGCGAAGGTGCAGAGGTCTTCACGATCGGTTCACCACTTGGTAACACAAACTTCATGACCCCTGGCCACATCAGTAACGTTAACTTCGATATGCCCGCAGACGAAGGTGCCAAGAAGATCGCTCGCAAACTTCAGTTCAGTGCGGCTGTGCTCCCCGGAAACTCTGGTGGACCACTTGTCAGCTTTGCGTCTGGAGAAGTCGTCGGTCAAGCAGTGGCCATCTACATGATGGGAAGAATTCCCACTCAAATGTCCTATGCAAATCCTGTAGAATTCTTGCAAAAGAATCTCGACGGAATTCCCCAGAAGTGAGCATGCTTCACTTCGTAAAATAAATAAAAACCACCCCCTCACTGAGGGGGTGTTTTGTTCTTTCAAAACCAAAGTGCTTAATGTCGTTCAGGCATCACAAGCGGAGTCTCATTCGACTCATAATTCTTCTCTGCTTGCGGAGGCACGGGGTCGGGGTAGAAATTGAATTCCTCATCCCCGCCATTTTCTTGTCCCGAACTTCCGGGACGCTGAACACCTGGGGGCGCTGGGCGAGGAGCAGCTGAGCCTGCACCCTTGCCCTTTTTACCCTTACCTTTTCCTTTGCCCTTACCTTGACCGTCCTCGCCATCTTCATCATCTTTGCATGAGGCGCTGCCGTAGATTATGGCACCCTTGCCGTTCATCTGAGCAACACGCACGCTTTTTTGTAGCGACGAAGCAAGTTTGAGGTTCCATTCCACATGGAGATACTCGGCATCACGCTGCTTCTTTTTCTTGACCAGCATGTAGATGCCATTATCTTTTCGTATCTCTGGATACGGCATGATCGTTGCGCAACGATAGTTCTCGCGAAAATCTACTGTACTTATCCCATCAGGCTTGCCAGGAAGTTGCGAAAATGCGAACCACATGACCGGTGCTCCGATGAGCGAGAGCGCAAGTGCAACAAGACGCATACGCACATCACGGCGTGACCAGACAGCTATAGATGCGAGCGCGAAGCCGACAAGCGCAACGATGAACGCATACAAGATCACTGAGTTACTGGTGGTTGCCATGATCGCAGCTCCTCATAAAGGTCATTGATACTGTCTTTGACGAGTTCGCCGTTCTTATCGATGGTGAACCTGACAACGGTTATTTCTTCGCCTGTGACCCGAAGCACTGCTTTGCGAGTTATGATCTGTTTCATTCCGCCAGCCACCCTATCTGCGCCAGTTACTTTAGTGCTAATGATCACCTCAACGGGGACTTCGTGTATGCCCCCTGGTTCACGATCTGCGAAGTAGTGGATGTTGATGATGTACTCGCCTTCGGGAAGTCCGCGGGCATAGGCCATCTCATAGTTGCGATCGGTCGAGTCGTTGGACTTGCCGAGGTCGTCACGCAGCAGGTTGAATGTCTTACCTGCACGATTGGAGTATCCAACAGGACGCTCGTCATCGGGTGACTTCACCCACAGGTCTATATCGATATCGACCTTGTCCGGCCAATGGATCTCGACCATCATGTCGCCTGCAGACTTTACTTCCTCGGTCTTTGCGTCGGGCTTCTTCTGAAGCGGCTGCACGAACGGCAGTGCCATCACCGCCAAAATGACGAAAGCAAGCGCGCATTTCTGCCAAGCCGACAGATTGATGAGGGAGAAAGACTGCTTACGGAGATCATGAGCTCTGTTGTTGCGCATGGTACACCCCCGCTTTCTTGATCCAGAGAATCAGCTTACGAGTTCCTTCGTCGAGAATCTCGAACGGATGGTCGAGCCAGTATGCAGCGATACCTGCGATGAGCGCAGGGTAAACCGCGACACGCAGCCCTGCCGGAACTTTGTTGAAAAGTGGAAGCACCTGACTTGCGTCAGTGAGCGGAACCTCGAATACCTTGAGTGCGATACCGATACCAAAAAGCATGCCGATGGAACCGAGCGCCGCAAGTCGTGCGAGACTGTAACCCACGTTGTTGAGGTTACCCGAAAGGTCGTCAGCAAAGATATCGCTCATTTCATGGCGACGCTCTGCGTTCATACCCTTTACTTCGCTTAGGTACTGCGACACACGAAAATTCTTCTTTTCGATCGCTTCGCAAGCTTGCGTGTTGCCTTTGCGCATTTCCCGCACATAGTCTTGGGCGATATTGAGCTCACGCGAGGTCTGCAGGATCTTCCACGAGCAATTGATCATCGCAATGAGGAAGTACGCGACGATCGCACGCGAGATATAGAGCGAGTCCATCGCAACAATGTCTTGGATCCATCCAGTCTTCCACGCAACGCCGATGAACATGAGTCCGAAAGCGTTCGTGATGACCCAGCGCATGAACAGAGAATACTTCGTATCCCCACGGTCTTTATTTGCCATGACAATCTCCTTAAGCAAATTGACAAAAAACTAGTCCTATTTCAATAATAGCGAGTGATTAACTCATGACAAGCGTATTTCTAGCACAGCACATATTTAAGACTGTGTGAAGAAACAATGAAGTTTCTAATGCGAGTGCGAACGAGTGTCTTAACTGACTCTGCTATAATACTATCCATGTTTGATGTAGAAACTATCATTAGCACATGGAGTTATGTGGGCATTTTTGTCCTCATGTCGGCTAACGGATTTTTCTCTATTCCCTCAAGCCAGATCCTCTATATCATCGTTGGCTATTTTGTTGGCACGGGCACTCTCGCGCTTATTCCCGCCACTCTTTGCGGCGCACTCGGCAACACTCTTGGTAACGTGCTCTTATATGAGGCTGTCCGAAAATATGGCGTCAAATACGTGACTAAGTTTCAGGTCTTCCGCGCAGAAGACATAAAAAAAGTCGAGGTGCTTTTTCGTAAAAAGGGTTTATGGTTCTTGTTTGTTGGCAAACTTCTACCTGCGATCAAGGTCTTCATTCCGATTCCTGCTGCCCTCGGAAAAGTGCACCGAGGGATATTTGCCATGCTCATGCTCTGTGCCTCGTGGGTATGGTCATTCATATTCATCGCTATTGGTTATTTTTTCGGAAAAAGTGCTGTGGTTTGGAAATCTTACGGGGTGATACTCATTGTCATTGCAGCAGTCATCATGATCTTATTCTATCGGGCATTAAACTCGAAAGAGGTGCTGAAAGAGGTCGCAGAAGATATCGCTTAGGATTAATCGCCTGATATTGCCGGTGCAATATCTATTTTATGCTCCTCAAAAAGATCCGTTGTATTTGCTTGAGGATAACCGATTTTATTTTCACACCAGATCCAATAGGTAATTACTGCGTACAAAAAAAACACCCAAAAAGCAGAGAATGTCAGAGAAATGGATGCATAAGGAATGAGTGATGCAATGTGTGCGACATCGAGTATCCATGACAAAAGTATGTGTGCCGGCAATGCGACAATGAAGCCGAGCCACGGTAAAAATGGAAATACTAATGCAGACATTCCGGCGGCAAATCCCAAGAGCATGGTGAGCGGGATAAGCGGTAGCACAAGAAGATTCACTGGAAGTGCGACAAGTGACAGCATGCCGGTTTGATAAAGAAGTACCGGAAGTACGACGATCTGTGTCGCGAGGGTTGAGATAAGAATCTCATGCCACGTGGGCGATGTTTTAAAAAGCGTTATTTTTCGCTTAAGTATCGGCGAAACAAATATCAGCCCAAGCGAGGCGAGAAACGACAACTGAAATGACGGATCGAAAGCAAGAATGCTTGGATTAAGTAGGACCATGAGAGCCGCTGCGATAAGCAAGGCCCGCCCCATCGCATATGTCCTCCCTGTCGCGCGCGCAAGTAAGACCAGAAGTGACATCACTGCAGCACGCATAACCGTCGCTCCGCCACCGGTCATCATTGCAAAGAGAATGATACCCACTCCTCCCACTGACAGTGACCCATAAAAACCAAACGAGCGAAAGATAACGACAAGCCATTCAGAAACGATAGTCATGTTGTAGCCCGAAAGTACGATGATGTGAATGATGCCTGCTTCGCGGAAGCGCATTAGCCATATTGCCCCAAGAGATTGCTTCCCGCCAAGCAAGAGTCCTCCCAACAGCGAATTGTGGGGCTCGGGTAACACCTCACCAAATGCATGAATGAAAGTATGCTTAATATTAAAAAGTGTTGAGGTGAGAGTATTACCTTGTCCGCGTGAAATAGTCTCTATCTTTGGATAGCGCATCTGATATCTAATGTCTTTCGTTCTAAGATAAGTAGGGTAATCAAATATGCGCCCATCGGCCTCAGCAAATGCTTTAGGATACTCAAGCTTACCTTTAAGAGTTAGCACGTCACCGTAATTAAACTCTGGATAGCGCGGCACAAACACCAGCACTACCCCCGATACATCCCGTGGTGATCCGTTTAAAATTTGTTTGAGCGCCACAGTTAGATGCGTATTGTTTTCGCGTATATCCGGCTCATCAATGACAGTTCCAGAAATTGTGACCTGCGTTCCGACTGCAGCGTCTACAAATGGATCGGCACCGGCATCCCGCCACAAAATAAAACGCGCACAACCGAGGCTGAGGCCAAGAAAGATAACGGCGAGGAAGATGAGTATGAGTCTGCGCCGGATGAGGTATGCACATAAGCAAGAGGCCGCAAAAAGCGCAGAGAGCCAAAGCACCCATGTGGGTATCGAAATAAACGATGCACCAAATACCCCGACAAGAAACGCCAATAATAGTGGTGGCAATAAACGCGCCGTTAAATACATATGGCTATCCTAATGTACTATATAAAAAAGACAAATATATGAAGTAGACTTAGATCTTTATTCCCCACGATTTGGTCACGTTTTCTTCGTCCTCACGAGAAAGAGTTTTTTTGAATTTCACTCCTGACTTACCTTTTACTCGCTGTTCGCACTCTGTCCACGTTAGATGGCGCATCAATTTTCCATCAACAAGACTGAGGTAAGAATATGCTTTGAGCTTAGCGCGGGCTTTCCCTGCGGCTCTTTTTTCGAGCGCTGCTTCGTCGATGCTAATATTTAAAATGTCTACGGCATAATCTCCGAGATCCCCCTCAAAAAGCTCAGGGATTTCTTTGCTGGACTGCGTGGCATACGCAAATCCCGTCGCGATCGCATCGCAACGCTCGTTGCCAACAACGCCCGAGTGTCCGGGAACGCGGAGCCATGTGATATGTCCAAATTTTTTGCGATCTCCGAGGAGGATGAGTGCTACTTCCCACAGGTCGCGGTTCTCAACATCAGCCTTCGCCATCGTCTTCCAACCACGCCTTATCCATCCATCTCCCCACTCAGTCGCGCCCAAATGTACGTACTTTGAATCAGTGAATATTTTGACATCGCCTGACTCCGCCTCGATGCGGCGTAATCCTTCGATAAGTGCCGTCAACTCCATGCGATTATTCGTCGTATGTTCTTCACCTCCCCCGAGCTCCATTACACGCTCTCCTAAAAGCACGAGGACGGTTCCCCACCCCCCAGGCCCTGGGTTTCCAAGCGAGCTCCCGTCAGTGAACATGAGATGCTCTGTAAGTAGGTTTTTCTGATCATCATTATCCATACGTACAACTATAACATGCAGGCAATTTGAATAAATTAAAGCGTAAATTTATGCGACAGCAACGATGCGCAGTCGGAGCTCTGGGTAACCACGAAAATAGGACTTCTCAAAACTCGCAGTGAGGTCAATGCGCGACCCATTCGCCATATCGACGTTGGGGAAACTCGCAGCACTCATAAAGAACCCGAGTGCATTTACGCGTTTTCCGTCTGCATCACGCAAGATAAGCTTAAGGTGCTCTCGCCCCTTCCCAAACTGCTCTACCTTATCAACAACAACTCCTTCAAAACGAAAAAGTGGCTTGGGATTGCCGACACCGAACGGGGCGAGTAGGTCTATGGCATGAAAGGTTTCTTCGTTCACATCAGATATGGAAAGCACAGCATCAACCTCCGGAATTCCTTTTGTTTTTTCTTTCTTGGTAATAGTCAGATGCGCCTCTACGAGCGCTGACTCGAGGAAATGTATCGCATCGGTGTCTATTGAAAATCCGCCCGAGAATTCATGCCCACCCTTATCAATGAACACCCCCTGCCGTGTCGCTATCATAAGATCCACGATGTTTACTCGGCCATCGGAGCGGCACGAGCCTTTTATAACACTCGAGCCTTCTTTGCCCCAGACAAACGCCGGACGGTCGTATGTTTCTGCGAGTTGGTTCGCAACAATGCCTGCGACCCCTACTCGCCAGCCAGGGTTACCAATGACGATGACAGAGCTTAATTCACGCTTCTCCAAGAGTCGCTTTGCATCCTTGACCATGCGCGCGACCTCACTTTTGCGCTCAATATTTAAACTTGCGAGTAAGCGCGCACGCTCGTTTGCAACCACAACATCAGTCGTCGACAAGAGCTCAAACGCACGAAACGGAATATCCATACGTGATGCAGCATTGATACGCGGACCAATTGTGAATCCGACATCTTCTTCGGTGAGGTAACGCTGGTCGACCTTCGCTTCGCGCAAGAGTGCATGAAGGCCGGGGCGAGGTGACTTACGCAGGACCTTAAGGCCGTAATATGCGAGAACGCGGTTCTCGTTTTGAAGCGGAACCATGTCGGCAATAGTAGAAAGCCCCGCCATGTCCAGTAGCCACTTTTCCCATCCGTCAGGTACGTCGAGAATCGATCCATTCTCTCTGCCGCGCGTAAGTATCGCCTGAGCAAGTTTGAATGCAACTCCCGCGCCACAGAGCATGTCATCGGGATACGTATCTGCTTCCTGTTTGGAGTTGATGATGGTGTAAGCAGGCGGTAGCTGTGCTTGAGGAAGATGATGGTCGGTGACGATAACGTTCATGCCAAGACTCTCGGCCATCTGCACTTCCTCGACGTCTGTGATTCCGCAGTCGACAGTGATGATGAGGCCCACTCCTTCCTTCGCAAATTTAGCAATGGCATCTTTGTTCAACCCATAACCCTCATGATGGCGGTGCGGTATATAATTAGAAAAATTCGCCACTCCGATACGCGCGAAGAGATCATGGAGCACGACAGAGCCAGGAATACCGTCACAATCATAATCCCCGTAAATGACAATACGCTCCCCTTCGCGAAACGCTTGCAGGATACGGAGCACCGCCCGCTCCATATTAAGAATAAGGAACGGATCATACATGTCGCGCTTATAATTAGGCCGGATGAAGCGCTCGATTTGCTCACTTTCAGTAATGCCACGGCGTGCCAAAAGGGTTTGTGTGAGCGGATGAAGCGTGAGTGAAGATTCCATTGTGAAATACTACCACAGAGTCAAACTACTCTATATAATAAATACATTACTCTCATATTATAATTCATGGCTATTTTTACCCCCCCACCACCAAAAGGAATTTACGAACCGGAGTTTCATTTCATACAAGGAGAATTAGGCAGCTCATCATTTGGCGACACGACCACCCACCTCACCAGCAGACACGTCGCTGAGGTAATGGACAACCTGAAGCTTGCACTTCACCCTAACACCGCACAGGATATGCAATATAAGCACTCCTATGTCAGTCAACAAAGTGTCGATGCAATGATAAGCCAATTGCCTCATTGTGGCGTACCTTTTAGTTCAGGCCAGATAGAGCACGTTCGAACTGTGCTAAACAAATACGTGAACATCGAAAAGCACCCTGGATTGTTTTCGATCTAATGCCCTCCATGAAAGACTGTTTATTTTGCAAGATCATCAAGGGCGAGCTCCCCTCGCAAAAAGTGTATGAGGATGCGAATACATATGCATTTCTTGATATCCACCCAATAAACTTCGGGCATACTCTTGTAGTCCCGAAGCGGCATGCGGAGAATATCCACGACATACCGTCAGAAGATTTTTGTGCACTCATGGAGACCGCGCGCAAACTTTCTTCTGTTGTGAAAGTTGCCACGGGAGCAGAAGGTATAAATATTGGCATCAACAACGGTAGCGTTGCAGGTCAGATCATCTTTCACCTGCATGTGCATATCATTCCGCGACTTCCAGATGACGGGCATCGGCACTGGCGTGGAAAAGATTACCAAGGAGATGGGCTAGAAATAATGGCGACAAAGATCCGAAATGTTGCCAAAGATCTGAAATAATATTTTTCGCTTCTTTATAAAAAATGCACACGTTGACGTGTGCATTTTGCTATTCTGATCACTTTTTAGACATTAAAAAGGGAGGGCCGCTTCTACTTTATCCCAAAGCATTTCAGGGGGAAGCTCATAACCGCATGCAATGCGGACAAGTCCCGGAGTAAGCTCAGGCGGGGCGCGATAGTTGATGAGGCCTTTTGCGACCTTATCATTCTGGGCGCAGTGCACAGACGCGAGCGGTGCACAAAGATAGGTGTGTGCACTACCGAGACTCACTGCTGAATACCCACCATGCTGCGCTTCGAATCTGCGTGCGAACTCCATCGCAAGCTCTGGTGTTCTCAGATCTGCGGCAATGACAGAACCGTATCCAAGTTCTGTGGTACGAAGAATGGCGCTGATAGCGTCACGCTGTACGTACGCAGGAAGCGACGGATAGTAAACTTGTATACCTTTCTCGAAGAGCCCTTCGGCAACTTTCCGTGCGGCCTCTGAAGCTTCACGAATGCGAATACGCAAATGCGGAAGCCGCTTTGAGATCTCATGCGCTGACCCATGAAACATTACCGCACCGTGAAGCGACAAATAAGAACGGAATTGCCCCATGCGCGCTTTGTCGTCAGCAAATGCATGCCCAAAGCAAAGTATGCCTCCAAGCAGATCAGACTGACCGCTGCCGAACTTGGTCAAACTATGCATGACGATATCTGCGCCAAGTCGAAGTGGAAGCACCGCAAGCGGCATGAATGTATTGTCCACCGCCATATATGCGCCTGCTTCATGCGCAAGAGTTGCAAGTTGAGCTAAGTCGCAAGCTACAATAGACGGGTTAGATACCGACTCGGCAAAAAGGAGTGTCGTGCGCTTTTTCTTGAGTGCACGCTTAACTTCAGCGAGATTCGTGATATCAACTCGGGTGACGCGAATGTTGCGATACTCAAGTAATGTGTCGAGAAACGATACCGTGCCTCCATACAAGCGACTTGAGACAACCACATGATCACCATCGCGACACAGTGTGTGAAAGACTGCAGCGGTTGCTGCTTGTCCACTTGCGAATAAGAGCGCAGAACCTGCATCTTCGATCGCCATGAACTGGCGAGAGAGAAAATGAAGCGAGGGATGACTGAATCTGCCATAGATGTGGAAGTCATCGCCACGCTGACCTCTAAATCCCGCAGCGATGTCTACCGGGTCATGCGCAAAGGTGATGCTATCTTCGAGCGCGGGATTCACGCCATGGTGAATATTTTGCGAACGCACTGCCGCCAACTCAAGGATGGGGTCATAGTTCTGGTAAGTCATACCTGCCTCCATTGAAAACAACTTCTGTTCCCATTATAGCGAAATCCCGCGAAAGTAAAGCTCCAGAAATACATCTTGTACAATCTGTAAGGTTAGATTATTGTTTTACTATGAACAAAGAAAGAAGCGGTGACGAGGAGGGGGGTACAAATCTGCCGGAACGCGTTACCGAAGCTTATAAAAAGGATATTGAAGATACCCGTAGCGACCTACTCCGCAAACAAGAATTACGTGCCTCAAGTGTAGTGCATGAGGCGCAGTCACTATTTTCGATAGAGGAATATACTGATGCGCTGACGAGCGACGGAATTAGTCTCGAAGAATTCCTTAGAAATATTTATCAACGAACGGAGATCGAAGGGTCACGGGCGCAAGTCAACATGCAGCGAGCGCTAGCTCACGAATTGAGCAGGAAGGAAGGCATAGTGCTGCCTGAAACCGCCGAAGCAAAAGAAGGCTTGTACAAACTCTACCTCGAGCTTGAGGAATTTATCGCTCCAGCCGCGTCCCCCGAGGACCTTACAAATGCACTTTCAATCATCGACGCGATGACTGCTATCTATAGTTCGCCCGCATTAAGTGAACTTCGAAAAAGAACCTCATTGCGAGTTGAGAGGGCGCAAGAAAAGCAGGCGTGGGATGCGCAGTAATACATAATTGAATATAGCGTATGCGCTCACCTGGCATTTCTTAATTACTTAAAGATAAATTAAGACCTTCAGATTTTGATGAAGTACGAGGCGTCAAGAAAAAATGTTCGTAAGATGTATGCTGCATACGTTGTCGAACTTTTTTTGAGGACAACGACGTAATTCGCAAAATTTGGAGGTCTAGCTTTGCAAAGCCGTAATGCCTGGGAGGGTCTCATTAGCAAGATAATCAAGCATCGCCCCTCCCCCCGTTGAAACAAAAGAGAATCGCTCAAGTGCGCCCATCTCATGGATGAGGGCGACCGTATCTCCGCCTCCAATGATAGACATTGCGCGAGAGCCGGCAATCAGACCGAGGAGCTCGCGTGAACCCTCAGTAAATCCTTCTTCATAAAATCCCAGTGGCCCATTCCAGACAATGAGCTTTGCGGCACCGATGACTGCCTCAAGCGACTTTATCGTGGCGCTCCCGGCATCAACTACCATATCGCCAGAAGTAAGCGCATCCAGTGTTTTCGTTAGAGAGCCCGCAGCGTTTTTTGCAACCACATCAGTAGGTAGCACGAGGTGGGGATCATTAAGATACATTTCGAGTCCTCCAAGTTCATCCTTATCGTATGTTGAGGTGCCGATCTCAACTCCTTTTACCTTCAAGAAATTATTGGCAATTGCTCCCCCAACAAAAACAGTATCAGCAATAGTAAGAAACTTTTTTAAGAGCGGCATCTTCGTCGAAATCTTTGCACCACCCAAGATAAACAGGAAAGGATGTTCCGGCGTAAAGGCGACTGCGAGCTTACTTACCTCTAGTGCAAGACGCATGCCGGCGTAGTGCGGAAGAAGTGCGGGCACGCCAACAACAGATGCATGCGCACGATGCGACACCGAGAATGCGTCGTTGACGTAGACATCGCCAAGACTTGCGAGGTATTTTGCGAATTCAGGATCGTTCTCCTCTTCACCTTTACTATGACGAAGATTTTCAAGCAGCACTACATCACCGTTCTGAAGTTCATTCGTGATACGTACGTTTTCAGGACTCAATAAGTCATTCAGGAAGGTGACTGGAAAAAGCTTGTTCAAATACTCAGCAACAGGCGCGAGTGTGTCTTCGGGCTTACCTTTGCCGATATGACTTGCAATAACGATGCGCGCGCCGCTTTCGCGTAAAAAATTTATTGTCGGGAGCGACTCACGAATA
>JAYTYM010000037.1:0-11038 GCA_043742365.1 bacterium | reverse complement strand
CGCCGATTATGTATGTCTGAGACGAGCCCGGTCTTCGAACGTATTTGTCTTCCGAGCAGAAGAGATGAAACATGCATCAGCATGGCCCACGTGCGGCTGTATGTTCCTTCGATATTTCTGGCTCTCCTACTTGGGAGATCTTTTATTTTGTGAGAATCGTGACGTGAGCGTATTTTATTATCAAAACTCATCCCACATTATGAGCGCAAAGAAAAAATCGAAGCAAGAGAAATTAGAGAAGTCAGAGAAGTTGCAAAAGGAAAAGAAGGTAGTGAAGCATTCAGCAGTCAAGGAACTTGCCTCGCGCATGCGCGTAAAGAAACGCGACGGCAGCCTTGAGCCGGTGCAGCCTGAGAAGATCATCGATCGTGTTGTGCGGGCCGCGACAGGCCTACGCAGTGTCGACCCGATGCTGATAGCCACCAAGACCATTGGTGGACTTCATGACGGAGTATCAACGACCGAGCTCGATAATCTTGCGATCCATAATTCGGCGGCAATGCTTTTCGAAGAGCCTGAGTATTCGAAACTGGCGGCGCGACTGCTCTCTATCGTCATCGCCGAGGAAGTCGCGACCTTGGGGATTCATTCTTTCGCACAGTCCATAATGGCGGGAAATAATCTCGGCATCATCAACGACGAGACTGCGAAGTTCGTTGGCAGCCACGCGCGCGAACTGAACGCCGCGATAGATGACAGCTGCAATGACCTGTTCGAATACTTTGGCTTACGTACTGTCTATGAGCGCTACCTACTTAAGCATCCGACGAAAAGAAATGTGTTTGAGACGCCGCAATATTTCTTCATGCGCGTGTCGTGTGGCATTGCTGAAAATGTTGAAGATGCTATCGCCTTCTACAACCTTCTGTCTTCGTTTGATTACATGCCCTCAACTCCGACCCTCTTCAACTCCGGCACAACACACTCACAAATGTCTTCCTGCTTCCTACTTGATGCACCCAAAGATGATCTCGAATCTATCTACAAGCGTTACTGGCAGATCGCCGCACTATCGAAATGGTCGGGCGGAATAGGCCTTTCATATACACGCGTACGCTCGCGCGGCTCGCTCATTAAAGGCACAAATGGATTTTCAAATGGCATCATTCCTTGGCTAAAGACCCTCGACGATTCTGTAGCTGCAGTTAACCAAGGCGGCAAGAGGAAGGGTGCCTGCTGCGTCTATCTCGAGTCATGGCATGCGGATATCGAAGACTTCCTAGAATTTCGCGACACGACCGGTGACCAGAACCGCCGCGCACGCCACATGAACATCGCCAACTGGGTTCCCGATCTATTTATGAAACGCGTGAAGGAGGGCGCAATGTGGTCATTGTTTGACCCCAATGTTGTTCCCCACTTCACGGACATCTTTGGCGAAGAATTCGAAAGCGAATATCTCAAAGCAGAAGCTGAGGGACGCTTTGTAAAACAAGTAAAAGCACAGGACCTCTATGCCCGCATGATGAAGACGCTCGCAGAAACAGGCAATGGCTGGATGTGCTTTAAGGACGCTTCGAATCGCTCTGCGAATCAGACAGGTGGAAAGGGTGAGGACGGTAAAAACAACGTCATTCATTCTTCTAATCTGTGCACCGAGATCCTTGAGGTCACCTCAGATGGCGAGACCGCGGTATGTAACTTGGGTTCGATCAATCTCGCCAACTACGTGGTGCGTGGCGACCATTTCGACTTCGCTAAACTCGCACGCAATGTGAAGCGCGCAGTGCCATTCCTCGATCGCGTTATCGATCTCAACTTCTACCCCACCGAAGAAGCGCGCCGCTCCAATATGCGCTGGCGCCCTATCGGACTTGGCATCATGGGTCTGCAAGATGCATTCTTTAAGCTTGGTATTCCCTTCGACGATCCACGTGCGCGCGCACTCTCGCAAAAGATTCAGGAAACGATCTATCTCAATGCACTCGAAGTCTCAGTGAAGCTCGCCGAGAAAAAGGGCGCCTGCGAAGCATTCGCCGAGACTAAGACCGCACAGGGTACACTCCACTACGATGCATGGGGACTCAAGCCTATTGAAAGCGAGGCATTCGATGGCCTGCGCGAGCGCATCAAGAAAACAGGACTGCGCAATTCCCTTCTCCTCGCTATCGCCCCAACTGCGACCATCGCATCTATCGTTGGCTCATACGAATCTATCGAGCCGCAAGTGGCAATACTCTTTAAGCGCGAAACAATGTCGGGAGAATTCATGCAGGTCAACCGTTATCTCGTCGAGACGCTCAAGAAGCACAAACTCTGGACCCCCGAGATCCGCGAGCAGATAAAAGTTGGTGAGGGTTCTATCCAGCATATCGCCGAGATCCCAGCTGACATCAAGCAGCTCTTCCGCACCGTATGGGAGATACCAATGCGCTCGCTCATAGACATGGCTCACGACAGAATGCCATTCCTCGATCAAGGTCAATCGCTCAATCTCTTTATCGAAAGTCCGACAATTTCCAAGCTCTCGTCGATGTACATGCATGCATGGGAGCAAGGGCTCAAGACCACCTATTATCTGCGCTCACGCCCCGCAACATCCATTAGCAAGACTACGACAACGCAAGCCTACGGAGCTGCGCGCAACGCTTTCAAGGGAGAAGAAAAGACAGAGGTAGCAAATGTAGTGGCAGATGAAATAGACACAGAGAATCCGATGGTGTGCGACTCATGTCAGTAAGCAGGAAATACATTAATCAAACAAACTTCATACCATGGCAATATTAGACACTGGCCTCAATCTCAAGTTACGCCCCATGCGCTACCCTGCGTATTATTCCCTCTACAAAGCATCGATCAAAAACACGTGGACCGTCGAGGAGATTGATTTCACCAAGGACCTTGAGGACCTACGCACGCGCTTCTCACCCTCTGAGCGCCATCTCATCAACAGGCTTATCGCATTCTTTGCGACAGGCGACAACATCGTGCAAGAAAATTTGGTGCTTAATCTGTTCAAACACTTGAATGTGCCTGAGATAAAGCTCTATCTTGGCAGGCAAATTTTTGAAGAGTCACTCCATATTGATTTCTACACTACCCTCCTCGATAACTATCTTCCTGACATGAAAGAGCGTGAAGCGGCATTCGACGCGGTAGAGCATATTCCCTCGATCAAAAAGAAAGCAGATTTTTCATTTAAGTGGATGAATTTTATGAACGAGATAGACGTGATAAAGACGCATGACGACCGCAGGCGCGCCCTCTTGAACATCATCGCATTCGCTTCCTGCAATGAAGGCTTGTTCTTCTTTGGCGCATTTGCGTACGTCTATTTCCTCCGCTCGAAAGGACTTTTGAATGGGCTTGCAACCGGGACCAACTGGGTTTTCCGTGACGAAAGTCTGCACATCACCTTCGGCTACGAAGTGATAAGTGCGATGCGCAAAGAATACCCAGAACTATTCGACAAAAGTCTGGAGGACGAAGTCGTACTCATGATGCGCGAAGCGGTGGATTGTGAAATGACATTTGCCGAAGATATCTTAAGTGAGGGTGTGCAAGGACTACCGCTTAAGGACATGCGTGAATATTTGCAGTATATTGCCGACCGCCGCCTCGAGCTCTTGCAGATGAAACCCATCTACGGATCGAAGAATCCGCTTAAGTTCTTGGAACTACAAGATATCCAGGAGCTAACTAATTTCTTTGAGCGCAATGTCTCCGCCTATCAGCTTGGTATCTCAGGCGAAGTCAGCTTCGCGGATGAATTTTAGTACCGATTTTTTTGCTTTTGCAAATAGACAGAGTATCGCTATACTAGCGATACTCTTGTCGTTTCGACCGAGCAAAAAATTCGTACGTCCTTGTCGTTCAATGGATAGGATGCCTCCCTCCGAAGGAGGCGATGCAGGTTCGATTCCTGCCAAGGGCATTTGAGTCTGCGAAAATCACCGAGTGTGCACAACTGCTTATGCACATGCAGGAATCGAAGACCTTGGTGATGTTTCGGCTTTGCGAAACCAACAAGGTGTGCAGTTCCCGTAGGAAAAGATTTCCTGCCAAGGGCACAGTCATATGCGATAAATCGAGAGATATTATCTCGAGGAGACGACTCTTGTCTTTAGTTACAAAAAACTTATCTGAGAATACGAGCAAAAAATATAATCAAATAATGATAGAATGTTGTTATGATATCCCCAAGATACTTAATACCAATGTTTATAACTGTTTTGCTTGTTGGAGCGATTGGGGGCCGCGCAAGCTCACAAAGTGATGCTAAAAATGTCCCGTTAGATCAAGGATGGAGTTACAACACGGATAGTGGCGAGGGGGGAGCCATGTCCGTGCAGATTCAAGACCCTTCAAAAAAAATTCGTTGTAATAGTTTGGTGGGTATCAATGATAACGGATATAGTGACTTAACTCCTCATCGAATAGCTGACATTCTTATGCAAAACAAGTGCCAACTTTTCTCTAGCCAAAAAGCTACTGACGACAATTTTGGCACATATATATTTATTTCTGTCGAGTATGGGTATATTATTTTTGTAGTAAATTCGAGCAACGTGATACCCACACTTGCTTTTGTTGGGGATTTTTTCAGTTGGTCACCTATAGGAAATACAAAATATTCCATCAAAGAACTTTGGGAGGCACCGAAGAACAGCCGTCTCCGAGCCGTCTCAACTGACCGATGGGCAAATCTGTTTAGTACCTGCGAGTACAGTAAACATGCTGAGCCAATCAATGGTTCATGCGTGTATTCTTTGTACGATAGAAATGGAGTTCTTTTAGCTCAGAATTTATACAACGAAAAAGAACATGGCGATTCATCGACCTCTGCTTGGTATGATTCTGTTCATGATGGTTTTCTTATTGCTGGACTATCTATGGGCCCTGACAGTAAGCGGACTTTTAATTACTCATTCATACGACGCACAAATAACCCGAGCTATCATGTGGACCATCTCGCGACACTTGCGGACACGGAGGTGCCTGCAGGAAAGGGTTGTTCAGTAGTTTTTGTGGCCGATAAGGACACGATTAAAGTTGAGGGTGGATGCTTAAATCCAAATGGACACGAGTATCCTCTTGTTCTGCATCTCTCGCAGTAGTTTTTTAAAGACAAGAATCATTGCGACTCACTCTAATTGTGCTATGCTCACAAAATTATGCCATCCCTACCAGGACAATTGCCACCACTGAACCCCAAAGAGGTTGAGTGGTTGCTTAAAGAAAAACATAACGGCGTCGAGACGCCGGAGTTCTTTGCGGATGTTGAAAGACTGAAGAAGGCAGAGCCTTTGGCATACGTTATTGGCTGGATACCTTTCTATGAGTGCAAAATAGATGTCTCACTTCACCCGATGATCCCCCGCCCCGAGACAGAATTTTGGGTCGAGCGCGCGGTCATAGAATTGACTGCCCTCAACAAAGAAAAGCTTCGCCTTGCAGATACTTTTTCTGGCTCCGGCTGCATTGGGGTATCACTCCTTAAGCATCTGCCAAATGCTACCGTAGAGTTGAGTGAGTTCGACCCAAAGCTCACCGAACAGCTACGCATCAACGTGAAGTTAAATGGTGTTGAGTCGCGTGGCACATGTATGCAGGCAGATGCGCTAGGAGGATTAACGGGCACCTATGATGCTATATTCGCCAACCCTCCATACATCGACCCCAAGTCAATTCCTGAGATGGATGCGAGTGTGATCAACTACGAGCCACATCTTTCCCTCTTCGCGGGCGATCGCGGGCTCGACTACGTAAAACTCATCATCAACACTGGTGCACAATACTTAGTCCAAGGCGGAACCTTCTATATAGAATGTGACGCACATCAAAGGGAGTGGATCGAAGAACTCATAGATGAGCACACCAAAAACATTTCAGGGGTTTCACACTGGAAGCATGAGTTTTGGTTCGATCAATACGATCAAGTCCGATTTCTTATACTTCGTAATCAATGAGCTATGCTCGAAGTGTCGTTCGTCTCTGGCAAAATGGTAGAATGAAATGATGAGAAAGAAGACCGTACTTACGACACAGATATATCGCAAATACAACGATACCGACAGATACATGGTTGAGGTTGCCCTTGATAGCTACGAAGACATTTTCAACGAGTGGGACCCTGCGCCCTTCAAGCGTCGCGATGTGCATCCTGCACTCGTTGCGTTCTTTGAAGAGTGCTCTTCAGAGATAAGCCTCAAGCATCCGCTCGCTGTGGTTTTCTATCTCCCTAAGAGTGAACTAGATACAGAAAAACAAGAGCAGTGCGCAAGCGGACTACGCAATTATTTTGCGTTCAGTGTGCACGTACTCGACAAGCAGCTCATGCGCTCGCACAAGCATTCACTGCGCAATTCTCTAATAGGAGTATTATTTCTCTTCACTGCCGTATATTTTGATAAATCGTTCGACCAGACATTATTCCGAAGTCTGTTTGGACAAGGACTCTTTATTGGCGGCTGGGTGTTCGTCTGGGAAGCACTGTCGACCTTTGCCTTCAAAGATAATTCCATTAGGTACAAAATAAAGGAATGGCAACGCTACTTAGATGCTCCGATTGTCTTCAAAAAGGAAAAGCAGCCCGATCAATCGATGGGCTGAGTGACAAGAAAAAACCGCCCTTATCAGGCGGTTTTTGTTAGCGTGAGCGGGAAGGAACATCCTTTCCAGCGCGCTTTGTTTTCTTGCGGATCGCAACTTTCTGTTTCTTATTCATGAAGCTAATCTACACTATTCCTTCCGCAAACTCAAGATTAGATTGTAGGGTCGAAAAATCATACGCGCGAAGTGGAATTTTGGATGTAATACGAAGTTGTTTTTAGTCGCAGTGGCGGATTGGCTGTATGAGTGATACTGCCACGCGACCGAGCACAAAAACAACGAGGGGGACGCCAAAATTACGCTTCGCGCAGCCGTAATACTAAAAGGCTTTCGACGTGGGGAGTCTGTGGATAGAAATCAAAACCGTGGACCACGTCGATCCCATAATGGTCCTTGAGCGCGGAATAGTCTCGCGCCTGCGTCTCCGGATTGCAAGACAGATAAATGATCTTCTTTGGAAGCTTTTCTATTATTTGTGTGAGGAGCTTGGGGTGGAGTCCTACGCGGGGCGGATCAAGTACGAGAATATCCGCACCTGCGAGTAGCTCTGCATCAATTTGTTCAGCAGGGAGACATTCTGACTCATAGTTCTCGATACTGTTAATGCGAGCATTCATGTTTGCTGCCTCAACTGCGCCTTCAACTATCTCTATCCCCTTCACCTCACTCACTTTACTAGCAAGCAAGAGTCCGATGGTGCCTGCACCAGCATAAAGCTCGAGAACTTTGGCATCAGCATGCAATTCTTTCTGCATCAGGTGGATGGCATCCTCGAACACGGGAATATTGTTTTGGAAAAAAGAATCCCATGAATAGCGGATGGTTGTTCCATCGATCGTCTCGGTGAGATATTTTTCGCCGACTCCCCATAGGCCCTTGGTCGGAACTGATGCAGGAGATTTTTCCGTAGAATAGAAAACCAAGAAACCAGCAAGATTAGGAATATCCTCGACGAGGAATTCAGGAATAGCGTTCTTCTTTGCAAAAAGTATCGCAAGCAATTTTTGATCAGATTTGCTTTCGCGGATGATGAGAGTCTTCAAGTCGCGAGCAGTGTAGCCTTGCTCGCGCAAACGGGTACAAATAGCAAGTGCGGCTTGATTCATATTCTCCGATGCGAGTGCGCACCCCTTCGGAAGTGCGAGCCTACGTGAACCACCTCCGCGTTCGTGAAATGCAAGCGATAAAGGTATCTCGTTCTCGCACTCCCTGTCGCAGAAGCTGAATTCGACTTTCGTGCGGTAACCATAGAACTTTGACGCTGGCGTAAAGCCGACCTTAGGAGTGTCTGGGTAAAACCCAAACAGCTCAGTTATCATTTGTTGCTTGAGCTCTGCCTGAAGCGCGTACTCCATTACCTGCCACGGGCTACAGGAGAGATAGTGGAGCTCATCGGGAGTTTTCCGAGATGGTGAGGCTACGCTCAGTTCCTTAAGTACCCCAACGAGAATGCCGTGCTTTTTGTTCGCATCAACAACTCCCTCTTCGCCAGGGAGCATGGCGTGGACGCGCACAGGAGCGCCATCTAAGGTGCCTTCAGCCGCACCGTCGTGGGCTATCTTTTCCACTTTCATCGAGAATGTTTTATTCATGCAAGAAGTCTAATGGGTAACGACCCAATAGTCCACTGGAGCGTTTGATACTCACGCGCAGAAAAAAATAACATCAGTACCCTTATTGAGCAAAATATCTTTCCTTCAAAAATTGGGTGAGAGCGGTAAATTCTTCACGCGAAGCGGTGATCTCTGCTCTTACTCGTTCAATCTCGTCTTGTGAAAGTTCTTTTGGGGGTATTGCGTATGCTTTGGGCTCAACGCGATAGCTATATGGCATTTTTCTGACGGAAAGCTGAACCTCAGCCTGGGCACTGCGTGTAAGATTAAACTCAGCAAGAAGAAGCTCGAGATCACATGTTCTCTGCTTTGTTTTTACGATCCAAGCTTTTGCATCGTCTGTAAGATCGCACTCTCTAAGGAGATTCATAAATTCCAGATGAGCCTCTTTATTGTGGCGAATTTCTTGTAATGGAATATTATATTTAGCGGCAAGTTCAGTACTTACCTTTTCTTCGCCGATTCGAGAATAAATAGGCTTCCCTTCTGCTTCACCTGTAATGTACGGAAATCTTATGCGCGATTCTTCGAGATGCCCCCCGCACGATCCGTCGGTAGGAAAATTATTGAGATCGAATGCAACAAGTGTCTCTTTGATCTCTGGATCAATATGTCGCCCAAGGCGATCAACAATATATTCAAGGTTATTTAATTTTTCTTGCCAAATATTATCTTTTTCATTTGGAGCTTTTTCTTCAGATGACATGAACGAAGTATACACTGATAAACTGATTGCGGTCTCTGTCTTAGTGCGCGAGTAAAAATCGCCACTTTTGGTTTTGATAATTTTTTTCGCCATCTTTATTTGTGCGATCTAGAAAAGTTGATAATTCTTGAACAGAGAAAGGGTGGTGCTTGAAACCAATCTTATCAATGCTAATAAATCGGTTCGTCACAGATTCTTTCCCAACCAAAAAAGAATGCGCGAGTTTTCCATCTACTGCATCGAGAATCTGCCCAATGCATAATTGTTCATCCATGCAATATTTGTTTGCTAATACTTTTAATTCATTTATATCTGTAATTAAAATAAAATCTTGATCGGATAACGCCAAAGCTTTTTCTCGGTAGGTAAAATCTTGACTTGCGTCACTCGGATGAGAATATAATTCTTCTTTTGATATAAGTCCTTCGCAATAGAGTACAAATTTGTGGCAATTGATGCTTCCTAGCAGAAAATCGATATGCTTATCAGCGATACGACGAGCTTCCGCAATAAGCATTTGAGAGATTATTTCTGCATATTTTGGTGAAAGTTTTATGCCTTTCCCTAAAGCATCAAGTCTCAAGTATGATTCACCACTTTCGTTCTTATTAATATGTTCAGTTATCACTTTCATTTTAGTAGTCTAGTCAGTAAAAAATTAAATGTCCATGTTTGGTATAGATAACCATTTTTCTTAATACTGGATACAGGCTACGCTGTAGTCTATACTGTAACATATGAATTTAATCGTGATCCGTCATGGTGAGACAGACCTCAACAAAGAGAATCGTCTGCAGGGCTCGAAAGGTCCCAACGAGCACCTAAACGCTACCGGTCGCATGGAAGTGACAGCGCTCCGCGATGGGCTTTTGATAACCCCCACGATCATCTACGCGTCGCCACTCGTACGCACCCAAGAAACTGCACATATACTCAATGAAAAATGGGGAGTGGAGATAGTGAGCGCATTCGAGCTCATGGAGCGCGACTTCGGCTCGCTTTCGGGGAAGCTTAGAAGCGAGATAGATCCGGAGATAGTCGAAAGCGACCTTGAGGGGCGGTATGACTATCGCCCCTATGGCGGTGAATCAGTCGCGGATGTAAAAGCGCGGGTAATCAAATTTCTCGAAACCCTTCCACTTAGTAAAAACGACACCGTCATCGTCGTCACCCATCGCGGTATCATCCGTGTGCTTTACGATCTTTATCCCATTGAGAGTGGCGGTGGTGAAATAGTTCCCGCATCAAAACACGTCTTCCGCATCACCACTCTCCCTAAATAAAACCCAACTTGGAAGCTCAACTTCCAAGTTATTCAAACAATAACCCCTTTAACTCTTTATCATTTTTTTTATTCATGTGGATCTGCTTTAATGCATCCTGAGCAAAATTAATGTAATCTTTAGTGCTTCTAAATTGCCCGACAATGACATCTTTTTTGCATATCGCCTTTTTTACATCATCTTGCTCATATTCATTCCAGCTTGAGTAGACAGGAAAGTCCAATTTTTTATTATTTATATGATGGACTTTGTTATTTAAATTAACATATGCACTCAGCCGCAATAAATATTCGTTTGTATCTACGTGAATTGCCTTGTATCTTCCCGAAAATAAAGAGCCGGTGCGTTTGTATTTTTTATTAAAATATTTTGTATAACCAGTCGAAAGTCTGTGCATAAATTTGGGGATACCACCGTCTTCAACTTGCTCAAGTAAAAAATGAAAATGATTAGGATTCAAACAATATGCAATAAAATTTACAAGTGGTTTTTGTGTTTTTAACTTGGAAGTTGAGCTTCCAAGTTGCTTCTTTATAAAACTGTATTCGTACATGCTACCGATGCGATCTTCGCCATTAAAATCTTTCATACTTTCAAAGAATCTTTGAAGGTCGTAAACCTCATCAAAGATGTTTCGACCATCTGTCCCCCTATTGAAAATGTGATAAAATTCCCCGTTTGCAAACTCTGTTTTTCTCATTACTTTTATCATATCACTTGGAAGTTGAGCTTCCAAGTGGGTAGTTCGGGTGAATAAAACAAATGCCCGCTTGATAGCGGGCATTGTGCCGAAAAAGAACTATTAGTCTCAAGTTGACTATGACATGCTTCCTTGCACGTGCATGAGTATGGCTTGAGTGACGCCAAAGAACGCTGAGAGGGTT
>JAYTYM010000036.1:0-7929 GCA_043742365.1 bacterium | reverse complement strand
ATTGTAACATGAAGAATCATGGTATTAAAAACCGAGCGCATGGCGCTCGGGCTTGTTTACACCGAATGGTCTCGGTGCTTGTAGATGCGAATATTGTCGGTGCAAATTTCCGCATAGAGTTCAGGACTTCTCATTATGCGACAAAAGTCATCGTAATCGCGATACTGCCACGAATCAAGGTCGGTTGAGTAACGCTTGAAATAACCTCCATGATCTTGGTTCCAACTGAAAAGTTTGTCTTTCGTTGTGAGTTCGGTGGTGAACCATCCACCACGTTGTACAAATCGGCAATGTGCGCCAATACCATGACTCATAAAAAGTTCAATTGTTTCTCTGCATATTTCCGCACGCGGATGAGCGGGAAGCGTTGCCCCCTGACTGGTCATAGCTTCTGACATGAGATTTCCTTTCAAAGTACAAATTATGTCGATATAAACAAAACGAGCCACCCTGGTCGATGGCTCATTGGTATTCACAAGAAAATTTTATGAACACAAATCAGCCATCGGGGCTCGACCCCAAAAAAAATTTCCAAAAAAGAAAAATTTAGCTGCTTGTTGCATAAATGCACCATAACATGAAGAAAATAATATGCAAGAAAAAACCCCACAGGGAAGGAGGGTTTACTTAAGGCTCTTTTATGCTCACTCTGACCGCGTATGCGTAAGAGGTGCCGCGGGAATCCGGCGCTTTGCCCCTCAAGACCGAGCGACTGATATGTTCTGGTAGTGCTCCCGTTTTCACTTTTTTTGTAAATGGGGAGTATGCAACGAACATGTGGAGGTGCTCATCAAGGGCCCAGATAAAGAATGCGTGACGTGGTGTTCCTGTGAGCACTCCGCTGTCGATCTCGAGGGTAACCTTGTCCTGTACGGCTTCGAGCTCTGACACACTCGGCATCTTCCAGTCTGGCGACATGCCTTCAGACCATAGAGCTTCAAGTAGATCAAAGAGTGACGGCTGCTTGGTCGAAAAGTCTTCTTGACCCTCTGCCATGCGCAAGCTACGAACCAGATCAAATGCCTCTAGTGCCGTGACGGGCTTATCTGACAGTCGCCGGATACAAATGAGCTTTGGCGCTTCCTTGTATCGCTTGATCTGCCGCAATCTTCTTGGCAGCGTTCCAACGAAATAAAGTATGCAAAAAAACTTATACGGCAGTGTGCAAACAAAGAGAAAGACGATCTTTCCAATCGACGAATGTTCATCTTTCATGACTCCCCCAAAAAACAGAACAATTCTTCATATAGATTCGTATGTTCTGCCTACTCTGTCAACTTCCTAGGAGCGGAAGAGTTCGTGCTCCAAGAGCGATATGGCTCGCGCGGCTTCATCAGCTCTAACCCGCAGCGCTTTTACCTCAGCAAGCAATGTGGCGTATTCGCTTTCACGTTCTATACGATCGTTGCCTTTTGTGACTCCCTCGATCTCTTTCTCGGCCTTCTCTTCGCGTGCGGTTTGTGCATCCTCAGACACTTCGCTTCTTTCGTCGGCGATACGCTCGCGCGTCTCGACGTATTGATCACGCTTGAGGGCTATCTCAAGTGCGTGTAGTGTGCGCTCTTTGGCGCCGAGTTTCGACTGAGCAGCGAGTCGTCGTTGCTTTAATGCTGCAAGTTCATCGCGTTTGCGCTTTTTCATTGCATCATATTCTTTGGCTTGTTCGTCGACGAAGGCGCGGTCATCGGTGCCTTTCTTTGCATCGATTACTTGTTGCTCCATATCTATTTCTCCCTCATCGTCGTCTTCATCTTCATCATCGTACATGCACCTATCATAACCCGAACATGCGGATAAAAAAACAGCGACCGAGAGGTCGCGTCTTTTATAGGACTTACGCAAAAAGATACACCACCTTGAGTATTTCCAAATTTCAGTACTCGCGGGCGCCACTGGAGCTCTTTCATTTTCAAAGACGGATTACCGTCAAGAAAATTTGGTCGCATATATGTTGACTGAGTCGTAGAGGTGCGCCATGAGTTACTCCTCATGGCGCAAGACTTGTTGAGAATCTTTCTAGTGCAACTAAGAAAGCATCCAACAAGTGGGCAGTTCCTGTAAGGAAATGCAACAAAGAAGTTCGCGTTTTGCGGAAGTCCTATTTTAGATATTAGGGAGTTCTGGCTGAATAGCACCGAGCTCAATCAACTGGGCTCTCACTGCGCGATATTCTTTTTCGAGATCTGACCTATCTGGGTCATCAACGCCGACATCAATACCCTGTTCTTTCATCATGGCAGCGCCGGTCTCCTTGGCATTAAGCAGTGACTGTAAGCGAGCGAGCTCTGACTCAAGTGACTCGACAGAAATATTTCCTTCTGGATTATTGTTCATATTGCAATCATAGCACACGGCATAATTGCGTCTAATATTCTTATCCGCGAAGAAGTATTGTACGTGGACATATCTTTTTTTTGGGGGGGTCGTTCGCGCGATCATAACAAAAAATCACCCACTCGAGTGGGTGATTTTTTAATGCTCGTTCTAGATTTATTTCCCTCTCATCTCTATCACCGCTGCGGCGACGTTTGAAGGTACTGCGACATACTCAGCAGGAGTCATGGTGAATGTTCCACGGCCTTCAGTCATCGAGCGTAGGGTCGTCGCGTAACCGAACATTTCGGCAAGCGGAATAATTGCGGTTGCAACCTTGAGCATTCCACGGTCTTCCATCGAGTTGACCTGACCACGGCGACTTGCGACTGATCCGGTGACATCTCCCATGAACTTGTCAGGGAAAACTATTTCAACCAACATAACTGGCTCGAGCAGCGTAGGTCGTGCTTTCTTTGCAGCATCTTGAAGCGCCATTGAGCCTGCGATCTTAAAGGCAATTTCTGATGAGTCAACTTCATGGAACGAACCGTCATAAAGCTCAACCGAGATATTTACCAGTGCGTAGCCTGCGACGACACCGCGCTCCATTCCCTCCTTGAGACCCTTCTCAATAGGTGAAATGTACTCCTGAGGGATGATACCTCCCTTGATCGAGTTGACGAACTCGAATCCAGGCGAACGTTTGGTATTTTTTGGCAGATCCTCTTCTTTGATAGTGAGGTCCATTGGCTTGACCCTGATCTTGACGTGGCCGTACTGACCGCGACCACCTGACTGCTTAATGTACTTGCATTCAGCCTCAGATTCGCCCTGAATTGTCTCGCGATATGCGACTTGCGGCTTGCCGGTATTTGCTTCAACGCTGAATTCGCGTTTCATGCGATCGACAATGATCTCAAGATGAAGCTCACCCATTCCCCATATGATAGTTTCGCCTGTCTCGGTATCGCTTGTGACGCGGAAGGTTGGATCTTCGGCAGAGAGACGTCCTAGTGCAACACCCATCTTCTCTTGATCTTGCTTTGTCTTCGGTTCGATACGCATCGAGATAACTGGCTCAGGGATGACAATACGCTCAAGGATAATTGGGTTCTCTTCATCACAGAGTGAGTCTGATGTGAGTGTGTCCTTGAGGCCGACCGCCGCTGCTATCTCTCCAGCAAAAACCTTCTTCACCTCTTCGCGTTCATTGGCATGCATGCGCAAAATGCGGGAGATACGCTCTTTCTTGCCCTTGGTTGCATTATAGACATACGATCCTGATTCAAGCGTACCTGAATAGACGCGGAAAAATACGAGCTGTCCGACATAAGGGTCAGTTGCAATCTTGAAAGCGAGTGCGGAAAATGGTTCCTTGTCGTCAGGATGGCGCAAGATCTCATCGCCGGATTTTGGATCATGACCTTTTGTGGGTGGCATGTCCATTGGACTCGGAAGAAAATCAACAATAGCGTCGAGGACAAGCTGCACGCCTTTGTTCTTGAGAGCTGAACCCGTGAATACCGGGACAATATCATTTGCAATCGTCGCAACACGAAGGACGCGCTTGAGATCTTCGATCGATGGTTCTTTGCCTTCCAGGTATTGATTCATGAGCTTCTCGTCGTTCTCGACGATAGCCTCGATCATCATGCCGCGATATTTTACTGCATCTGCTTTGTACTCCTCAGGAATATCATGGTAGATAAGTGTGTTACCCATTTCGCCTTCGAAGGTCACGTACTTCATCGTCAAAAGATCGATGACACCTGCGAACTGCTCCTCTTCTCCGACGGGGATCTGCATGCGCACTGCTTTCTTGGTCAAGCGATCCAAGATACTTTGGTAGGATTTTTCAAATGATGCGCCTGTACGGTCCAGCTTATTGATGAAACAGATACGAGGCACTTTTCCCTCGTCCGCATAGCGCCAGTTTGTCTCCGACTGAGGCTCAACACCTGCGACACCATCAAAGACAACAACTGCTCCGTCGAGCACTCGCAATGAGCGCTTCACTTCGATAGTGAAGTCGATGTGGCCTGGAGTGTCGATGAGGTTGAAGCGATGCTTGCGTGAATCATCCCCTTTTGGCATGTAGGTTGGGCTCCAGAAGGCGGTTGTTGCCGCTGAGGTGATAGTGATTCCACGCTCACGCTCCTGTTCCATCCAATCCATGACGGTGTCGCCTTCATGTACCTCGCCTATCTTGTGACTGACTCCAGTGTAGAACAAAACGCGCTCGCTGGTAGTCGTTTTACCCGCATCGATATGCGCGATGATACCGAAATTGCGAACTTTCTCTAGGGGATAATCTCTCTCCATACGTAATAAATTAACAGATAAAAATAAATAGCATTTCCAAAAGATACTCCAATTACAGGCAGATCCGAGTGGTCGCTGACTGCGACCTTGCCTCTAAACAAAAAAGCCACGTGAGGCCATTCGTGGCTCTAATATATAGAAAATGTGTCAAAATTGCAAGAATAATTCAGGAATATCTTTACAATTTAGGATATACGTGTTAAAAAAACAGCAGAATTTCCTCGTAAAGCAAAGGATCGAGCATGAATGCCTGTATAGCCCCATTTGTTGACTACACTACGGCCCAGTTTCTTTATGCGCACTGCAGTCGACTTCTCTCTGCCATTCCGATGCGGATGGAAAAAGAGCGTGCCAAGGTGAAGCGCGACTACCGAGAACTGCAGGTTAAGATGGCGACACAGCAACTCCTCCACCACTTCATCAAGCTGAAAGAGCGAGACGGAACTTGGATGCTTGCCAAGTGTACCGACATCGAAGAAGGTGGTGAGACAATGTGCTTTGCCATGGCGGTGACCATAACCGCAACAAAAGAGAAGCAAGTGCGCCATATCACCCCCGAGAGTCAGTTTCTTGTCGGAGGTTGGTCTTGAATGCCCCGACAGACTCGCGTCAGTGGAAAGTGTTCAGCGAGCACAAGCGAATCGAAAACGAGAGGAGTAGGTGTCTCGAAGAAGCAAAAAGTGCAAACACGATTTATCTCCCCCTCATCGGCTCAACGTTTAAGCAAATCGATGAGGAGTGTGCACGATTCCAGATGAATGCGGCGATGACACTACTCAATAAGTGCGTTTATGTTCTCAGAGGCTCGACAAACACCACGTCTGTTTTTGGTGGTCTCGTTCTTGTTGAATGCGTAGGACGTAGTGACGACAGAGATGTGTGCGTCTACCTTGGCGGTCCGCTCATGAATGAGAAGGGGGTCATCTACGAAGACCTCATTGTTCGTGTCGCCGTTCATGCACATACGTACATAAGCTTTCGATAAAAAACCCGCACATTTGTGCGGGTTTATTTTTCTACTCCGAAAGAGCGTTATGTTTTGAGTTTTCGCATGTTCGCGTCTCGCCATTTCTTATCTGAAATCCAGAATATGCGAGTGCGTGGTGTGTCTCGAGGAATGCGATCAGCTGATCGACGAGCCCTGACTCAACCATTACACAGTGTTGGACATCCTCCGGCACACCTTTTTTGTACAACAGATCATGTGCCATCTCATGCCCGAGTGCATACCATAGTGGGGAACGAGGAATAGTGAACATTCCCATTGGGTCGCGTGTGTAATAACTTGTAACAAGGTCGGGGTCCATTTGAATAATGCGACGACCCCTTAGCTTTTCGCTGTAGGTGTATCCAAGGAAGTGGGTTGAAGATCTACGTTTTTCCTTTGACCAATCTTCGCCATGCTGTAGGTCAGAAAGAAAACCGAGCTCAGCTTTTGCTTCCTGTTGAAATCCCACAAAATAGATAGCGGTGTCTTCTTCCGTAACTCCAATAGCGGAAGCTAAGAATGAGTACATTTCAGCCATCAATTGTGTGTGGTCGCGAAGCAAGCTTGAGCTTTCACTCTCGACCGAAAGCTTTTCAGAGATTACTAGCACTTCTCTCTGTTGTGCAGATGCTGCCCCTATGCCAAAAGTCAGGAGAAGCGAAAGCAGTATTAAAATAGCACGCATATGCCCTCCGTGACTCAAATAAAGTAACTTCTGTTATTAATAGAACACCCCTTTCAGTGGTAGCGCAAGCGAGTTGTGACTAAAAGCACCATACTCAACCTAAGGCATACCGCGCAACGAGTAACTAAGCAGAAATGCAAACAAAAATCTCCCGAGTGGGAGATTTTTGTTTTGATTCTATAAAAAAGTTCAATGTTGGATGCACCACACAGAGTACTTCCAATCTCTAATCGCTACGCTCAAGAGATTTAGGTCGCAATTCGGGGATGACGATTCGGCGGTATTCGAGAGGTCGTACTCTGAGTACGTCCTCCGAATTCGTCGATGATGGCAAACCCGAAGTGCGCCGACAGTGGGGGATTTTTGTTGTTGTTTTTGTGAGGATTTTTGGATGCAATTTGCATTTTTCGCAACGAATGTGTTCGAGAAGCTGTATGAGCGATACTGCTTCCGAACCGTTCTGTGATGAAAAATACAAAGGGCGCCAAAAATACCTTAAAAACTACCAGGCGAAGTGAGCAAAGGCTTTATTGGCATCTGCCATCTTATGCACGTTCTCGCGCTTCTTGATAGCTTCTCCTTCACCTTTCGAAGCAGCGATTATCTCATCGGCAAGCTTCTTGGCCATTGGCGCCCCCTTCTTTGAGCGAGCTGCATCAATGATCCAGCGTAGTGCAAGAAAAGTGCGGCGCTCAGGGCGAACCTCGCGAGGAACTTGGTAGTTCGCACCACCAACACGGCGAGAGCGAATTTCCATAAGAGGTCCGGCGTTCCTTAGTGCTGCCTTATAAGTCTCCATTGGGTCTTCAACCTTAAGGATATTTTTGATGTGATCCATTGCATCATAGACAACTGCTTCTGCAACAGTCTTCTTTCCTGAAAGCATTACGTAATTTACAAGCGTTGAGATCTCAAGTGAGCTGTACTTGAGGTCTGGCTGGCGGATATTTCGATTTTTAACTGGTCTGCGCATATTAGTGGTTTATTTCGTCGGTTTTTCCCGCAAGTCACGGTACTCCGGCGATTATTATTCTGTAATGACTTGAAAAACTTGAATGGTGATGAACCGAAGCAATTTCAGATTTGGATGTAATGCGAAGTCTTGCACCGAGATGATGTTTGGTAAGGCTTACTTCGTAGTAAGTCGGCCAAACTCATCGAGGGAAAGACGAGCAGTACGCCAAATGTGGAATTACTTCTTGGTTTCGGCGCGTTTGGAGCCATAAAGTGACCGCCCCTGCTTACGCTTATCAACTCCCGCTGCATCAAGGCGACCGCGAACGATTGTATAGCGAAGCCCTACGTCCTTCACGCGTCCACCTCGAACTATGACTACTGAGTGCTCCTGCAACTTGTGTCCTTCTCCTGGGATGTATGCGGTGATTTCCATTCCGTTGGTGAGGCGCACACGTGCAACCTTACGAATAGCGGAGTTTGGCTTGCGAGGAGTCATTGTCGTCACTTTTGTACATACACCACGCTTGAAAGGTGAATTGTAGAAAATCGGACGATTCTGGATCGAGTTGAAACCACGACCTAAGGCGATGGCCTTTGATTTTGGGCGAATGATCTTGCGATTTTTCTTTATAAGTTGATTTATTGTTGGCATGAATTTTTT
>JAYTYM010000035.1:0-4850 GCA_043742365.1 bacterium | reverse complement strand
ACAAGCTTTTTAACGCCTGATTTTGCGCTTCCTGATACACGGCTGAGCTCTGCTTCGACTGCCTTCCAGTTGGACTTAAGTTCTGCTGCAGCGAGAGCGAGATCCTGAGGGTTGACTGACTTCACGCTCTTGTACGCTTTCATAGACTCATCAACGATGGTCTTGTATGCACGCTGGTCAAACTTCTTCATCTTCTTGGCCTTCTGCATGACATCAGACTTCATGTCTGTTGCCCACTTTGAGACCTTCTTGCGGTTCTTTGCGGCATCCTTGCTCGCGTAAAAATAATATCCCGCAGCAGATGCTGCCGCAGCTGCAAGACCTAAACCTACTCCTAATCCAACCTTCTTCTTATTAACTGGGGTTACCTTTGCCATAAATGCAAATGATTATGATTATAAAATTTCGCACGACTAACTTAAACTACCTCTTTTGTTCTTATGATTCCTTGTCCTTTTTTTCGGAAGCTTTTCTTGAATGATGACGAGTCTTCATTCCGCCGAAAAGATCGAGAAGGTGCTGCATCCTCATACCCTCATCGCGTATCTTTGTGCGCAATATATTTACGTCGACCTTGATGTGATCACTCTCTTCAGAAACGTTCTGAGAGACATGTTCGACATTTTTAAGGATCTTAATCACGTAATACATTGCGACCAATGAAAAAACACCAAGCAACACGACGACCACTGTTGTCACCACAAAGAATATATCCATTTTCAAAAACTCATTCATGAACCCCTCTATTGTATACCAACTTTTATAGAGCCACAAGATTTTGCTTCATCAAAAAATCATTTATGATCGTTTCGACTTGAAAGGAATTGTTGGTCTCCATCAATTTTACGCGTAACTCTTTCGCACCATCGAAACCGTTGGCATATGCTTTGTAATGCTTCTTCATTATTGCAAAATTTTTGATGTCACCGAGAAGTTCTTCAAAAAGCTTTGTGTGTTCGAGCATGATACGGAAGCGCTCTTCAAGCGAAACGTTCGAGAGCTTTCGATTTGGGTCATTTGAGAACAGCCACGGGTTGCCAAATATTGCGCGACCGAGCATCACGCCGTCTGCGCCTGTATCTTTGGCCTTTTGTGCCGCTTCATCGAGATCTTTGACGTCGCCGTTACCCAAAATGAGGGTTCCACTCCCCTTAGCCATTTCTACTGCTTCTTTAACGTGCTCCCACCTTGCGGGCACGTCGGACATTTCCTTGCGCGTTCGGGCGTGAATGGTTATCGCAGCGGGCTTTGACTCAAGCAGCATCGGGAGCCACGTGTCGAGCTCGTTATTGTTGTATCCGATTCTCGTCTTTACAGATACGGGCAAACCCCTGCTTCCCTCTTTTGTTGCAGCGATTACCGCGAGAGCGCGCTCAGGATCTTTCATCATCGACGCGCCACCTCCTTGCTTCTCTACATTCTTATCGGGGCAGCCCATGTTGATGTCGATGCCATCGAAGCCAAGCTTTGCGATCAATTCTGCGACTTTAAAAAAGTTTTCTGGCTTGGAGCCAAATATCTGCGCCACGATAGGACGCTCGATGTCGGTATATTGAAAATCCCGCATCAAGATATCTCTCCCTGCTGAGCAGAGACCGTCCACTGAAACGAATTCAGTCCACATGACATCGGGCTTGGCGTGCGTCGCGATGATACGACGAAAGGCGGCATCTGTGACATCGGCCATGGGTGCAAGTACAAAAAAAGGCTTAGGTAGGTTGTCCCAGAATCCATTTGACATTTGTTAATAGATATACTAAAACGTTGGTAGCGTCAAGTTCAATAATTGATTAGGAGACTCACATGGAAGCAGTATTGCACCAAGTTCCCTGCACGCCTCGCATTATGAAACTCAAATTGATGCACCAAGCAGGAGCTTGCCTCGACCCAATCGGCAAAGTCGTCGCGGTTACTGGAGCCCCTGACACGCACGTGAGCGATCTTACGGCACCCGTACAGTCTTGTGCCGTAAATCTGGATACGAGCGAGATTCGCCTGACGTTTCCTTCGAACACCCACATCGGTGTAACCGAAAGCTTCTGCTGTGGGCACCTCCACGATTCCCGTCGCATCACGAGAAATAAGTGGAAACTCGTCGATGCCATACTCTGGTCCAAAGATCTCGGATGGAAGATCAAATTCGACGACAACACACTCGCTTCAATCGAAGTCGACTTCGACCCCGAATAGCACAAAGCCGCACATTGTGCGGCTTTTTTATGCGGAAACTATTGCGGCGGGTTGGTAGGAGTCGCAATCGGTGCCTCAGGCGTCGGCATGGTTGGCGCTATTGGCTCTGACGGCGCTGGTGGTGATTGTGGAGGCAGAGGAATATTTACTGAATGAAACTGAGGTACTTCATCTGGCTTACGTGGAATTACGGGAGTCGAGACGAGTTCTTCGTGTGACATATCTTTGAGCTCAGGGAAATCATCGATTGAGAATTCAAGTGTTGACCCGGGCAATAGCTTGCCTGCAATTATTTTTTCGGCCACTCTCTGTTCGACGAGTTCCTGCACGGCACGCGCCATCGGGCGCGCACCCATGTCAGGGTCTACCCCATGATAAAGAAGTGCTTCGATGACCACATCATTGATAACCAAGTTAACGCTCTTCTCACGCAAACGCTTCTGTAGCTTCTTGAGCATGTAGCCGGCGATGATCCTGTACTCGGGAATAGTGAGAGGGTGGAAAAGAATGATGCCATCGAAACGGTTGAAGAGTTCGGGCTTGAGCTTGCCTTGGGTAATGATCTGATCGATGATCTCTTTCTTTACACTCTCAAGTTCCTTCCCCGCCCTTATCGCTTCACGGATGAGGGGCGCGCCTGCATTTGAGGTCGCGATGAAAATAGAGTTACGCGCATTTACTTTTCGGCCTTGCGCATCGTGAAAGATTCCTTCGTCGAACACCTGCATGAATACGTCGAGGACTTTGGGGTTGGTCTTTTCGAACTCATCGAGAAGCACGACACCGTAGGGCTGCTCCTTGAGTAATATTGGTAGCGCTCCTTGAGTGCCATCCATCGAACCGATCATGCGATTAAGACCGTCTTCCCCTTGATACTCGGTCATGTCGATGCGGCCCATCGCGTCCTCGTTGCCGAAGTAGACAGTAGCGAGTGCCTTTGCAGTCTCAGTCTTTCCCACACCCGTAGGACCCAAGAATAGGAAGTTACCTATTGGGCGGTTCATACTGCGTACGCCTGCACGTGAACGGCGCATCGCATTGGCAATCACCGTCACTGCTTGCTCTTGTCCGACAACAAGCTTTTTCATCAGCTCCTCAAGACCCATAAGCCGCTGACGTTCGTCTTCGCTGATGTTGCCGACGGGGATATTCGTCTTCTCGTGTACGAATTCAAGAACATCTGACTTTTTGACCACATGCCCGCCCTTGGCGAGCATGGTAGGCGTAAGCTCGACAACAAGATCGATGGCTTTATCCGGCATTATGCCGTCTGAGAAATAGTGCTCAGCGCTTTGGATGATCTCAGTGATGGACTGATAGGTAAAGAAAATAGGATTCTTGCGCTCAGTAACCTCGGCGACTTCTTCAAGGATGCGGACAAGCGACTCCTCTGCAGGCTCAGTAAGCATAACTTTCTCGAAGCGCTGCATGATGCCGTTGTTCGGCTCGATGAACTGATGGAAGCGAGAGTTGTCTGAGGTAGCGATGACTTGGAGAGCCGAGCCAGAAAGATACTTGTCGACTATACCCATCACATCGGCATCGACTGCCATACCTCCTTGGATGAACCCCGGAAGATCTTCGATGACCAAGATGATGTTCCCTGCTTTGACCGCATCATTCATGAGCTTTATCAGCGCGGTCTCGAGCTCTTGCTTGGATTTCATTACTGCAGTAAATGACTTGGCGTCGAATGCCATGACGCGCTTATGCTTGAGTGCGGGGTTCGTATAGCCATTGGTGATGTCACGAGCGAAGTCCAAAATAACATCCATCTTGCCCGAGCCTTCTTCGCCCACCAATATTGCATTGGCTTCTTTTGCACGAGAAAGTACTATTTCCAATTGCCTGATCTGCTCATTGCCATAAACGAAGCGGAAATTTGATCCACCAGAGATCGCCTCCTTTGAAAGGTCATGTCCAAACTTTCCAAGAATATATGCACTACCGTAGGCAAAGTCTGCACCAAACGACTGTGACTGGCCGAGCGCAACGCGACCCCAAAAGCGCTGCTTTTGTTTCTGCTTCTTGATGACACGTTCTACCCACTCGGCTGCACCGAACATTTCTTTGTCGCGCACTCCAAGCTCAAATAGAAATTGATAGAAATCTTGATCCGCCTCCACCAGTACTTGCGCAAGTTCGTTGAGAGTGAACGTGCCACGCAGTTCGCTCTCCTTTTCATTCCAATTGAGGATATTTTTTCTATTTTTTAAAAATGTATCAACAGTCTCATCGCCGACCCCCGTACGTCGCAATATTTGTCTGCCATATTGGGAGTGACAAAAGCTCTTGAGCAGATCGCCGTGCGCAGTCTCGTAATACACATTGCAGACTTCGTAGTTCGGGGTCGAATATGGTGTTTGCGCTCCTGTCGTACCACGCTCAAGTAACGCTTCGACGAGATAGTAGTATGAGCGCGAATAATACGAAAGCATTTTCATAAATAACCACAGCGAGAGAGCGAGCAAGAAGATCCCATTTCCTTGCGGTGACTTTGCATTCAGTGGGAGTGTTGTGCCGCCGACATACGGAATGAGCTTCGGCAAGTTCGCCGTATCGGGAATGCTTATACTCGTCGCTTGCGGAATGATGAGCGTTGCGCCCGCTTTGCCATCTTTCGCTCCTTGGGTAGGGATAGGGACACCATGTGCGAGCTT
>JAYTYM010000034.1:0-4853 GCA_043742365.1 bacterium | reverse complement strand
TGGTTCTTGCGACGCTTTGGTGCGAAAGGGAGTCGCAACATAAACCCTGCGGCGCTCACCGCGCTCACGCTCCTCATTGCAGAAAGCGATCCAAAGCGCAAAGAGCAGATGGTTGCACTTGTAACACAGATGCTTCGGTAGGGTAGCGTATAGGTCGCGCAGACTTGCGCAGCAAAAATTCCCCCCTTTGGGGAATTTTTGCTGCGCTGTCGCCGACTCCCGCCACCCTCTCCCCGCATACCCAAAACCCTCGAAATGTGCCAGTATAAAATGGTTATATGACACTAAATTGGCGCGACATCGAGGAGCGAGCTGTGACGTTGTCACACAGCTATGCTGACGCGAAAGATGAAGATCGCGATACTAAGCCTTTCTGGAAAGATGTTTTTGCATTGTTTGGCATTGATCCTCGTGTCATCGGTTCTTTCGAGGAGCGTGTAAAAATACACGGTCGACCAGGCACAGGTAAGATGGACTACTTTGCGCCGAAGAAATTTCTCATCGAACAAAAGTCCCGTGGTAAGGACCTTGATGAAGCGTACGCGCAAGCGATGGATTATTTTGATTCACTCAAAGTTGAGGATAAACCCCGATACGTCGTACTGTGCGATTTTAATCACCTCATCATTCATGACCTCGAGGGAAAAGGGAAGAAGCGTATGCAGAGCTTCCTCGTAAAGGACCTCTCCCAAAATATTAAAAAACTCGCTTTTCTCGCGAGCGCAGAGACAAAAGAATATGACGATGACAGTGCCATCGATGTAAAGGCGGTGCGTGCCATCGGTAAGCTTCATAAGGCACTCAAAGAATCTTTTTATCCGCCCGAGCACCTTTCGCATCTCCTCACACGACTCGTCTTTTGTTTTTTTGCTGACGATACAGGTATTTTTGAACGAAATGGTCTCCGTAGATATTTGGATGAAGAAACAAAAGAGGATGGTTCTGACATCGGTGCGCACCTTTCGACTATTTTTCAAGTGCTCGATACAAAAGAAGACGCGCGGCAGACAAACATGGTCGATGCCCTTGCGGCACTACCGTATGTAAACGGAGGACTTTTTAAAGACCCCATTCCTGCCATCTTTGGATCGCGCGCTATCCGCGATACCCTCATGCAGTGCGTAACGTTTGACTGGTCAAATGTTTCGCCTGCCATCTTTGGCTCAATGTTTCAGTCGGTTATGGATGAAAAGGAACGCCACGACCTCGGCGCACACTATACTTCTGAAAAAAATATCATGAAGGTGATTGGTCCGCTTTTCCTCGATGACCTGAAGGAAGACTTCGACAAAGCAAAAGGCGAGGAAAAGCTCCGCGCCCTCTGGGACAAAGTCGCAGCCATCACACTCTTGGACCCTGCGTGCGGCTGTGGTAACTTTCTCGTTGTTGCATATCGCGAGCTTCGTCGTTTAGAAATAGAAATCATAAAAAAGCTGGACAAAGGTGGCAAGGGCTATATCTCACAGGTAGAGGGTGCAGGGCAGGCGCACTTTGGGCTCGAGGCCGATATAAAAAAGCTTTCACGCATGTCGGTCGAGCGCATGTATGGCATCGAAATAGAAAGTTTCCCTGCAGAGGTAGCAAAGCTTTCGCTCTGGCTCATGGACCACATGATGAACATGGAGCTTGGCGCTGTATATGGCAAGCCCATGAAGAAGCTTCCGCTTACAGAAGCACCACATATAGTAGAGGGAAACGCACTTCGACTAAATTGGGAAGAGGTGGTGCCAAAAGACAAGCTCACACACATTTTGGGCAACCCTCCGTTTTTGGGGCACCATTTGCAAACTCCTGATCAAAAGACTGACTTAAAAAATGCATTACATAACCTACCTTCAGTTGGTGTTATGGATTTTGTATCGGGTTGGTATGTAAAGGCAGCTGAATATGTACAAGGCACCAGCATCGAATGTGCGTTTGTATCTACTAATTCAATCGCGCAAGGAGAGCAGGTAGGAATATTGTGGGGTGACTTACTCAGCCCCCTCGGCGTTCATATTCGATTTGCACATCAAACATTTAAATGGAGCAATGAAGCTACTGGGAAGGCAGCAGTGTATTGCATAATCATTGGCTTTGGATTACGCCAATTCAAAGAGCGTAAACTTTTTGTTTATAAAGATATACAAAGTGAGGCGACTGAATTCATAACAAAAAATATAAATCCATATTTGGTGGACGCATCGAGTATTCTTGTGAGAAATAGAGCAATGACATTATGTGCTGTCCCACCAATGGTGTACGGTAATAAACCTACAGATGGGGGAAATCTTATTTTAACTACCGAAGAAAAGAACTTGCTTATTAAAAACGAACCTCGTGCTCAAAAATATATCCGTAGGTTTATAGGAGCTGAAGAGTTTCTCAATGGAAGTGAGCGGTGGTGCTTGTGGTTAGTGGATGCTGACCCGAAGGAATTGCGTGCTCTTGTAGAGATTTCAAAGCGGGTTGAGAATGTGGCTACATTTCGTTCTTTAAGCAAGGCTGCGGCAACCCGTGGTTTCAAATATCCAACACTGTTTAGACAAATTGCTCAACCAAAGTCTGATTATATTTTAGTCCCCAGTGTCTCTTCTGAAAAGAGAAACTATGTCCCAATGGGTTTTATGTCAAAAGAAGTGATTGCTAGCAACCTATGTCTGATGATCCCCAAGGCGACCCTGTACCATTTTGGCGTTCTGGAAAGCGAGATGCATATGACATGGATGCGGGCGGTCGCGGGGCGCCTTGAAAGTCGATATCGTTATTCAAAAGATATTGTATACAACAATTTCCCGTGGCCTGATGCGGTGATTGGGGAACTAAAGAAGCGCGTCGAAGACGCGGCGCAAGCCGTCCTCGACGCGCGCGCAGAATTCTCAAGCGCAGCCTTGGCAGATTTATACAATCCAAACACGATGCCGAAAAAACTTCTTGATGCGCACCACGCACTCGACCGTGCTGTTGATGCAGCTTATGGCAAAAAGCCTTCGGATTTTTCTTCAGAACCCGCCCGCCTCGAATTCCTCTTTGAACGCTATCAGCGCCTCATCGCTGCAGAACAAGCAAAGACACCAGCAAAACCAAAAAAGAATAAAGTCTCTGCAAAGGTTTAACCTAAGAACGTCATAAAAATAAAACCGTCGTTTGTGCGACGGTTTTATTTGAGCGAGGTGTACCTTTCTAACGCTATTGGTGAGTATCCGCGACTCAATCATTTCTCCTTCTCCTCTAGCTCTTTATAATCCAGTACGTTTGCTCAGTGCCCTCTAACGACGGTCGCGCCTCTGGCGCAATGCTGACCCAGCAGCAGTTTTGGAATTCTTGCCCGTACTGTTGCTTCGAAGAACTTTCGATGCTGCTATACCAGCTTTTTTTGATGTTTTCGACATAAAACAAGGCTTTTAAACACTGATTAAAATCGACCACATATATTGTAGTTGTATAGATAAATATGTCAAATTATCAACACTCAGTGTTGAAAAAATATACATATAGGTGTAGACTACTAAGCACTATGAGTACACCATATGCTGCATTTATAAAACGCCTACGCGAAGAGCGCGGTTTGTCTCAGCTTGAGGTAGCGCAAGCCATTTCTATGTCTCGACCCTCGTATGTCGCACTTGAAAAGGGAACTAAGGAACTCAGCCTCGCCGAGGCAGATGCCGTGGCGCGTGTCTTTGGCATTACCATCGAACAGCTGCTCAAGGCGCAAGCCCCCAATAGTAAGAAGTATAAGCACATGCTCCTTGCATTCTTGCGCGAAGCGCAGGAAAGTGGAAAGATACTCAAGAAGACTAAGCTTGCGAAGCTGCTCTATTTTGCTGACTTCGCTTGGTACTACCGTCACCTTGAAAGTATGAGCGGAATGAATTATCGCAAAATCGAGTTTGGTCCGGTGCCAGACACGTACTTTAGTCTTGTTGAGAATATGGAAGAGAAGGGTGAGCTCAATATTACCCAGGTCGTGCGTGATGGAAACCCGATGTACGAGCTTAAGGAGTCGCGTGGTTCATTGCGTACGATGCTCGACACTCTCACTAAAGACGAGATGAAACTCATCAAAGATATTTGGAGTAAGTGGCAAGATGCGAGCACTAATGAGATTGTACATTTTACACACAAGCAAATGCCCTTCATGTTTGCTGAAGAAAATGGGATTGTCTCGTACGATATCTTTACTCAGGAAGATCCCGATGAGATTTACTAGATATGAAGTACAAGGTTGTCTTTGAGCGGTTTGCTGAGACTCACTTCATAAAGAAATTTTCTCGTAAATATAAAGGTGCATGGGACAAGACTCGTGAGGGTTTACTCACAGAGTTCACGTTTGTTGATTTTCTCTTTGAGAAGAAGATTGCAGAAAAAATATCCACCTCACATGATGGCGAGGTAAGTATCTGCAAAACAGAGTTTAGGATTGCAGGTACTGAAGTCTCGCGACATGCGTCGGGAAATAGATGCATCATCGCCATCAACTCAAAGACCGCAACGGTGCACGTATTGCTCGTGTACTCTAAAGCAGACATAGGTGGTGACTCGCACGAAACCAGGAAGTGGCAGACGCTCATACGCAACAATTACACAGAGTACAAGAAATTTTTCTGATAGATTCTAGATAGGCTGGGCCGTGTGTATCAGATATTTCTCGGGCAATTTTTGCTGTTAATATAAAAATGCTATGCTCCTGCTATGCAGACGTTGTCTCCACGAACTTTGCGACGAGTCGTCCTTCTCCTTATTGCGCTTGTAGTTTCAGTCGCTCCGTATGTTGCGACGTATATTCCCCTTGAGCAAAAGGGTGATGGAAAAACACTTCGTGTCGTCATCTTTGATATCGGGCAGGGCGACTCCATTTTCATACAGTCGCC
>JAYTYM010000033.1:0-3342 GCA_043742365.1 bacterium | reverse complement strand
CGCCTCAAAGTGATCCATGAACAATTTTTTCTACAAATTACGACTGATGATGAGTGATTCGATGCTTCGCAATCGCATCTTCTTTGTCATAGGCGCACTTGTGGTATTTCGTATCGCTGCCGCAGTTCCTATCCCAGGAGTTGACCACGCCGCACTCGATCAATTCTTCAAGAACAACCAATTCCTCGGACTTTTGAACGTCTTTTCTGGTTCAGGTCTTTCTAATCTTTCTATCGTCATGCTCGGAGTGGGTCCGTACATTACAGGATCTATCATCATGCAGCTACTCACCATGATGTCGCCTAAGCTTAAGGCGATGTATCACGAGGAAGGCGAGCTCGGTCGCAAAAAATTCACGCAATACTCTCGTCTGCTCACTATCCCCCTCGCACTGCTTCAGGGATACAGCCTTCTCATTCTCTTGGCCCACCAAGGTGTTTTGGGTACGCTCAATCCATTTCAAATGTTCTCAAATGTCATTATCGTCACTGCAGGCTCGGTCTTCCTTATGTGGCTCGGTGAGCTCATCTCTGAGTTCGGCGTAGGAAACGGCGTCTCACTCATCATCTTTGCAGGTATCGTTTCACGTATCCCCACCGCAACATCACAGATCTTGGCATCAGGCTTTAATCAGGCTGAGATACCTACCTATCTCGCATTCGTACTCGCCGCAGTAGCCATTGTCGCAGGTGTGATTGTCATGACAGAAGCGGAGCGCCCTGTACCCATCACCTACGCCAAGCGCGTGCGTGGCGGCAAGATGTACGGTGGAGTCTCAACATACCTCCCACTGCGTGTTAACCAGGCGGGTGTCATTCCTATCATTTTCGCTCTTTCAATATTACTTTTCCCTCAGCTTATAGGTGGCTTCCTTTCTGGACTTGCTAATCCAACCGCACAGCACATCGGAGAATTCTTAAAGCTCCACTTCACACAAGGCTGGGTTTACTCAGGTTTTTACTTCGTGCTTGTTTTCCTCTTTACGTACTTCTACACCGCCGTGACTTTTGACCCAGAAGCCATTGCTACGAATCTACAGAAGTCAGGTGCATTCATTCCAGGAGTTCGCCCAGGTAATGCGACCGCTGAGCATCTCGCAAAGATCCTTACGCGTACAACATTTGCCGGCGCACTCTTTCTCTCAGTCGTTGCAGTCTTACCTCTCGCAATGCAATCGATCACTGGCGACACCAAGCTCGCTATAGGCGGCACAGCGCTCCTTATCGTTGTTTCAGTGGTACTCGACCTGATCAAAAAAATGGACGCACAGTTAAGTATGAGAGAATACTAGACCGCGTTCCATTTCTGGCACATTTTACTGTTGTCGAGTGGAGTGGTCTGGGGAACATACAGGAAGTATGCCCCCCGAGACACACACGCACTCTGCCGCCAGTAAGCTGTATCCAGAAATTAAACGCGCTGACGTAAAATAATAAAACACCAAAGCAGCCCAAAAGGCTGTTTTGTTTTACTTGGCAACTAAGTACTTAAAAAGAAAAACTGCACGTAGTGCAGTTTTTATTCGCGGGTACTATTGTTGTACCATGCAAGCTGGTGCCCGATGGAGAGGCCTGCGAGCGGAGCATAACAGCGGTAGGAAGGGGAAAGTGTGCTCATGAGTTGATTACGGTATAACCTACCGCAATAAAAGAACAATCCGTCATTTCCGGAAGCGACCTCGCGTATCTCTAGGGCAACACGCAAAGACCATAACGCTCGCTCGCTAGGACTCATTGTTGTGAGACTTAGGTCATAAGACATAACCTGTTTTGCGGGTGATAGTAATCCATACTCTGCGGAAAGAATGAATACTTGCTCGCAATTGGTGATAGCGAAGGTAAATGCCTTGCGAAAGAGCGGCGACACATAGAGGTCACGGGCAGGATGTATGCCCGCACGCTTGGTCTTGGCGCAGGCAACAAATCCTATGTTCAATTTATTCTCCTCTACGTTACTCTGCTTATCCTACGGACTGTGTTAATGGTGTCAATAAATAAAAGATCGCCGGTTTAGGCGATCAATAGAAAGAACTTATTTGGGGGTATCAGGCGCGATTTTGCGGCGATTATCCTGCGGGCGCTCGAGATTGTCGAGCTTAATAGCAAGCGCAAGCACCAAGAGGGCATTGCGGACACGCTCGCTCTCACCACCACCGAAGCCCGAGCGGAAACGGTGCGAAAGTCCGAATTCTTCAGGGTCAGGTTTGGAGAACACCGCAATCCAAGCGTCAGCGTCAGCTGCGATGGCGACAGTCAGTTCTCCGCTCGTATCATCACCGAGTCGGGTATAGGAGGTACCGGTGTCGAGTTGTCTTGGCCAGAAGGGGCGTTCGAGAATAGCACGAAGCACTTCGCTTGGTTCCTGGGAGATGAGGTCAGCGGTCTTGTCGTAAACTGAGCGTTTGGGCATCGCAACTCCTTATGTTTCTCGGAAAACTATATATAAAATAATGCATACTGTCAATATTTTGTTGCGTAATTTTGAATTATCAAGATGTGCAGTTATACTCTCAACATGCATAAAGAAACTTTCATATTCATCGGTGCCTCAGGCTCAGGAAAAGGAACCCAGGTAGCTCTACTTGAGGAACATTTAAAAAAGAAGGGCCCCGAAACGCCAATATTTCATGTGCAGACAGGTGAGCATTTTCGGGAATTCATCAAAGCTGACACCTACGCTGCGCATATTGCGCGCGAAGTACAAGAGAAGGGTGGACTGCAGCCGTCATTCCTTGCGATGTGGATATGGTCTGATCTGTTTGTGAAAAATCTCACAGGGCAAGAGCATATCATTCTCGACGGAGCACCACGCACACTTTCAGAAGCGCATCATCTTGATATTGCCCTTAAATTTTTCAAACGTGAACAGCCGACGGTCATCTATCTTAAGGTACACCGCGAATGGTCATTCAAGCACTTGATGGCACGCGCCGAGAAAGAGGGACGCACAGACGACACCGAGCAAAGTATCAACCGCAGGCTTGATTGGTTCGATCATGATGTGCTTCCTGCTATTAATCACTACCGCCGAGACAGGGATTATGATTTCGTTGAGATCAATGGCGAGAAGTCGATTGAGGAGGTGCAACGAGAGATCCTCGCCAACGTCTTCGGCGAATAAAAACGAGTAATTTGGACGCCCTGCGTGTTTGTCATCGGATATGACCCCACTTCAACGTACACCGAGTACGTCTTGCGGGGATCATTCCTCGACGCACTCGCATTGCATTCCAAATAACTCATTTTTCCTATGTGACTTAGGCGCTTTTATCTTTGGCGGGACATGGTAGTATCTTTAAATGGCTAAGTTAAAGACTGCGGAGGAAATCGAGGCATTGCGTGA
>JAYTYM010000032.1:0-2477 GCA_043742365.1 bacterium | reverse complement strand
GCCATACTATAATACTGAGCGGTTGCACATGGGTATTTCCTTGCGTGCGCCACAGGAGTTAATACCAAAGTGATTCCAAGCTATTGGTTAGATTACGTTTTCACAAAGCTTCACACTTGAGTGCGAAGCTAATACTTCTTTTAATAACCGAGCGACGAAATCTCATCTTTGTCCGCGACGGTCGCCACAGCATAGGTGTTCAAAATAAAGTCCGCGAATGGGAATACGACATTGTAGTTCTTGTTTGTATTGCGATGATGCAGGAAATGATGTCGCGCAAGAAAGCGATAAAGTGCTGTTCGCGACCAACTTGGCTTTTGGGGTTGGTGCATTTCGCGGTGAATTATGTTCCACAAGTTGTTGTGTGCGAAAGCAACCACTGAAAAACAAATTGCTGTAACAGGGGAGAACCATCCTATGAAAATGAGCGCAGGCAAGAGAGCTATTTGTATTGAAATGATCTCTTCTTTTGTAAAAATGATACTCTCTTCTTTACCAAGCGGGTCATCCTCATGATCAAATTTTTTGTAATAGGTAGCGTGGTGGAGTATTGCATGGCTTTTGTATTGTTGGTCGAAGTATCGTTTTTTTTGTAAAAACGGAAGACCACGATGCATCACATGCTTGTGTATGAAATATTCGAAGAATGAGCCAAACAACATTGCAATACTCATACCAACGACTATCTCGAGTCCATAATCGCCCGCACTATGTGGCAACGTATCTGTAAGATGCTTGAGCAATGATTCCATCTGCTCACTTTAATCAGTACATCAAAATTGTCAAAATTGAAAATCTGAACTTTTGATTCCTAATAATCATCAAATGCTATTTTCTTCCGAGGAGTGCGTAGCGGAGAGTTTCTGCGTCTGAGTACTCAAGCTCTGTGCCTGTTGATAGTCCGCGACCGAGAGTGGTTACGCTTATTAGGTGAGTGTTGGTGATTGGTGCAATAGTCTCGCGCACATATTCTGCGGTGTGCTCGCTTTCGGGTGTGACTGCACAGGCAAGTATTATCTCTTTGATATCCATTGACTCAGCTTCGATCAAGCGCATGAGATCGTTGATGCGGATCTTCGATGCGGGATTCTTTTCAAGAATAGGGAGTATGCCGCCAAGGATGAAATATGTACCTTGATACGTGCCGCTGCGCTCGATAGCCTCGAGGTCCGAATCTTTTTCTACCACCATAAGTGTATTGTGGTCGCGGGACTCGTCGCTACATATCGTGCATCGGTCAGGAGCTGCAGGGAACATCTTTGTAAAATAACGATGACATCTACCGCACTGCGAGATGGCGCCGTCGAGGGATTCAATTGCGCGTATGAGTTCGTTGATGTAACCTTTGTTCTGCTTCAATAAAAAATAAACAAAACGGCGAGATTGGCGTGAGCCGATCCCAGGAAATTCCGCAAATAAAGAAGCGAGTTTAGAAATAGAATCCATATGGAAAGTGAGAGTCAGAAAGAAGCAGTGCTTCTATAGACCTTCGTTCTTTAAAATACATCAAAAGCTTCGTCAGCTCCACCCCCACGGCCTTTTTCTATTTCGCGGAAGGTAGTGTGCTTATCGTCAAAGAAGAGCTCTACGAGGCCTGTAGGGCCGTTACGGTGCTTTTCTATCATGATCTCGGCAATACCCGGTCTGTCTGAAGGTTGGTCTTTGTTGGCCTTATCTTCGCGATGGATGAACATGACCACGTCGGCATCTTGCTCAATGGAACCTGAGTCACGAAGGTCGCTTAGGCGGGGACGGCCACCGCGCTGCTCAACGGCACGAGAAAGCTGAGAAAGTGCGAGTACAGGCACATCAAGGTCCTTCGCAAGGCCTTTAAGCGAGCGCGAGATCTCGGTGACCTGCTGCACCATCGAGTCGGTCGAGCGCATTGGGGTCATGAGCTGAAGGTAGTCGACAACCACAAGCCCTAAGTTGTGCTCGCTTTTCATGCGGCGTACAGCAGAGCGCATGTTCATGATGTTTATACCTGCCTGATCGTTGATAAAGATCGGTGCTTTTGAAAGTCTGTCTAAGCCTTCGCGCAAATATGCGAACTCATGATCTTTGGAAAGTTGACCCGTACGCAAACGCCACGCATCGACAGAGCTTTCGGCTGCAAGCATACGGTCGATCAATTGCTGTGAACTCATTTCGAGAGAGAAGATGCCAACAGGTACGCCGTGTTCGACAGATGCCTTACGCGCGATGTCGAGTGCAAGCGATGTCTTACCCATTGATGGGCGAGCGGCAAGAATAACAAGATCTGATTTTTGTAATCCCGAGAGGAGTTTGTCTAAACTTGGGAATCCTGTCGGAACTCCACGAAGACCATCTTTGTTCTCGTGGATCTTTTCGATACGTATCCATGCTTCTACGAGTGCATCCTTAATATTCTGAATACCTGAGCCAGAAGAGATGTTTGTAACTGAGTAGATTTTGCTCTCTGCCTCGTCGAGGATCTCTTCAAGTGCGAGTTCTTC